>JAGQTQ010000040.1 GCA_020438905.1 Mycobacterium sp.
TGCGTGCTGGGCGCCCACGCGGTGGTCAAGGGCGAGATCCCGGACTTCTCGATCGCGGTCGGCTCGCCGGCGAAGGTGGTCAAGAACCGCAGGCTGGCCTGGGAGACCTCGGCGGCTCAGCGCGCCGAGCTGGCGGCGGCGCTGGCCGATATCGAGCGCAAGAAGGCCAGCCACTAGGCGGGCGACGTGGCGCGACCTGTGGGCCAGATGTCCTGGACGCAGGCGCCGGGTTGAGCGACCATCGGTGCCGTGGATGTGGCATTGATCGCCGGGGTCGGGGTCTTCTTTCTAGGGATGGGCGGCTACGGATTGGCCGCCCCCGCGGCGCTGATCAGACCCTTCGGTATCTCGCTCGACCGGCCGGAGGCGCGGGCCGAGGTCCGTGCCGTCTACGGGGGCTTCGGCGTCGCCGTCGCGGGGGTGCTGGCCTACGCGTTGGCGCGACCGGAGTTGCGGTCGGGCATCGTCCTCGCCGTGGCGGTCGCCCTCATCGGTATGGCCTTCGGCCGGATCGTCTCCGCGCTCGTGGGTGACCGAACCGCGTTCTACCCGAACTGGTTCTATCTTCTGGTCGAGTTGGTCGCGGCGGGCGCGCTGCTGTTCGTGGTCTGAAGGCGGACGGGCGGGGAGGGGTCCGGTCAGTCGGACCGGCCGGGCAGCGCCTGCTCCACGATGGGCCTGCGGGGCAGCGGTTCGCGCTCGCGGCGCTTGGCCGCCAGATACACCTGGGCGGTGTTGTGCGCCACCGTGTGCCAGTCGAAGTCGGCGGTGAGTCGCTGCCGCGCCGCCACCGCCCGCCGCTGGGCGGCGGCCGGGTCGTCGAGCACCGCGCGCACCGCGGCGGCCAGCGCGGCGAGGTCGCGCGGCGGGTGCGAGATCCCGGTCCGGCCGGGGATCACCGCCTCGCCGAGGCCGCCCACGTTGGCGGTGACCAGGGGGATACCCGCGGCCGCCGCCTCCAGCGCGACGATGCCGAACGGTTCGTAGTGGCTGGGCAGCACGGCCGCGTCGGCGCGATGCAGCAGCCGCAGTAGCTCGTCGTGATCGACCTCGCCGAGGAACCGAACGGCCTTGAGCACCCGGTGATTTCGGGCCACCTCGACCAACCGGGCCCGCTGGGTGCCATCACCGGCGATGGTCAGCGTGGTTCCCGGATGGGTGCGACGAATCCGCGGTAGCGCGGCGATCGCGTCGTGCACGCCCTTCTCGTACTCCAGCCGGCCGAAGAACAGCAACTCGGGCGGCCCGCCGTGGCGCTGGCGGCGCGCGAACGGCCAACGGCTGGAGTCGATTCCGTTGGGAATCACGGTCATTTCCGCCGCGATCGGCCCGAAGAGTTCGGTGATCTCCTCGGCCATCGACACCGAGCAGGCGATCAGCGAGTCGGACTCGTGCACCAGCCAGGACTCCAGCGCGTGCACCTGCCGACTGATCCGGCCGGACACCCAACCGGAATGCCGGCCGGCCTCGGTGGCATGCACGGTGGAAACCAAAGGCACATCGAACGATTCGGCCAGCGCGATCGCCGGGTGCGCGACCAGCCAGTCGTGCGCGTGCACCACGTCGGGGCGCCAGCCCTCGGTGTGCAACCGCAACCCGGCGCGGGTCATGGCGTGCCCCATGGCCAGCGTCCACGCCATCATGTCGGGGCCGAAGTCGAACTCGTGCGGATCGTGGGCGGCGGCGATGACGCGCACACCCTCAACGGTGTCGTCGGTGGTGGGGTGGGTGCTCGGATCGGTGCCCGCCGGCCTGCGGGCCAGCACCACCACCTCGTGCCCGCCGGCGGCCAGAGCGGTCGCGAGTTGGTAGACGTGCCTGCCCAGCCCGCCGATCACCACCGGCGGGTACTCCCACGAGACCAGCAGGACCTTCATCGCGGCGCCATCCGGCGCGAGCGTGCGCAAACCGTCACCCGCGTCGGCGTGTCAGTGTGCAGACACGCACGCTCGCGGACCAGCGGGACCTTCATCGCGGCAGCCGCCGCGCATCCAGCGCGCCGAACAGCCCGTCGGCCCGGTTCCAGCCCTGGGCCAGCCGTTCGGCGCTCTCCCGGCGCCCGGAGGCCAGCGCCCCGGCGATCTCGCGGGTGGCATGCGCGTGCAGATGGGCGCGGTAGCGGGCGTAGTCGGCCGCGGAGTCCTTGCTGACCATGAACGGCCAATCGCTGGACACCGTCAGCAGGGTTTCGCGCAGGATCTGGTCGGCGACGAAGTCCCGCGTCGGCGCGGTGTCGGTCTGTCCGAGGGCCTTGTCGACGGTGCTCAGCGCGGTCTCCACCACCTCGGTGTTGAGCCGCACCAGATCGGCGACCTGGTCACCGGCCCACACCTGCCAGTCCTTGCCGGAACCCCACGAGCTGGGCGGCAATTCGACTGGCGCACCGACGAATCCATTGTCCAGGGCATCGCGCAGGGTGCCGACCCGCACACCGGCCTCGGGCAGCGCGCGCAGCAGCCGCTCCAGCCAGACCGGGCCCTCGTACCACCAGTGCCCGAACAGTTCGGTGTCGAAGGCGGCGATGACGTGGGCGGGCCGCCCGATGCGCGCGGACTCGGAGATCAGCCGTTCGCGCACCACGCCGACGAAGTCCGCGACGTGGCCGTCGACGGCCCGGTCGGCGCGCTGCGGGTCGTAGGGCGCCTTGGCGTCGGAGTCGACGTTGCGGCCGGTGACCCGGGCCGGCTTCAGCCCGGTCAGGTGGTCGTAGGTGTGGAAGTCGCGGTAGGCGGGGTTACCGGGATAGCCGGACTTGGGCGACCAGACCCGGTAGGAGACCTGCAGATCCCGGCCGAACGCCACCACGCCGGTGTCGCCGACCGGTCTGCCCAGCGCGGTGTCGCCGTGCAGGGAGGGGCCGTCGACCATGAAGTGCCCCACGCCCGCGGCGGCGTAGTCGTGCTCCATGCCCGGCGCGTAGGCGCACTCCGGCGCCCAGATCCCGGTCGGGGTGTGGGCGAAGCGCTGCCGGGCGTCGGCCAGGCCCTCGCGAAGGGCGAACTCACGCAACCGCGGGTTGAGCAGCGGCTGGAACGGATGCGCCAGCGGACCGCCCAGCAACTCCACCGTGCCGGCGTCGATGAGCTCGCGCAGCAGCGGGCTGGCCCCGTGCCGCCACAACGTACCGAAGTCCTCGAGCGCGCGTTCGGCCTCGTCGTGCTCACGAATTCCGAACGCCCGCAAGGCTTCCGGAGCGCTGGCGGTGCCGGGTGCGGCGCCGGTCGCGGTGTGTACGTTGGCCGCCTCGAGCGCACGCAGCTGCCAGTTGGCCAGCCAGCGGTCCATGGCGTCGAGGCAGTACGGATCGTCGAGCTGCGCGGTGACCACGGGTGTCACGCCGAGCGTGATCAGCCCGCGGCGGCCCTCGGCGGCCAGGGTGCGCAGTGTGCGCATCAGCGGCAGGTAGGACGCCGACCAGGACTGGTAGAGCCACTCCTCGCCGACCGGCCAGCGGCCGTGGTGGGCCAACCACGGCAGGTGGGTGTGCAGCACCAGGGTGAACTGCCCGGGAATCACGGGTGCACCGCGATCGCCACCAGGTCCAGGCTGTCGTCGATGTCGCGCTCGTCGGCGCGCAGCAGGTCGAAGTCCTCGGTTCGCACCGCGGCGACGTCGGCCGCCAGCTCGGCCGGCCACGGGGCGTCGGCGAGCGCCCGGGCGATCTGGGCGTCGATGATCGAGCCGCCGTGCCGGATGTCCATCTCGAGCAGCCGCGGGCCGTGGAACACCCCGTACAGCCCGTCGATCCGGAAGCCGGCGCCGGTGAGCAGTTCGGCCAGCTCGGCGGCGTTGAGCTCGCGGGTGTGGAACGGGTTGACCGGGGTGTCGCTGCCCGGGGTGAAGGTGATGCGGTTCGGGGTCGAGATCAGCAGCAGCCCGCCCGGGCGCAACACCCGTAAGCATTCGGTAATGAACTGTGGCTGATCCCACAAATGCTCGATGACCTGGAAGTTCACCACAACATCGACCGAGGTGTCGGGCATCGGGACCGCCACCAGATTGGCGGCCATCACCTCCACCCGGGGATAGCGGGTGCGCACGTGGGCGACGGTTGCCGCGTCATAGTCCACGGCCACCACCCGGCGTGCCACCGAGGCGATCAGGTCGGCCCCGTAGCCTTCCCCGCACCCGGCTTCGAGAACCTCCTGACCTGCGCACATATCCGAACACCAGCGGTAGACGACCTCGTGGCGGCGAAACCAGTAGTTCTCCTGTGCCAACCCGGGCACGGTGCGTTCGCCGGTCAGCGGCAGACCGTCGTCGGCGGCGTCCGTCAGGTGCGCGTTCATCGCAACGCAGGCTATCCCGCCGCTGGGAAATCGCGAACCCGTCCGGTGGTGACAGGCCTGCGAGAACACCTTCGGCGGCAAGCTATCGTTAGGGTGCGATCCGCCAGAAGTTACTGACTAGTAACATGGTGAGGTCACCGGATGTCACCCCCACAGCGCGGCATATGACGGTCGCGCGATCTGCCAGGAGGACGTAGAGAAGCCATGACGAATATCGTGGTTCTGATCAAACAGGTTCCCGATTACTCGGACCGCAGGTTGTCGGACACCGACTTCACCCTTGACCGGGCGGGCTCCGACGCAGTGCTCGACGAGATCAACGAGAAGGCCGTCGAAGAAGCGCTGCAGATCAAGGAGCGCGAGGGCGGGGACAGCACCGTGACGGTGCTGACCGCCGGCCCCGAGAAAGCCGGCGAGGCCATCCGCAAAGCGCTCTCAATGGGTGCCGACAAGGGTGTTCACCTGCTCGACGACGGACTGCACGGCTCGGACATGATTCAGACCGGCTGGGCGCTGGCCCGCGCTCTGGGCACCATCGAGGGCACCGAACTGGTTATCACGGGCAACGCGGCCAGCGACGGCACCGGCGGGGCGATCCCGGCCATCATCGCCGAGTACCTCGGGCTGCCGCAGATGACCCACATGCGCACCGTGGTCATCGAGGGATCCAAGATCAGCGGCGAGCGGGAGACCGACGAGGGCGTGTTCAACGTCGAGGCCACACTGCCCGCGGTGATCAGCGTGCACGAGAAGATCAACGAACCGCGCTTCCCGTCCTTCAAGGGCATCATGGCCGCCAAGAAGAAGGAAGTGACCACCCTGACGCTGGCCGACATCGGTGTGGAGGCCGACGAGGTGGGTCTGGCCAATGCGGTGTCGCGGGTGCAGTCCTCGACGCCGAAGCCGCCCAAGGCCGCCGGTGAGAAGCTGACCGATGAAGGCGACGGCGGAGCCAAGATCGCCGAGTATCTGGTCGCGCAGAAGATCATCTAGAGCCGGCGCCGGCAACGGTTCCTGCACCCAAAGACTCCCCAGAAAAGAGATAACCCATGGCTGAAGTACTGGTGCTCGTCGAGCACTCCGAAGGCGCGGTGAAGAAGGTCACCGCCGAACTTCTCACCGCGGCCCGCGCGCTGGGCGAGCCGTCGGCGGTCGTGATCGGTGCCCCCGGGACCGCCGCCCCGCTGGTCGAGGACCTCAAGGCGGCGGGCGCCGCCAAGATCTACGTGGCCGAGTCCGCCGATGCGGAGAACGTCCTGATCACCCCGTATGTCGACGTCCTCGCCAACCTGTCCGAGTCGGCCGCCCCGGCGGCGGTGCTGCTGGCCGCCACGGCCGAGGGCAAGGAGATCGGTGGCCGGCTGGCAGCGCGGATCGGCTCGGGCATCCTTTCCGACGTCATCGAGGTCAAGCCCGGCGGTATCGGCGTGCACTCGGTGTTCGGCGGCGCCTACACCGTCGAGGCCAAGGCCGAGGGCGATGTTCCGGTGATCACGCTGCGCCCGGGTGCGGTCGAACCCGCTCCCGCCGCCGGCGCCGGCGAGCAGGTCAGCGTCGAGGTGCCCGCCGCGGCAGAGAACGCCGTGCGGATCACCGCCCGCCAGCCCGCGCAGAAAAGCGCGCGTCCGGAGCTCACCGAGGCCGCCATCGTCATCGCCGGCGGCCGCGGCGTGGGCAGTGCGGAGAACTTCAAGGTGGTCGAGGACCTCGCCGACGCCATGGGCGGTGCGGTGGGCGCCTCCCGTGCCGCGGTGGACTCCGGCTACTACGAGGGTCAGTTCCAGATCGGCCAGACCGGAAAGACCGTGGCCCCGCGTCTGTACATCGCGCTGGGCATCTCCGGTGCCATCCAGCACCGCGCGGGTATGCAGACCTCCAAGACGATCGTTGCGGTGAACAAGGACGAGGAAGCCCCGATCTTCGAGATCTCGGATCTCGGGATCGTCGGTGACCTGTTCAACGTGACCCCGCAGCTGACTGAGGCGGTCAAGGCACGGAAAGGCTGATCTCCGGATCGTCCGCTGCGACGCCCGGCCCGGTTATCGGGGCCGGGCGTCGTGCGTTAGTGGGTCGGTTCAGACCGGCGCCGGCCGGGGGCTGCCGGGCAGCCGATCGGCCTCCGGGGTGGCCCGGCGCCGGATCATGTGGATGAGGATCAGCACCGAGGAGACGGCGGCGAAGATGCACCACAGCGATGCGAACGCCTGGGCGTAGAAAATCGCGACCGTTATCAGGCCCACCAGGTTGAGCGCCCCGAAGACGACGATCGATCGGTAGCCGGACAGCAGCGGCGGCCCGATCACCGCGACGATGTAGGCCACCGCCCACACCATCGGATGGGTGACGACGGTCGCGTATTCCAGGCCGTTGGGATGACGGATCACCTCGACCGGATTGAACAGGACAACGTACGCCAGATACGCCGAGACGACGAGGCCCAGGGCGAGGAACGGCGCAGCCCGGGGCCGCGCCCGCTCCGGCGGCTCGAGCAGCATCACCGCCAATGGCACATAGGTGGGCAACAGCGGCCAGGCTATGAACAGATACGCCCGCATCGCCAACTCGGCCAGTCCGGGCGAGACATCACCGTCCAGCCCCGCCCATACCGCGACCTCCATGAACTGGTGCAGGGCGAACAGCGCAGGCAGCGCGGCGAACAGGACCTCGCGCCGGTTCCTGACCAGCTTCAGTGACGCCGCCGCCACCGGAACCAGCGCCGTACCCACCACCAGATCAGCCGTCATCGAGAAACACACGGGGCAATGCTCCCACGACTCGGCCGCTTAGACGGGGCGGTCGGGGCCGAAGAGGCCGTTCGCCGGGGAGCCGGGCCGGACCCGGCCGGTATTCTCGACTGCGTCATGAGCACGGTGTATCTCGACCATGCCGCCACCACCCCGATGCACCCCGAGGCCATCGAGGCGATGACTGCTGCGCTGGCCACCGTCGGCAACGCCTCCTCGCTGCACACCGCGGGCCGTGCCGCCCGCCGCCGGCTGGAAGAGGCCCGGGAGAGCCTTGCCGCCCGATTGGGTGCGCGCCCCTCCGAGGTGATCATCACCGCCGGCGGAACCGACAGCGACAACCTCGCCGTCAAGGGCGTCTACTGGGCCCGCCGCGACGCCGACCCGCGCCGGCGCCGGATCGTGACCACCGGCGTCGAACACCACGCCGTGCTCGACGCGGTCACCTGGCTGGCCGAGCACGAGGGTGCCGAGGTGACGTTGCTGCCGTGTGCGGCCGACGGCTCGGTGAGCGCCGCCGCGCTGCGCGAGACGCTGGCCGCCCATGACGACGTCGCCCTGGTCTCGGTGATGTGGGCCAACAACGAGGTGGGCACCGTCATGCCGGTTGCCGAGATGGCGGCCGTGGCAAGCGAGTTCGGCGTCCCGATGCACAGTGACGCGGTCCAGGCGGTCGGGCAGGTCCCGGTCGACTTCGCGGCCTCGGGGCTTGCGGCGATGAGCCTCACCGCGCACAAGTTCGGCGGGCCCACCGGGGTCGGCGCGCTGCTGCTGCGCCGGGACACCGCCTGCGTGCCACTGCTGCACGGCGGCGGACAGGAACGTGACGTGCGCTCGGGGACCCTCGACGTCGCCGGTGCGGTCGCGATGGCGGCAGCCGCCGATATCGCCGTCGGCGCCCAGACCGATAAGGCTGCCGCGCTGAGCGATCTGCGGGACCGCCTCATCGACGGCGTCCTGAGTTCGATCGCCGACACCCGCCTCAACGGCGCGGTGGGGGAGCGCCGGTTGCCGGGCAACGCGCACTTCACCTTCCGGGGTTGCGAGGGTGACTCGTTGCTGATGCTGCTGGACGCCAACGGGATCGAGTGCTCCACCGGCTCGGCCTGTACCGCCGGGGTGGCCCGACCCTCGCACGTGCTGCTGGCGATGGGTGCCGACCCCGGGACAGCCCGTGGATCGCTGCGTCTGTCGCTGGGCCACACCAGCACCGCCGACGATGTCGAGGCCGTCCTGCGGGTGCTCCCCTCAGCGGTCGAACGGGCCCGCCAGGCGGCGCTGGCGAGCGCGTCGGCCGGAACGCGATGAGGCTCCTGGCCGCGATGAGCGGCGGTGTGGACTCCTCGGTTGCGGCCGCGCGGATGGTGGCGGCCGGCCACGAGGTGGTCGGTGTGCACCTGGCGCTGTCGCAGGCTCCGGGGACCCTGCGCACCGGATCGCGCGGCTGCTGCTCGCGAGAAGACGCCGGGGACGCCCGCCGGGTCGCCGACATCCTCGGAATCCCCTTCTACGTCTGGGATTTCGCCGACCGGTTCAAAGCGGACGTGATCGACGACTTCGTCGGCTCCTACGCCCGGGGCGAGACCCCCAACCCGTGCGTGCGCTGCAACGAACGGATCAAGTTCTCCGCACTGGCCGCCCGCGCGGTGGCACTCGGCTTCGACGCGGTGGCCACCGGCCACTACGCCCGGCTGTCCGGGGGTCGGCTGCGCCGGGCGGTGGATCGCGACAAGGACCAGTCCTATGTCCTCGGCGTGCTGACCGCCGAGCAGCTGGGCCGCGCGGTGTTCCCGATCGGGGACACCCCGAAGGCGGCGATCCGGGAGGAGGCCGCCCGGCTCGGGCTGGCGGTGGCCGAAAAGCCCGACAGCCACGACATCTGCTTCNNGCTTCATCCCCTCCGGTGACACCCGGGCCTTCCTGGGCGCGCGAATCGGGGTGCGGCCGGGCGCCGTCGTCGACGCCGACGGCGCGGTGCTGGCCCGCCACGACGGGGTGCACGGCTTCACCATCGGCCAGCGCAAGGGCCTGGGGATCCCGGGGCCGGGTCCGGACGGGCGGCCGCGCTACGTCACCGGTATCGACGCCGGGTCCGGCACGGTGCGGGTGGGCACCGCCTCCGACCTCGACGTGTGGTCACTGACCGGGCAGCGGCCGGTGTTCACCGCCGGTGCGGCGCCGGTCGGTCCGATCGAGTGCGATGTGCAGGTCCGCGCCCATGGCGGTGTGGCCCCGGCCGTGGCCGAACTGGTCGGCGGCGTGCTGCGGGTGAGATTGCGCGAGCCGCTGCGCGGGGTCGCGGCGGGCCAGACGGTGGTGCTCTACCGCCCGGACCCGGCCGGCGACGAGGTTCTGGCCAGCGCCACGTTGGCCGCCGGGTGAGCGTCTTCGCCGCGGCGACCGGCCTCGGCTCCTGGCCGGGCACCAGCCCGCGCCGCGCCGTCGAGGTCATCGTCGGGGAGTTGCACCAGCTGCCCTACCTGCCCGAGCTACCGGCCCGCGGGATCGGGGCCGACATGATCGGACGGGCCGGGGCGCTGCTGGTCGACATCGCCATCGACACCGTGGTCCGCGGGTACCGGATCGCGGCGCGGCCGGGGGCGGTCACCCGCCGGGCCGCCAGCCTGCTCGAGGAGGACCTCGACGCCCTCGAGGAGGCGTGGGAGAAGGCCGGCGGCCCGCAGCCGGGTCGCACGGTCAAGGTGCAGGCGCCCGGGCCGGTGACACTGGCCGCCCAATTGGAACTCGGCAACGGCCACCGCGCGATCACCGATCCCGGCGCGGTGCGCGACCTGACGGCATCGCTGGCCGAGGGGGTCTCGATCCACCGGGCCCAGGTCGCGCGCCGGCTCTCGACTCCGGTGGTGGTGCAGTTCGACGAACCCCTGCTGGCCGCTGCCCTGGGCGGCCGGCTTGCCGGGGTCACGGCACTGACCCCGGTGCACCCGGTCGACGAGGTCCTGGCGATCGCGATGCTCGACGAATGTGTGAACCGAGCCTCAGGTGAGGTGCTGCTGCACTGTTGCGCGGAGGATTTTCCGTGGAATGTGCTGCAGCGCAGCGCTATCGGTGCGGTGTCTCTGGACGCCCGGGCGCTCGGTGCCGCCGGGCTGGACGGTCTGGGTGAGTTCGCCGACTCCGGTCGGTCCGTGGTTCTGGGGATGGTGGGCGCCGTCGCCGCCGAACGCCGGCCCGGGGTCGAGGAGCTGGCCGCGGCGACTGCCGCCGTCACCGACCGCCTGGGTCTGCCGCGTGCCGTGCTGCCGCAGCGGGTCGGGATCAGCCCGGCCTGCGGGCTGGCCGGTGCGGACGAGTCGTGGGCGCGGGCCGTAACCGGCTTGACCCAACGGGTGGCCACCGCGATCGCCGACAGCCCCGAGGGGCTCTGAATCCCGCCCGGCGGTCGATAGGCTGACAGCACGACAACCCCGTCGAGAATCCCATCGAGCACCTGAGAGGTGGCGACATGCCCGCTCCGTCTGCCGACGTCTTCGATCGTCTTCGTTCCCTGGCTGCGATCGAGGATCCCGCCGCGCGGCCGACCCGCACGGTGGAGGAGGTGTTCACCGGCAAGCCGCTGGCGACGATCCCGGTCGGCACCGCCGTCGACGTGCAGGCCGCCATAGCCAGGGCGCGCCTCGCCCAGGTCGAGTGGGCCCATCGGCCGGTCGCCGAGCGGCTCAAGATCGTCGAGCGGTACCGCGACCTGGTGATCAAGAACAGCGATTTCCTGATGGACCTTTTGCAGGCCGAGGCCGGCAAGGCCCGCTGGGCCGCCCAGGAGGAACTGATCGACCTGATCGCCAACGCGAACTACTACGCCCGGGTGTCGGCCGATCTGCTCAAGCCGCACACGGTGCAGGCGTTGCTGCCCGGGATCGGCAAGACCACCGTCGGCCACCAGCCCAAGGGTGTTGTCGGGGTGATCTCGCCGTGGAACTATCCGATGACCCTGACCGCATCGGACTCCGTGCCGGCCCTGATCGCCGGCAACGCCGTGGTCCTCAAGCCGGACAGCCAGACCCCCTACTGCGCGCTGGCCTGCGCCGAACTGCTCTACCAGGCCGGTCTGCCGCGGGATCTGTACGCCATCGTGCCCGGCCCCGGCTCGGTCGTCGGCACCACGATCCTGCAGAACTGTGACTACCTGATGTTCACCGGTTCCACGGCCACCGGGCGTGATTTGGCCGAACAGTGCGGGCGCCGGCTGATCGGGTTCTCCGCCGAACTCGGCGGCAAGAACGCCATGATCGTGACCCGCGGCGCCGACCTCGACAAGGTGGCCAAGGCCGCCACACGGGCCTGCTTCTCCAACGCGGGCCAGCTGTGCATCTCCATCGAGCGGATCTACGTCGAGAAGTCCATCGCCGACGAGTTCACCCGCAAGTTCGCCGACGCGGTGCGCAAGATGACGCTCGGCACGTCCTATGACTTCTCCGCCGATATGGGCAGCCTGATCTCCGAGGGGCAGCTCAAGAACATCTCCGATCATGTCGAGGACGCGAAGTCCAAGGGCGCCAAGGTGATCGCCGGAGGCAAGGCGCGCCCCGATATCGGGCCGCTGTTCTACGAACCCACGGTGCTCAGCGGCGTCACCCCTGATATGGAGTGCTTCGCCAGCGAGACCTTCGGCCCGGTCGTCTCGATCTACCCGGTCAGCGGCGTCGAGGAGGCCGTCGAGCGGGCCAACGACACCGAATACGGACTCAACGCCAGCGTCTGGGCCGCCACCACCGCCGAGGGCGAGCAGATCGCCGCGCGCCTTCGGTCCGGCACCGTCAACGTCAACGAGGGCTACGCCTTCGCCTGGGGCAGCCTCAGCGCCCCGATGGGTGGCATGGGGCTGTCCGGGGTGGGCCGCCGGCATGGACCCGAAGGGCTGCTGAAGTACACCGAGGCGCAGACGATCGCCACCGCCCGGGTGCTCAACCTCGACCCGCCGTTCGGCGTCTCTCCGACGCTGTGGCAGAAGTCGCTGCTGCCGATGGTCCAGGCCGTGATGAAGCTGCCGGGGCGCAACTGATGTGAGGGCGTTCGTTGAGGAGCCACGCAGAAGTTTCCCGAGAGGTCTTCTGCGTGGCTCCTCACTCACCGGCAACGGATAACCTGCCTGGGTGAGCACCGCCGACCCGGACGCCGACCCGATCGCCCCGGATGTGCGCCGTCGCTGGCAGGAACTTGCCGAAGAGGTGCGCGACCATCAGTTCCGCTATTACGTCAAGGACGCGCCTATCGTCTCCGACGCCGACTTCGACAAGCTCTTCAACGAACTGCTGGCACTGGAGGAGCGCTACCCGGAACTGCGGGTGCCCGACTCGCCGACGCAACTGGTCGGTGGTGCGGGCTTCGCCACCGAGTTCACCTCGGCCGAGCACCTCGAACGGATGCTCAGCCTCGATGACGTGTTCGACAGCGCGGAACTGCAGGCATGGTCGGTCCGGGTCGAGAACGAGATCGGATCCGACCCGGAGTACCTGTGCGAGTTGAAGGTCGACGGTGTGGCCATCGCGCTGGTCTACCGCGAAGGTCGCCTCGAGCGTGCCGCGACCCGCGGTGACGGGCGCGTTGGCGAGGACGTCACCCTCAACGCCCGAACCATCGGTGACGTCCCTGAAACCCTCACCGGCACAAACGATTACCCGGTGCCCGCCGTGCTCGAGGTGCGCGGCGAGGTGTTCTTCATGGTCGCCGACTTCGAGGAACTCAACGCCAGCCTGGTCGCCGAGGGCAAGGCTCCGTTCGCCAACCCCCGCAACAGCGCGGCCGGGTCGCTGCGGCAGAAGAACCCGGCCGTGACCGCGCGGCGGCCGCTGCGGATGATCTGCCACGGGTTGGGTTACGCCGACGGTTTCCGGCCGGACTCTCTGCACGACGCCTACCTGGCCCTGCGGCAGTGGGGGTTGCCGGTCTCCGGGCACACCGCCCGGGTGCGGGGTCTGGCGGCGGTGCAGGAGCGGATCGGCTACTGGGGCGAACGCCGCCACCAGATCGAGCACGAGATCGACGGGATCGTCGTCAAGGTCGATGAATTCGCCCAGCAGCGCCGACTCGGGGCGACCTCGCGGGCGCCGCGATGGGCGGTGGCCTACAAGTACCCGCCGGAGGAGGCACAGACCGTCCTTCGCGATATCCGGGTCAACGTCGGCCGGACCGGGCGGGTCACCCCGTTCGCGTTCATGGACCCGGTGCGGGTCGCCGGATCCACGGTGAGCCTGGCCACGCTGCACAACGCCTCGGAGGTCAGACGCAAGGGTGTGCTGATCGGCGACACTGTGATCATCCGCAAGGCCGGTGATGTCATCCCCGAGGTGCTCGGCCCCGTCGTCGACCTGCGCGACGGCACACAGCGCGAGTTCGTCATGCCCACCCACTGCCCGGAGTGCGGGACCCTGCTCGCGCCGGCCAAGGAGGGCGATGTCGACATCCGCTGCCCCAACTCCCGGTCCTGCCCGGCGCAGTTGCGGGAGAGGGTGTTCCACCTGGCCGGTCGCGGTGCGCTGGACATCGAGGGGCTCGGTTACGAGGCGGCGGGCGCACTGTTGCAGGGCAAGATCATCGTCGACGAGGGCGACCTGTTCGCGCTGACCCCCGATGACCTCCTGCGCGCCGACTTCTTCCGCACCAAGGACGGAAACCTGTCGGCCAACGCCAAGCGGCTGCTGGCTAATCTGCAGGGGGCCAAGGACCGTCCGCTGTGGCGGATCCTGGTGGCGCTGTCGATTCGCCACGTCGGGCCCACCGCGGCCCGGGCGCTGGCGACGGCTTTCGGAGATCTGGACGCCATCATGGCGGCCGGCGAGCAGGAACTGTCCGACGTCGAGGGCGTCGGTCCGACCATCGCCGCGGCGTTGCGCGAGTGGTTCGAGGTGGACTGGCACCGCGCGATCGTCGACAAGTGGCGCTCCGCCGGGGTGAAGATGGCCGACGACCGCGACACCGGAATCGAGCCGACGTGCGCCGGCCTGACCATCGTGGTGACCGGATCGCTGACCGGTTTCTCCCGCGACCAGGCCAAGGAGGCCATCATCGCCCGGGGCGGGAAGGCCGCCGGATCGGTGTCGAAGAAGACGTCGTTCGTGGTCGCGGGCGACGCGCCGGGCTCGAAGTACGACAAGGCGGTGGAGTTGGGCGTCCCCGTCCTCGACGAGGACGGGTTCCGCACCCTGCTGGCCGAGGGACCCCGGCCCGCCGAGGACGCGCCTCGGCCGGAGTGAGCATCGGCCGGAGTGAGCCTCAGCCGGAGTGAGCATCGGGCGGCCGGTTCAACCACCGGCGTGACCTACTCGTTTCTCCCGAAGACGCAGCGGCAACCCCTCAGTGCCGCTGAGAACATTCAAGCACCTGGGAGCGTTGTCGAGCAAACCTCGGATTAGGGAACAAAGTCCTTTTCAGAGACACTTCCGCAGTGCGGCATGGCGTCCGCCAGCAAGTCCGTTCGGGTCGACGCTCACCGCAGCATGGTGGCGACGATGCCGGCCAGATAGCCGAGCCGCGCCACCTCCGAGGGCCGGAAATGCGGACCACCGGGACGGCCTAGGACCACCGCGGTGCCCGGATCGCCCAGCGGTGCGGCGGCCAGCGTGGTGTCCATATCCCGCCACAGCTCCGGCACCCACGCCTCGCCGGCGTCCAGGGCCGCGGCCCGGCTGATCGGTAGCCACGGTGTTGCGGCGGCCTGGGTTTCCGGAGCCCCGGGACTGCCGGCGACCCGGCGTGGACCGGCATCTGTGTGCTCGACCACCGTGCACCATCCGACCCGTAGCACCCGCGGGGCCTCGTCGACGAGAACCTGGAGTCTGTCCTGCCGCGCGCCGGCGGCCGCCACGCGGTCGATGAGTTCGAGTTCGCGGTTCGCCTCCAGCAGGCCGGTGTGCGGCCGGATGGTCTCCACGCGTACGCCGCTGAGACTCTCGGCGGCGGTGATCAGCGAATCCGGCATCGCCCCGGCCGGCAGGTCGACCACCAGATCGTCGACCGCGTAGCCCTCGCCGCGCTCGACGACGTCCAGCGACAGGATGTCCGCGCCCACCGTGCCCAGCGCCACGGCCAGCGCGCCCAGGCTGCCCGGCCGGTCCTCGAGTTGAACCCGCAGCAGAAATGAACGCATCGGCCCACTGTTTCACAGGGCGCGGCGCGAGGCATTCCGGCGTCGCTAGGCTTACCTCCCGTGTCCACGATCTCCCGCGATGAGGTGGCGCGGCTGGCCAAGCTGGCCCGCCTCGCGCTGACCGACCAGGAACTGATGAGCTTCGCCGGCCAACTCGACGCGATCCTCGGCTACGTCAGCCAGATCCAGGCCGTCGACGTCGCCGACGTCACCCCGACCGGCAATCCGCTCGCCGGGGGCTCAGGCGTCCACCGACCCGGCGACCTGAGCAGGGTCAACGTCACCCGGCCGGATGTCGTGCAACCCGGTCTGACCCAGCAGCAGGCACTGGCCGAGGCGCCGTCGGCCGATGAGGGCCGCTTCGCGGTGCCGCAGATCCTGGGGGAGGAGCAGTGATGAGTTCCCCGAATGAAGTGATCCGTCTCGATGCGGCCGCCCTCGGTCGCAAGATCGCCGCCGGCGAGGTCTCCTCGGTCGAGGTGACCCAGGCCTGCCTGGACCAGATCGCCGCGACCGACGAGCGGTACCACGCGTTCCTGCACGTCGCCGGCGAGCAGGCGCTGGCCGCGGCGGCCGCGGTGGACGCCACCGTGGCCGCCGGTGACGATCTGCCCTCCCCGCTGGCCGGAGTGCCGCTGGCCCTCAAGGACGTCTTCACCACCACCGACATGCCGACCACCTGCGGGTCGAAGATGCTGCAGGGCTGGACCTCGCCGTACGACGCCACGGTGACCGCGCGGATCCGCGCTGCCGGCATCCCGATCCTCGGCAAGACCAATATGGACGAGTTCGCGATGGGCTCGTCGACGGAGAACTCGGCCTACGGCCCGACCCGCAACCCCTGGGACGTCGAGCGGGTGCCCGGCGGGTCGGGGGGCGGCAGTGCGGCCGCGCTGGCCGCGTTCCAGGCCCCGCTGGCCATCGGTTCCGACACCGGCGGTTCGATCCGCCAGCCCGCCGCCCTGACCGCGACCGTCGGTGTCAAGCCCACCTACGGAACGGTGTCGCGGTACGGGCTGGTGGCCTGCGCGTCCTCACTGGATCAGGGTGGCCCGTGTGCGCGCACGGTGGCCGACACCGCGCTGCTGCACGCGGTGATCGCCGGACACGATCCCCATGACGCCACCTCACTGGACCTCCCGATTCCCGATGTGGCGGGCGCCGCGGCGGCCGGTGCAGACGGTGATCTGCGCGGTGTGCGGGTCGGCGTGGTCAAACAGCTGCGCAGCGGCGAGGGGTATCAGCCCGGCGTGCTGGCATCGTTCAACGCCGCGGTGGACCAGTTGGCCGCACTCGGCGCCCAGATCAGCGAAGTCGACTGCCCGAACCTGGACCACTCGCTGTCGGCCTACTACCTGATCCTGCCCTCGGAGGTCTCCAGCAACCTGGCCCGGTTCGACGCCATGCGCTACGGGCTGCGGGTGGGCGACGACGGCAGCCACAGCGCCGAGGAGGTGATGGCTTTGACCCGGGAGGCCGGCTTCGGTCCGGAGGTCAAGCGGCGCATCATGATCGGCACCTACGCGCTCTCGGCCGGCTACTACGACGCCTATTACAACCAGGCGCAGAAAGTCCGGACGCTGATCGCCCGCGACCTCGACGCCGCCTATGTCGAGGTGGACGTGCTGGTCTCGCCGGCGACGCCGACCACCGCCTTCCGGCTCGGGGAGAAGGTCGACGACCCGCTGGCGATGTACCTGTTCGACCTGTGCACCCTGCCGCTGAACCTGGCCGGGCATTGCGGGATGTCGGTGCCCTCCGGGCTTTCGGGTGACGACGGGCTGCCGGTCGGACTGCAGATCATGGCCCCGGCGATGGCCGATGACCGGCTCTACCGGGTGGGCGCTGCCTACGAGGCGGCCCGTGGAGCTTTGCCCACCGCGCTCTGATCGGTTCATGGCGCTCTAACCACTCCGTGGTGCGCGCGGAGACGGTTAGATAGGGCCATGCGCATCGGAGTCCTCACCGGCGGCGGCGACTGCCCCGGCCTCAACGCCGTCATCCGCGCCGTCGTGCGGACCTGCGACACCCGCTATGGATCCTCGGTGGTGGGATTCCAGGACGGCTGGCGCGGCCTGCTGGAGAACCGTCGTATCCAACTCGTCAACGACGACCGCAACGACCGGCTGCTGGCCAAGGGCGGCACCATGCTGGGCACCGCCCGGACCAATCCCGAGAAGCTGCGGGCCGGTATCGACGACATCAAGCAGACCCTGGAGGACAACGGGATCGACGTGCTGATCCCGATCGGCGGTGAGGGCACGCTGACCGCCGCGCACTGGCTGACCGAGGAGGGGGTGCCCGTCGTCGGGGTGCCCAAGACGATCGACAACGACATCGACTGCACCGACGTCACCTTCGGCCACGACACCGCGCTGATGATCGCCACCGAAGCGATCGACCGGCTGCACAGCACCGCCGAATCCCATCAGCGGGTGATGCTGGTCGAGGTGATGGGCCGCCACGCCGGCTGGATCGCGCTCAACGCCGGGCTGGCCTCCGGTGCGCACATGACGCTGATCCCCGAGCAGCCCTACGACGTCGAGGAGGTCTGCCGGTTGGTCAAGCAGCGCTTCCAGCGCGGCGCCTCGCACTTCATCTGCGTCGTGGCAGAGGGAGCCAAGCCCGCCGAGGGCTCGATGGAACTGCGGCACGGTGGCGTGGACGAGTTCGGCCACGAGCGGTTCACCGGGGTGGCCCAGCAGCTGGGGCACGAGGTGGAGAAGAGGATCCGCAAGGAGGTCCGGGTCACCGTCCTCGGGCATATCCAGCGCGGCGGCAAACCCACCGCGTATGACCGGGTGCTGGCCACTCGCTTCGGGGTCAACGCCGCCGATGCCGCGCACGCCGGCGAGTACGGGATGATGGTGTCGTTGCGCGGCGAGAACATCGGCCGGGTTCCGCTGGCCGACGCGGTGCGGCAGCTCAAGCTGGTGCCGCAGAGCCGCTACGACGACGCCGCGGCCTTCTTCGGCTGAGTGCGCGAGGAGACGCAAACTCGCACGATCCGGTTCTGTTCCTTGAGATTTGGCGTCTGCTCGCGGCTGGTTAGAGTGGGCGTCGTGAGAAAAGCCGTGGCGGTGGTGCTGACCATCGCGTCGCTGGGATCCGCGGTAGCCGGTGCGCCCACGGCGGGGGCTGCCGACGCCTGCCCCGACGTGGAGTTGGTCTTCGCCCGCGGCACCGGCGAACCGCCGGGGCCGGGCCGAGTCGGCCAAGCACTGGCCGACACCCTGACGCCCATGCTGGGTGGGCGCAGCCTGGCCGTCTACGGGGTGAACTACCCGGCCAGCGTCAACTTCCTCACCACCGCCGCCGGTGCCACCGATACCGAGGTTCACCTGGCGACCGCGGCCGTGGCCTGCCCGGCTACCCGGTTCGTGCTCGGCGGCTTCTCCCAGGGGGCCGCGGTGATGTCGATGCTGGCCGGGGTGGCCCCGTTGGGCACATTGGTCGGCAACCTCGGGTCGGCCCCGCCGCTGCCACCGGAGGCGGCCGACCAGATCGCCGCGGTGGCGGTGTTCGGCAACCCTTCGGCCCGGTTCGGCACCCCGCTGTCGACGACCGGGCTGTTCGCCGGCCAGGCCGTCGATCTGTGCAGCCCGGGCGACCCGATCTGCTTTCCGGGCGGGCGGGATCGGTCCGCCCACAACGGCTACGAATTCCCGCCCTACGTCACCGACGCCGCCGCGTTCGTCGCCGGCCGGGTCTAGCGCCGCCTGACGGCGAGCAGACACAAACTCGCACGATTCCTCAAATGAGAGTGCACGTTTGTGTCTGCTCGCCGGGGCCGGGCCCGGGAATCCCGCCCACTAGACTCGCCACCCATGAGCACTGCGACCGCCGACCTGATGGACTACGACGACGTCGTGGCCCGCTTCGACCCGGTGATGGGTCTGGAGGTGCACGTCGAGTTGTCGACGGCGACCAAGATGTTCTGCTCCTGCGCCACCACCTTCGGCGCCGAGCCCAACACCCAGGTCTGCCCCGTGTGCCTGGGGATGCCCGGCGCCTTGCCGACGCTGAACGATGCCGCCGTCGAGTCGGCCATCCGCATCGGGCTGGCGCTGGGCTGCGAGATCGTGCCGTGGTGCCGGTTCGCCCGGAAGAACTACTTCTATCCGGACATGCCGAAGAATTACCAGATCTCCCAGTACGACGAACCCATCGCGATCAACGGCCACCTCGACGTCCCCCTCGAGGACGGCACCACCTTCCGAATCGGCATCGAGCGCGCGCATATGGAGGAGGACACCGGCAAGCTGACCCACATCGGCAGTGAGACCGGCCGCATCCACGGCGCCACCACCTCGCTGCTGGACTTCAACCGGGCCGGGGTCCCGCTCATCGAGATCGTCACCAAGCCGATCGAGGGGGCCGGGGACCGGGCACCGCAGGTGGCCCGCGCCTACGTCACCGCGCTGCGGGATCTGCTGCGCGGCCTCGGGGTGTCCGACGTTCGGATGGACCAGGGCTCGCTGCGTTGCGACGCCAACGTCTCGCTGCGCCCGATCGGCCGCGCCGAGTTCGGCACCCGCACCGAAACCAAGAACGTCAACTCGCTCAAGAGCGTCGAGGTCGCGGTGCGCTACGAGATGCGCCGGCAGGCGGCGGTGATCGACGCCGGCGGCACGGTGCACCAGGAGACCCGGCACTTCCACGAGGACGGCCACACCTCGCCGGGCCGCGACAAGGAGACCGCCGAGGACTACCGCTACTTCCCGGAGCCGGACCTCGAGCCGGTCGCGCCGCCGGCCGAACTCGTCGAACGCCTGCGGGGCACCATCCCCGAACTGCCCTGGCTGGCACGAAAGCGGGTTCAGCAGGATTGGGGGGTCTCCGACGAGGTGATGCGGGACCTGGTCAACGCCGGCGCGGTGGAGTTGGTGACGGCCACCGTCGCCCACGGCGCCCCCAGCGAGGCCGCCCGCGCGTGGTGGGGCAATTTCCTGGTACAGAAGGCCAACGAAAGCGGCGTCGACCTCGACGCGCTGCCCATCACCCCCGGACAGGTGGCCGCGGTCATCGCCTTGGTCGATACCGGCAAGCTCTCCAACAAGCTGGCCCGCCAGGTGATCGAGGGGGTGCTGGCCGGCGAGGGGGAGCCCGAGCAGGTGATGGCCGCTCGCGGACTGACGCTGGTTCGCGACGATTCGCTGATCCAGGCCGCGGTCGACGAGGCGCTGGCCGCCAATCCCGATATCGCCGAGAAGATCCGCGGCGGCAAGGTTCAGGCCGCCGGCGCCGTCGTCGGAGCGGTGATGAAGGCAACCAAGGGCCAGGCCGATGCCGCGCGGGTGCGCGAACTGGTCCTCAAGGCCTGCGGCCAGGACGGCTGAGCCGCCGCGGTTTCCGTCGCCGCCGGCGCTGAAGCCGGTCGAAAACGTCATATTTCCGCGGTGTTTCGGTTCGAGAACTCGTTCCAATCGGCCCACGGCGGCGGTACGCTCGAATCGCCGATGACGGCGGGCGGGAGTTCTTCAATGGCAGGTCGTGTGCGGACGGTGTCGATCCCGCGCTTGCCGGCGTCCGACTCCCCGCGTCGGATTCGTCCGCGGGCAGCATCCTGAGAGGAGATCTTCCATGGCGTCGGTTCTGTGGTTCCAGGGCGGGGCGTGCAGTGGCAACACCATGTCATTCCTCAACGCCGACGAGCCCAATGTCGTCGACCTGATCGTCGACTTCGGACTGGAGGTCATCTGGCATCCGTCCCTGGGCATGGAGTTGGGCGCCAACGCTCAGAGGCTGTTCCGGGACTGCGCCACCGGGGAGCGTCCCATGGACGTGTTCGTCTTCGAGGGCTCGGTCATCGAGGCGCCCAACGGGACCGGGCGGATGGACATGTTCGCCGACCGTCCGATGAAGGATTGGGTGACCGACCTGGCCAAGCAGGCCCAGATCGTGGTCGCGATCGGCGACTGCGCGTGCTGGGGCGGGATCCCGGCAATGGAGCCGAACCCGTCGGCCTCCACCGGCCTGCAGTTCCACAAGCGCGCCAAGGGCGGTTTTCTTGGCCCTAACTTCAGATCGAAGATGGGCCTTCCCGTCATCAACATCCCGGGTTGCCCGGCCCACCCGGACTGGATCACCCAGATCCTCGTCGCACTGGCGACCGGCCGCGCCGGCGATATCGCCCTGGATGAACTGCAGCGCCCCGAGACGTTCTTCAAGACCTTCACCCAGACCGGATGCACCCGGGTGCAGTTCTACGAGTACAAGCAGTCGACGCTGTCCTTCGGCGAAGGCACCCGCACCGGCTGCCTGTTCTACGAGTTCGGCTGCCGGGGTCCGATGACGCACTCGCCGTGCAACCGCATTCTGTGGAACCGGCAGTCCTCCAAGACCCGCGCCGGCCAGCCGTGCTACGGCTGCACCGAGCCTGAGTTTCCGCACTTCGACCTGGCTCCGGGGACGCTGTTCAAGACCCAGAAGGTCGCCGGCGTGATCCCCAGGGAGACCGGCACCGGAACCAAGAAACTGACCTATATGGCAGCCGCCGCGGCGGCCCGGGTGGCCGCCCCGCAGTGGTCCAAAGAAGACATGTTCGTGGTCTAGCGGCCCCGACGCACACCCGATTGCCCCCGAAGCGATTGCATTGAAAGGACTTCCATGACCGCGCTCGATCTTCACGTCAGTCCGCTCGGGCGGGTCGAGGGCGACCTCGACGTCCGGGTGACCATCGACGACGGTGTCGTCACCTCCGCCTGGACCGAAGCCGCCATGTTCCGCGGTTTCGAGATCATCCTGCGCGGCAAGGATCCGCAGGCCGGGCTCATCGTCTGCCCGCGCATCTGCGGGATCTGCGGTGGTAGCCACCTCTACAAGTCCGCCTACGCGCTGGACACCGCGTGGCGCACCCACATGCCCGCCAACGCCACCCTGGTGCGCAACATCGCCCAGGCCTGCGAGACGCTTCAGTCCATCCCGCGGTACTTCTACGCACTGTTCGCGATCGACCTGGTGAACAAGAACTACGCCAAGTCCGCGCTCTACGACGAGGCAGTGCGCCGCTTCGCGCCCTATGTCGGGACCAGCTATCAGAAGGGTGTGGTCCTCTCCCAGAAGCCGGTTGAGGTCTACGCCATCTTCGGTGGGCAGTGGCCGCACTCCAGCTTCATGGTGCCCGGCGGCGTGATGGGCGCCGCCAGCCTCTCCGACGTCACCCGCTCGATTGCGATCCTGGAGAACTGGAAGGACAACTGGCTGGAGTCCGACCTGCTCGGCTGCAGTATCGACCGCTGGCTGGAGAACAAGACCTGGGAGGACATCCTGGCCTGGGTCGACGAGAACGAGGCCCAGCGCAACAGCGATATGGGCTTCTTCATCCGGTACGCCCTGGACATCGGATTGGACAAGTACGGCCAGGGTGTGGGCAACTACATCTCGACCGGCACCTACTTCGACCCGGCGCTGTACGCCAACCCGACCATCGACGGGCGCAACGGTGCGCTGATCGGCCGCGGCGGAATCTTCGCCGGCGGACAGTGGCACCAGTTCGACCAGGCCAAGGTCCGCGAGGACGTCACCCACTCGTTCTACGAGGGCAGCCGCCCGCTGCACCCGTTCGAGGGGGAGACCATCCCGATCGACCCGGAGAAGGCCAAGAAGCAGGGCAAGTACAGCTGGGCCAAGTCCCCGCGCTACGAAATCGAGGGCCTCGGCAACCTGCCGCTGGAAACCGGTCCGCTGGCCCGCCGGATGGCCGCGGCCGGCCCGGACGCCGCACCGCACCAGGACAACGACCCGTTGTTCCTCGACATCTACAACAAGGTCGGCCCCAGTGTTCTGGTCCGGCAGTTGGCCCGTCTGCACGAGGCCCCGAAGTACTTCAAGTGGGTGCGGTCCTGGCTTGACCAACTCGACCTCAAGGAGAGCTTCTACAGCAAGCCCACCGAGTACGCCTCGGGCCGTGGCTTCGGCGCCACCGAGGCGGCCCGCGGTGCGCTGGCCGACTGGATCGTGTTGGAGGACAACAAGATCAAGAACTACCAGGTGATCACGCCGACGGCCTGGAACATCGGCCCCCGAGACGGCAACGAGGTGCTCGGGCCGATGGAGAAGGCCTTCATCGGTTCGCCGATCGTCGATCCCGAGGACCCTGTCGAACTCGGTCACGTAGCCCGCAGCTTCGACTCCTGCCTGGTCTGCACCGTGCACGCCTACGACGGCAAGACCGGCAAGGAGTTGTCGAAGTTCGTCATCAACGGAATGGTGTGACGGGCGAAGTTCCCATCGACCTCGAGCCGCCCGGCTGCGCGGTTCTGGTGATCGGCTGCGGCAACCTACTGCGCGGCGACGACGGGGTCGGCCCGGTGCTGATTCGCCACCTGTGGGACCGCGGGGTCCCCGAAGGTGCCCGACTGGTGGACGGCGGCACCGCCGGCATGGACGTCGGCTTTCAGATGCGCGGCGCGCAGCGGGTGGTGATCGTCGACGCCTCCACCACCGGCGCCGAACCGGGAACGGTGTACCGGGTGCCGGGGGAGGAACTCACCGACCTGCCCCCGTTGCAGGGCCTGCACACGCATTCGTTCCGGTGGGACCACGCCATCCCGTTCGCCCGGTGGGCACTCGGCGAGGCCTGCCCGACCGACATCACGGTGTTCCTCATCGAGATCGCCGAGATGGAGTTGGGTGGTGAACTGTCGGCCCCCGTCGTCGCGGCCATGGAGCGGGTAATCGCCATCGTCGAGGCGGATTTTCTGGCTCCCTTGAGGCCCGCGGCACCGGACCGGGTCACCGTCGAGATCACCGGTGACGGTTATTTGCGGATGGCGGCCGTTCTGGCGGCCGGCAGGTTTCCGTCCGATGCCCTGGCCGCGGTGCCGCGCGACGGCGAACTGTGGCTCTTTCCGTTGCGGGGGCCTAGCAGCGGCGGGCTGCTGCTCAAGCAACGCAATACGGCCGGAGACCGTGCGGTGCTGGTGCGTGAAGTGCTCCCGGACGGTTTCCCGGCGGGGGAGCGCCCGGCGTCCTGGGACGACGATCACCAGGTCTTGCGGATATCGCTGGAGCCGTGAGCACGATGATCGAGGATCGCTCAGCCCCGGACCGGCCGAAGACGGCCGTGCGCCCGGACTCCTCGGCCGATGACGCCCTGGACGTCCAGACCGTCGTGGTGGCCGAGCGCGGGCAGTGGGCGGTCGATATCGTCGTGGTGTTCGCCGACGGGGTGGTGCGCAAGCGGATCAACACCTTCCGCGACAAAGCCCGCGCGGAATTGGTGGCCGATCTGATCAAGCGTGCCGCCGAACGGGACGTCCGCGGGCATCTGCCCGGCTGAGATTATGAGGAGACCTGTGAACGACCTGCTGGATCCGGCCGTCCTCGCGGTCCGGCCGCAACCGCTGGGCGCCTTTCCGCTGCCGGTCGGCTACCTCCTGGTCCCCGCGTCCCCGGACACCGAAGCTTCACGGCTGGCCTTGCTGGCCGGGCAGGTCCCGGAATGGCCGGCTGAGTTGCGGGCGCACGAACTCGCGCTGGCCGGTGACCGCGACGGAGCGCTGGCCGAGCTGACCGGAACCGATCCCGTCACCCGCTACAACCGGTTCGTGATGGATCCCGATGCCGACAGTCCCGACGAACTGCGTTCCCTGCTTGGTGAATTCGGTGTCCTTGTCGACGTCGTGCTGTTCGCGCTGGGCCGGACCGACACCGCGCCGGAGATCGGGGCCGCCACTGCCGAACTCGCCGCGCTGGTCGGCTCGACCAGGGCGGGCGCCGCGCTGGACGCCGGCGATCCGGTCGCGGCGGTGACCGAATTGGATAAGGCTGCCGAGGCGGCCGGTGAGGTTTCCGGCCCGCTGAGCGGGGTGCTCATCGGCGCGTCGGCGTCGATCGTCGCCGACACCGACCTCGCCGGCGCGGTCTCCCGTTTTCAGCGGGCGCTGCGCTCGCTGGAGGGTGCCGAGGGCCTGCGGCTGGCCCGCGCGGAGTTGCACCTGTCGCTGGCCGGACTGCTGCACGAACAGTCCGGCGAGCGGCCGGATCTGCTGGCACAGGCTGTGCCGCACTACCATTCGGCGCTGCAACTGGTGCTACGCGAGGAGGCACCGCTGTTGTGGGCTTCGGCCCACGCGAATCTGGCGACGGCGTACCTGACCATGCCGATGACCGAGGCGTCCGGTCAGTTGCGCCTCGGTGTGGCCGCCCAGTCGCTGCGCTCGGCGCTGAAGGTCTACACCTTCGAGGACCATCCCGAGCAGTGGGCGAGCGTCCAGTTGAACCTGGCCAACTCGTTGGTCTACACCCCGTCGAGCCATCAGATGGACAACCTCGTGGAGGCCGTTGAACTCTACGAGGGTGTGCTGGCGGCGCGGGACCGCGGGACCGATCCGCTGGGCCGGGCCCGGGTGCTGGCCAACCAGGGCAACGTGCTGGCCCACCTAGGGGACTTCGACCAGGCCAAGGCCAAGCTGTACGAGGCGAGGTTCCTGTTCGAGGAACTCGGGGATCATGACTCGGTCCGGACGGTGCGGGGGGTGCTCGATGAGATCGCCCGGCAGGGGGCGCTGAGCCGTACCGAGGACGACGGGGCTCGAGATGAGTGAAATGCCCATGGAAGAAGGCGCTTTCGAGGAACTGGCATCTCGCGTCGACGACGCCGTCGCCGCGCTGGAGGGCCTTGACCCCGCGGCGCGCAAGGTGGCCGAGGAACTCAAGGAGGCACTGGAGGCGGTACACCGCTCGGGTCTGGTGCGCATCGTCAAAGCCCTGCGCGCCGACGACGCCGCGCGGCCGGTGCTGTTCGGGTTGGTCGACGACCCGGTGGTTCGGCTGTTGCTGTCGCTGCACGGCATCATCCGGCCCGACCCGCTGACCCACGCCGGGCAGGTTCTGGACTCGGTGCGCCCGCAGCTGCACAGCCACGGCGGCGACGTGTCCCTGGTGGGGGTGGAGGACGGCGTCGCCTTCGTCCGCCTCGAGGGGGCCTGCAACGGCTGCTCGATGTCCTCGGTGACACTGCGCAACCTGGTGGAAGAGGCTCTGGTGCAGGGAGTTCCGGCGATCAGTGCCGTCGAGGTGCTGCCGGCGGAGCCTTCGCCCACGTTGATCCCGGTGGAGTCGCTGCGAATCGGCCGGGAACGTCCGGCGGAGGGCTGGGTGACGATCGGCCCGGTGGCTGACCTTCCGGTGGACCAGCTGTCGACCGCCACGGTCGAAACCTCCAGCGGCGAGCGCCTTGAGTTGATCGTCGTCAACATCGGGCAACGGCTCTCGGCTTACCGCAACGAGTGCGCCCACCAGGCGCTACCGCTGGACAACGCCGAACTCGACGTCGCCGGCGGCACCTTGACCTGCCCGTGGCACGGATTCTGCTTCGACGCCGCCTCCGGTGAGTGCCTGACGGCACCGGGCGCCCAGCTCGAACAGCTGCCGCTGAGAGTCGACGACGGTGAGGTCTGGGTGCGGGCCGGGTGAGCCGATACACCGTGCGGCACAACGTGAGCGGACTCGGCCGCCGGCCCGACGTCGCGCCGTCCGTCGATTTGTCCGGCGGTTGGTCACCGGAGCTCTGGCTGGGTGCCCCCGCGCCGGGCGGGTTGGCGCTGCCGCCGGCGCAGCCGTCGATGGCGTGGATGTACTCCCCGCGTGGGGTGTTCCTGGGTACCGAGCACCTGGTGGTGGCCGATTCCGGCAACCACCGGGTGCTGATCTGGCACGGCCTGCCCGAAGACGACGAGCAGCCCGCCGATGTGGTGCTGGGTCAACCAGACGGGCAGACAGAAGGGCCGGCCGCCGGGGGACGGGGCCCTGAGAGGGGGATGCACCTGCCCACCGGCGTGCTCGTCCACCAGGGCCGTCTTGTCGTCGCCGATGCATGGCATCACAGGATCCTGGTGTGGAACAGCGTGCCCGAGGTCAACGACGTGGCGCCCGACGTGGTCATCGGACAGCCCGATGCCGGCAAGGTCGAGGTCAACCGGGGGGCGGGGTGCTCGGCTTCGAGCCTGAACTGGCCGTTCGGGATCGCGATGGTCGGCGGGAGCTTCTGGGTCGCCGACACCGGCAACCGCCGGGTGCTGGGTTGGCGCGGCGGCATCCCCGAGCCCGGCCGGCCCGCCGACGTCGTTCTCGGCCAGCCCGATGCGGTCTCGCACGGGGAGAACCGAGACGGCCCGGCGGGGCCGGCCAGTTTCCGCTGGCCGCACGATATCGCCGGTCGCGACGACCTGTTGTTGATCGCCGACGCCGGTGACCACCGCGTGCTGGGCTGGTCGCCGCAGCCCGGGTCCGACCGGGACGCCGATCTGGTGCTGGGACAGCCGGATTTCACCAGTGCCGAGGAATGGCCGTACGGGCCGCACACCAACGACCGGTTCCGGTTCCCGTATGCGGTGTGCCAGGACGGCGAAACCCTGGCGGTGGCCGACACCGCCAACAACCGGATCCTGTTGTGGGACGGCGTGCCCGAGGGTCCGCACTGCCGCGGTGCGGCGCATGTCCTGGCCCAACCCGATTTCGGATCCAATGGCGAGAACCGGTGGACCTCGGTCACCCGGGACACGCTGTGCTGGCCCTACGGGATTTCGCTGTGCGGGGACCGCCTTGCCGTCGCGGACTCCGGCAACAACCGGGTCATGCTGTGGCGCAGGGCATCATGAGGCCTCGAATCGTCCAGGCCGACGGGCAGATCGGCTTCTACTGGGCCACCCCGGCCGGCGTCCCGGTATCACTGCAAGCCCTGGTCGCCGATGACGAGGAACCCGACCGGCTGATCGCCACCCACCTGGCGGCCCTCGACGACGCGCTCATCATCGCCGCCGAGCGGTTCGGCGACATCCTGGGCGGCGGCCGCGGTCTGGCCGATGACGCCGAACGCGACGACCTGCTGGAGCTGCACCGCCACCTCGACCGGCTGTGTTTCGAATACGCCGCGGCGCTGGAGAAGACCGGTCTGAGCGCGGACCTTCGAGCCGGCAAGATCATCGGAACCGCGGCGCTGTTCTCGATCCGGGCGCGTCAGCCGCTGGGCCTGCTTGGACCGGCCCCTCTGGACGGCCAGCTGGACGACCCCGAATTAGGTGTGGTCGGCGGCTACGGGGAGTTCCATCAGGTCGATCCGGACAGGGCCTGGAAGGGCGGTCGGTGGGTGGTGCGAACCGAATCCGGCCGGCGTTTCCCGCTCACCCTGTCGATGCTGTTCTTCGACTCCTCGGGAACCAACGCCGACGGCGCCCGCAGTGAACATCGTGAGGCCCTGCAGGCGGTGGTTTCGGCCGCATCGTCGGCCGACGCCGACCCGCTGGCTGTGGCCTGCGCGGTGGACTGGCTGCTCTACGACTGGTTGATGGCGCACCGAGACGGCCCCGACAGCGCAGAGATCGTCTTCCCCAAGGGCCATGAAGACGTCGCCGCGCTGGTGGTCGCGGCGGCAGCAGCCTCGGTGGCGGCCCGGGCCACCGTCGACCCGGGGCTGGTGCTGAGCGGGCTGCGCCGCTGAAATCAGACGGCTTCGGCGGCTGTGCAGTCGTAGCACGGTGTTTCCGCCGTGCTCTCCCGCCGGACCGGGGCGACGTATTCGACAGCGGCGGCAACCGCCGCGTTCACGGTGTGCGGCTCCTGCTGGGGCAGCATGTGGCCGGCGGCCGGTAGGTGGACATGGGTGGATCCCGCTATGGCAGAGGCCATTTCCCGCGACAGCGATGGCGGGGTGAGCAGGTCCATCCCGCCGCTGAGGATAGTGGTGCGGGCCGTGATCGAGCCCAGGTTCGGGGTTTGGTCGAAATCGCGAAGGCCGGCCAGGAACCCCAGTGCCGTGCTCAGCGGCGTGCTCTCCAGGGCATGGGCGAAGACTTCGGCGAGTGCGGCACTGCGAGCCCCGCCCAGGGCACCGACCCTGTGAAGTGCCAGCCGGATCGGGGCGGTCAGCGCACCGGCGGCCCTCGTGGGCACTCGGGCCAGGGTGCCGAGCAGAGCGTCCAGCGCGGGGAGCCCCAACAGTCGCCCGATGCCCTGAACGGAGAGGTGGCCGGCGGCGGTGGCGCAAAGCACGATCCCGGCAACCTGGGCGGCGCAGCTGCCCTCCGAAAGGTACGTCAGAGCGGTCATCGCCCCCATCGAGTGGCCGACCAGAATCAACGGCCCGCGTGCCCCCAGCGCTGCGATCACATCATCGAGGTCGGCGGCCAGCTGTCCCAGCCGGTAGGTGTGCGGCGGCGCCGCGCCCGAGGCGCCGTGACCCCGGTGGTCATAGGTGATGACGCGGGTGCGGTGGTCGAAGCGGTGCAACACATGTCGTGTCTGGATGCCCCACGCAGCTTGGCTCAGGCATAGTCCGTGGAGGAATATCACCGTCCGATCGGTGGACGGTCCGGCCCAGTCGGACACCGCCAGCGTCGTGCCGTCGCGGGCGACGACGCGCTGCTCGCGCCGTTCCCGGCCGTCGGGGGCGGCGGGGAAGGGAATCGCGGTCGTCATCTCCCTCTCCCTCTCCGGCTCGGCCTCAGAAGGTCCTGGGAGAAATCGGCACCCGAAGATCTCGGGTTGCGGTTTCGACGTCGCGATAACGAGCCCCCACGGCTCGACATCGGGCGGCGGTGGGGGCCGGGCCGGCGTCCGCGGGCGCAATCGTCCATCCCATGAGTAGCCCCTCGCATCGTCGGATCTCAGGAAAATCTCAGCTAAAACATAGCTTCATGGGGCGGTTCGGTAAAGGGTTTTCGGCGACAAATATGTCGACTAGCAGCGAGTTCGTCATCGATCTATGGCCTACGCCAGCACGTTGGCGATAACGCGAGGTGGCCGGTCTTCTCAGGTTCCCCGGGTGGTGGCCGATCGCGGTGCGCCCATGTTGTCGACTGCGCAAGCGATCGGCGAGACGGTGGCGCGCATCGGCGATGAACGGAGGCGTTACCCGACCGACGTCCCTTAGGTGACGTCGGCGTTGGAGCGGGGGAATCCGCCACCCTGCGGGAACAGCGGGAAGACCACGTCGTCGAGTTTCTCGGCGTCCCCGGCGGTGCGGTTGACCGTCGCCCCCCAGATGTTGCCGTCGGGGGCGACGTCCAGCGCCCAGGCGTGCCCGTGTTTTCCCTCCCGCACGACCTCGGGGTCACCGGTGACCGCGCCGGTTGCCTGGGCCAGTCGGACCGCCACCGTCTGCTTGGTGTTGACCAGGTTCACCAGCACGGTGCCGTCCAGTGCCGCACATCCGGCGACGCCCGGTTTATCCGGCCAGGTCCACACCGTGGTCGCCTTGGAATCCGGGCCGATGCGCTGCAGCCGGTCACCGGAGGGGGTGCGGTCGGTGATGTAGAGCGACTTGTCGGCCGGGTCCAGGCACATGCCGCCGCCGGAGCCCATCCCGCTCAGCGCGGTCGTCGGCGGGGCCTGTCCGACGGTGGTGGGCTGCTCGATGCGGATCACCTTGCCCGCCAGCGACTTGGGATCGTTGGCCAGTGCCGGGTTGCCGGCGTCGCCGGTCTGCACGACCAGGGTCGTCGGGCTGGTGAAGATCAGCGACCCGGTGTTGCCCGTCGCACCCTTGGGGATGCCGGTCAGCAGGTCCTTGGGCACGTCGTCCTCGGCGATCCGGATCACCCGGTTGTCGGTGGGCGTGCTGATGTAGGCGTACATGAGCCGATCCTGGGAGTAGGTCGGCGACTTCACGATCGACATCAGCCCGCCATCGCCGCTGCCGTCGACCGGGATGACCATCTGGACCTCGGGTTCGGCGGTGAGCGAGACCTCTTTGATCGCGCCGGTGGTGCGCTCGGCCACCAGGGCGGTCTTGGCGGTCGGCCCCATGATCAACCCGCTGGTGCTCTCGAGGCACCCCTGCATGACACCCGGCGCCGGGCAGGCCTTCGGGAACGGTTTGGGGGGCAGCGGCGGGGGAGGAGGCGGCGTCGACGGCGGGCCGGGCGCCAGTTCCGGCGGGGTGGTGAAGGGCTGGGAGACCGCATTGTCGAACCGCGCGCAGCCGCTCGCCAGCACCATGGCTGCGCACAGCGCGGCCAGCGACCGGATCGGCGTACGCGCAGTCATGCCCGCCAGGTTACGGATCGGCCGCCGATGTTCGCCACGCCGGGCGCGCGCGGGGGAGATTTCGGCCGGTCGAAGCGCCGGTCAAATCCGGCGATTTACCTCCGGTTGCACTTACGCTGGCCTTGTGACGAGCCAGAATCCCGATCCCGGCTGGCAGCGGCCCGAGGAGCCCGCCGTTCGGCCGGCGACGGCGCGACTGGTCGATCCCGAGGAGGACCTGGGATCGGCCAACTACGGCGGCGATTTCGCGACCACCAAGATCGGCCCGCCGCACGCTACCCCTGCGCCCCCGGCGGCGGCGCCCACCGGATACGGATTGCTGCACGACCCCGAACCGCTGCCTTACGTGGAACCCGCCGCCCACGCCCCGGCGTATCCCGCCGATGCGCCGCATCACATGGCGGCGCCGACCGAGATCACCCCCGTCGACGCCGACGAACGCCTGAAGGCGGCCGGGCGGCGGGGTACCCAGGACCTCGGGCTGTTGTTGCTGCGGGTGACCCTGGGCGTGGTGTTCATCGCCCACGGCCTGCAGAACGCTTTCGGCTGGTTGGGCGGTCCCGGCCCGGAAGGTTTCCGCGACAGCCTGACCGAGGCCGGCTACCAGTACGCGGGCCTGCTCAGCTATGTCGCCGCGGGAACCCAGATCGCCTCCGGTGTGTTGTTGGTGCTCGGGTTGTTCACCCCGGTGGCCGCTTCGGTGGCATTGGGTTTCCTGGTCAACAGCCTGCTGGCGACGTTCACCGCCCAGCGCGAGGAAGGCGGTCTGTTCGTCTTCGGCTCCGCCGCGGAGTACATGCTGGTGCTCAGCGTCGCCGCAGCCGCCGTGGTCCTGGCCGGGCCGGGGCGCTACGGGTTCGACGGCGGCCGGGGTTGGGCTCGTCGGCCGTTCATCGGCTCATTCCTGGCGCTGGTGCTCGGCATCGGCGGCGGCGTGGCCGCCTGGGTGTTCCTGCGGGGGCACAATCCGTTCGGCTGAGCCCCACTCAGGGCCGATGAGACTCAGGGCCGATAACACTCAGGGCCGATGAAAGGTCAACGCCGGTACGGGTTGGGAACGCGGCCCCCACTGGCAGCAGTGAGCTGGGGAATCGTCGTGAAGGTCACCGCCGGGAGCAGGAACTCGCCGCCGTCGGTCAGGCAGGCCCGAGCCCAGCGGCCGCGGGTGAACTTAAGGCCGTCGATCTGCGGCCACGGCAGTGTCCGGCTTCCCACCAGCATGCGCGCGGTGACGGTGTCCCGGTCGGCGACGGTCCGGAACCGTTCGATGGCCACCGAGACCAGCGCCGGTATCACCATCAGCACCGCCATGGCGGTGAGTCCGAAGGCCGGACCGACCGTCAGCAGGGCCAACGCCAGGAAGCCCGGGGCGAAGTAAGCCATCGGAGATATCCGGATCACGGTCGGGGCGTCGTCGGATCCGGAGGGCATGTGCAGCATCATTGCACCTCGTTGAGATGTTGCCGCTGGATTTGACGCCTGACCTGTGCCGGGACTACCCTCCGCAGGTATGACAACCGGCGGGAAGCTCGTAGTAGGTCAGCGCGTTGGTGCCGCGCTTGCCCCCCGCCGGGTCTAGCCGCACGCACCAGCGCGCCACCCTCGTACAGCCGCCAACGCTGACGGGGGTTTTTTCTTGTCAGGCCCTAGATATCGAGGACACCAGTGAGCGCACCTGCCACCCGAGCCACCGAGCAACCGGCTGATCCCGCGCCGACCAACGGCGCCCACC
>JAGQTQ010000162.1:0-2052 GCA_020438905.1 Mycobacterium sp.
CACTAATTTGAGCAAAGTCAGGTCCAGGTGTCTGACGCCGGCTTGCCCGGCCCCAAATCGCTGGCCTCTTACCTTAACAGCCGCTGAACTGCGCCAGCCCCGAACCGCCCCGGCCGCCCCTTACTTGGCCGGGGCGGTTCCCTGTCCACGGGAGCGGGCAGTTCGTGGAGTCGGCGACCAGGCCTTGGGTTAGACCGACTGGCGCCGTCTGGCCTGGCTTGCTGCGGCGCCGGCCGGGACCAGAGCCGGGAACAGCCGGTCGACGGGGAAGCTGAGGTCGAGCATCAGCGGGGCGATCGAGGCCGGGCCGTTCTGCGACTCCGTCACATCGAAGGTCATGCTGACATTGATACGGTCCGACGCCGCTTCGGGCACGTCGACCGTCAGATCGGTCAAACCCAGTTGACTGCCGGAGGCGGCGGGATGGACGACGTCACCGTCCCGCCAGTTGGGAACGATCGCGTTCATCACATAGAAGTCGGAGGCCACCGAGGCTTGGAGGAAGTTGCTCTCGGCAACCTGGGCGGCCGCGGGCATCGGTGTTAGGAAGCCGGGGACCTCTCCCCTGAGCAGTTCGGCGACCACCAGATAGATATTCCACAATGCGGCCGCCGCGACGACACCGACGGCTGCGGTGGCTCCGGTGACCAGGAAGACGAAGATCCCGACCGGGTTCTCGCCGAAGATCCCCAGGCCGATTCCGGCCCCCAGCCCCATGCCGACGGCGATCTGCAGACCCGGCCGTGTGCGCAGTTGGTCCAGAACCAGTCCGATGATGTCGTCAGAGGTCAACCCGATCTTGCCGATGATGAGGTCTTCGGCCACCGTGTCGACCAGATCCCAGACGGGTACCTGCGCCAGAAGGTATGCGGTCGCCTGCCCGGCGATCCGCCCGACGAGGGCATCCACGATTCCATTGGTGATCCCGGCATCCTTCAGAATGGCGCTGACCAGGATGGGCAGTGCGGAGCTGATCGCCTGGCGCACCGCGGGATCGCCGAGGAGCATCGCGACGGTCATCGGGACGACGCCGTAGACCGCCGCCTGGAAACCGGGGTCGGCCTGAAGCGATGCCAGGGCGTCGGCCACCGCCGCGGACACCTCGGCGCCGGAGAGCACCTCGTCCACCGCCAGGTTCAGCGCCGAGACCAGAGCCGCGTTGAAATCGGGGAATGCCAGGAAGTTTGTCACCGTCGCGCCGAGTGTTTCGGCAACCCGACCGGTGAACGCCGTATCGGTCAGCAGCGCCGTCGCGAAACCGGCCAACGGCTCACCCAGCGTCTCCACGATGTAGGTCAGAACGGCCGGGCTGTCCAGGATCTGTTCGGTGAAGGTGGTGATGATCGCACCGAGTCCCTGCTGGAAGCCGCGGTTGTCCAGAATCACGAACTCGACGACGTTGAGGGCCGCGGAGATGGTGGCACCGATCGCCTCACGCACTACCGGGTCGGTCTCCAGTGCTGTGATCGCTTCTCCCACAGCATCTGCGATGTCAGCGCCGGCGACGACCCCGGTGACCAGCTGCCCTGCGACGGCGGCGACCGCGCCGACCAATCCGGGCTGTTCCAACAGGGTCGGGATCACGATTCCGACCACTGCGCCCAGACCGGCGGTGAACGCCGGAATCTCCAGCAACGAGGTGACGGCGTCGCCGATCGCGGTTCCGATCGCCGCGGCGAAGTCCGCCGGGAACGACGCCGACAGCGTCTCGGTGACGAACCGGGCGGCGAATTCACCGGCGTAGGCCTGGACGTCGGGGTTGCTTGCGATGGTGTCGACCAGCTCGGCCAGCTGCTTCCCGAGCGCGGTCCACAACGTCGTATCGCCCAGCAGGGCGGTGACGGTCTCGGTTGTGAAAGCACCGAGATCGTCCTGAATCACCGTGCTGGACCGCAGTGTCGTGATCAGGGCGTCGACGACCGTCGTGATGTCCTGACCGGCCACCAGTGCCGAGACCGCGGGTCCGGCGGCGTCGGCGACCACCGTCGCCAGACCCGGCTGGCCCAACAGATCCGGCAACAACCCACCGATCAACGCCCCCAGGCTGGCCGG
>JAGQTQ010000162.1:2232-2503 GCA_020438905.1 Mycobacterium sp.
GTCCACAACGTCATATCCCCGAGCAACACAGTCAGCGTCTCAGTGGTGAACGCCCCCAAACCATCCTGAACCACCGTGCTGGACCGCAAACTGGCGATCAGAGCATCAATGACAACGGTGGCATCCACCCCGGCCACCAACTCCGACACCGCCGGACCAACCGCATCAGCGACCACCACCGCCAGACCCGGCTGGCCCAACAGATCCGGCAACAACCCACCGATCAACGCCCCCAGATTGGCCGGAACACCCGGAGTCGCCAACAACCCCG
>JAGQTQ010000041.1 GCA_020438905.1 Mycobacterium sp.
GGGCCGGGGTGAACATCCCGGCGAACACCGTCACCCCGTTGTCCGCCGCGACTTCGCGCACGCCGTCGGCCCAGCGGCCGTCGATCGGCTCGGCGACCGGGCCCAGCGGAACGCCCAGCCGGCACATGGCGGCCTCCGGAAACACCACCAGCCGAGCGCCCTGCTCCGCCGCGCGGCGGGTGTAGTCCGAGATCACCTCGAGGTTGGCCGCCGGGTCGGTGCCGGACAGGATCTGCGCCACTGCGATCCGCATGCCGTTCAGGGTAGCCGTGGCGCCACCGCCGCCCAGGGCACCGTGAGCACGGCGTCGCGAATACTGCGCCGCTGCGCCTGCACGGCCACGCCGCCGGAGCGCAGTGCGGCGAGCATCGCCCGCCACCGCGCCCGCGGCCCGAACACCGACTGGCCCGCCTGCGCCGCCCAGGCCCGGTCCGCGGCGTCCAGCAGCTCGTGAATCGGCTGCCCCGGAACGTTGTGGTGGATAAGGACTTTCGGCAGCCGCTCGGCAAGATCCGACGGTGCGTCGATGGCCCGCGGGTCGCACGCCAAGGTCAGGCTCACCGGCCCGTCCCGGTCGAGCAGCACCCAGCAACTCCGCCGCCCCAACTCGTCGCAGGTGCCGTCGAGGATCAGCCCGTCCGGAGCGAGGTTGGCGCGCATGGTGGCCCAGGCCTCGGCGACGGCGTCCTGCGGGTACTGGCGCAGCACGTTGAAGGCCCGCACCAGCACCGGCCGCAGCCCGGCCAGTTCGAACCCGCCGACGGCGAACTCGACGCCGGCGCCCGCCGAGCCCTGTGCCGCGGCGACCCGGTCGGGGTCGATCTCCAGGCCGACCACCCGCAGGTCCGGGCGCACGGTGCGCAGCCGTGCCGACAGTTCCAGCGTGGTCACCGGCAGCCGGCCGTATCCGAGGTCGACGACCACCGGTGAGTCGCAGGAGTGCAGGGCGCGGCGAACCCGGGGGGAGTGGGCCATCCACCGGTCGGCGCGGCGCAGCCGGTTGGCCCCGGTGGTTCCCCGGGTCGGCATACCGATGGGTTTGGGCGGCCTACCGATGGCCGGCGACCCAGTCCGCGGTGAACTCGCCCTCCCTGCTGAACAGCGTCTTCAGGCCGGTGACTAGCAGCCCCTCGATCTGACCGCCGATGATCGGAACCCGTACCCGGCATGCGGTTTCCAGGCGCATCCGGCTGCCGTGCTCGGTGTCGGCCAGCACGTAATCCCCGGTCACGTCGACCGGGGCGGGAATCTGCGCGCGGTAGCGGCCGGTGGCCTGGTTGGCGGCCTCGTCGAAAGGCTCGAAATGTTGTTCGCGGGTGATGACGAAGGTGCCCGGCACCACCGGCCGCGCGATCGCCGGCAGGTCCTCGGCGGACAGGATGTGGGCGAAGGAGATGTCGGTGCCGGTGTCATCGGAGCGGAAGTGCGCGATCTCGGTGCGCGTGGCGTTCTCCCGGTAGAACCCGACCAGGTCCTCCCAGTACTCGACGGTGGTGAAGTAGCCGTACATGACGGCGGCCGGAACGACGACGTCGACGTCATAGGCCATATGGCGAGGCATTCAGCGATTCTCGCTGATCCACAGGGTGGTGAACTCCTGCTCCGCGCCGAGCAGGTTCAGCAGCTGATTGCCGATGAACTTCTCCATCTTTCCGCCGACCAGGGGGATCCGGACCTCGACGGTGGCGTTGAAGGACAGGCGTGTGCGCTCGGCGTGCGCACTCAGGCGCGCATCGCCGCTGAGGGCGACCGGCGCCCGGACGATCGAACTGGCGACGGTGGCCCCCGCCGACCCCTCGGACAATCCGGTCCAGGTCTCCGCGCGCCGGATCTCCAGATCGCCGTGGTGGAACTGGTGGACGATGCCGGGCAACCGGTCGGCCCGCAGCACCTGGGTGGTCACCACGTCGACACCGCCGTCGTGGCCGACCCGGAAAGCGTCCAGGGTGGCGTCATCGGCGCCGGAGGCGGCCAGCCGGGCCAGCCAGTAGCCCTTGTCGCAGAAAGCGTTGTGCACCTGCACGGGAGTCCCGTCGTACTCGATGGCCATGTCGAACGAACGGGGCATAGCCTCCGAGGCTACCGTTACCGGTCGTGGCCCTGAAGGAGGATTTCGGCGGAGCGCGGGTGGTCTACGGCGCGCCGCTGGCATCGTTGACCACCCTGCGGGTGGGTCCGGTGGCCAGACGGGTGATCAGCTGTGGCACCACCGATCAGATCGTCGCGGCCCTGGCGGCGGTGGACGCCGAGGGCGGGCCGGTGCTGGTGCTCGGCGGCGGCTCGAACGTGGTGGTCGCCGACGACCTGACCGACCTCACCGTGGTCCGGCTGGCCAACCCGGAAGTCACCGTCGACCCGCCGCTGCTGCGCGCCGAGGCCGGCGCGGACTGGGACGGGGTCGTGGCCCGCGCGGTGGACTCCGGTCTCGGCGGGCTGGAATGCCTTTCGGGCATTCCCGGATCGGCCGGTGCCACCCCGGTGCAGAACGTCGGGGCCTACGGCGTCGAGATCGCCGATCTGATGACCCGGGTCAGGCTGCTGGACCGGGCGACCGGCGAGGTGAGCTGGGTGGCGGCCTGCCGGCTCGGGTTCGGCTACCGGCACAGCGTGCTCAAGGGCCGCTCGGAGCGGACCGTGCTGGAAGTCGAGTTCGACCTCGACCCGGACGGGAACTCGGCGCCGCTGCGCTACGGCGAACTGGCCGGCGCACTGGGTGTCCCGGTGGGCGAGCAGACCCACCCGGCCGCGGTGCGCGCCGCGGTGCTGGCGCTGCGGGCGACCAAGGGCATGGTGCTCGACGAGGGCGACCACGACACCTGGAGCGTGGGCTCGTTCTTCACCAACCCGGTGATCGACGCCGGACACTTCGAGCGCATCCGGGACTCCGCCGGGGGGCCGGTTCCGCACTACCCGGCAGCCGACGGCGTGAAACTCGCCGCCGGCTGGCTGGTCGAACGGGCCGGCTTCGGCAAGGGTTTTCCCGGGTACGGTCCGTGCCGGCTGTCCACCAGGCATGCGCTGGCTCTGACCAACCGGGGCGGAGCCACCACCGCCGATGTTCTGGCGCTGGCGCGCACCGTGCGCGACGGGGTCCACGAGGCCTTCGGGGTCACCCTGGTTCCCGAGCCGGTCCTGGTGGGTTGCACCCTGTAGCGCCCGACGGCGTAACAATGGACGGCGTGGAGTTGAATCGGCGCCGGGCCTTGGGTGCGGCCGCAGTGCTGGCCGCGCCCGCCCTGCTCGCCGGTTGCGGCCTGCGCGGCGCGCCGGACTCGGCGCCGGCGGCCCAGCCGACGCTGAGTTTCACCCCGGCCGACGGTGCGGTGGGGGTCGTGCCGACGGCGCCGATCGGGGTGCGGGTCGCCGACGGCTGGTTCCAGTGGGTCTCTTTGACCAACCCGGCGGGAAAGGTCGTCACGGGATCGCTGAACCGGCAGCGGACCGCCTTCGCCATCACCGAACCTCTGGGCTACGGCGCCGTCTACACCTGGAGCGGTTCGGTGGTCGGCCACGACGGTCGGGCGGTCCCGGTCGGCGGATCGTTCACCACCGTCGAACCCGAGCAGGTGGTCAACGGGTGGTTCCAGCTCTCCGACGGCCAGACCGTCGGTGTGGCCGCACCGATCATCCTGCAGTTCGACGCGCCGATCACCGACAAGGCGGCTGTGGAGCGCGCCCTGACCGTGACCACCGACCCGCCCACCGAAGGCGGTTGGGCGTGGCTTCCCGACGAAGTCGCCGGCGCCCGGGCGCACTGGCGCAGCCGCGACTATTTCGCACCCGGCACCACGGTCCACGTCGACGCAAGGTTGTACGGGGTGGCCTTCGGCGACGGCGACTACGGCGCGGCGGACCTGACTTTGGACTTCGGCATCGGTCGCCGTCAGGTGGTCAAGGCCGAGGCCAGTTCGCACCGGATCCAGGTCGTCACCGACGCCGGTGTGATCATGGACTTCCCGTGCAGCTACGGCGAGGCCGATCTGCCGCGCAACGTCACCCGCAGCGGCATCCACGTGGTGACCGAGAAGTACGAGGATTTCTACATGTCCAACCCGGCGGCCGGATACACCAACATCCGCGAACGTTGGGCGGTGCGGATTTCCAACAACGGCGAATTCATCCACGCCAACCCGGCGAGTTCGGGCGCACAGGGCAACACCAACGTCACCAACGGCTGCATCAACCTGTCCACCGCCGACGCCGAGCAGTACTTTCACTCCGCGGTCTACGGTGACCCCGTCGAGGTCACCGGTACCTCGATCCCGCTGTCCTACGCCGATGGCGACATCTGGGACTGGACCGTCGACTGGGACGAGTGGACGGCGATGTCGGCCCTGTCGTCGCCATCGGACCGCCCCGCCAAGCTGCCCGCCAGCGCGCCGGCCACGCCCACCGGAGCCCCGACCCTGTCGGGCACCCCGACCACGACGACCCCGACCGCGGTCAGACCCGGCGGTTGAACCGGCTGGCGTTGGCCTGATCGCGCGGCCGCAGGACGATCTGGTCGATGTCGACGTGCGGCGGGCGGGAGGCGACGAAACCGATCACCTCGGCGACGTCCTGCGCCGACAGCGGGGTGATTCCGGCGTAGACCGAGTCGGCTCGCGCCTCGTCGCCGCCGAACCGCACCAGCGAGAACTCGGTCTGCACCGCGCCGGGGGCGATCTCGGTGAGCCGGACCGGTTTGCCCAGCAGTTCCCCGCGCAGGGTGCGGTGCAGTGCGCCTTGGGCGTGCTTGGCCGCGGTGTAGCCGGCACCGCCGTCGTAGACCTCCAGCGCGGCGGTCGAGGTGACCGTGACGATCAGCCCGTCGCCGGAGGCGATCAGCTTTCCCAACAGCGCCCGGGTGACCCGCAGGGTTCCCAGCACGTTGGTTTCCCACATCCAGCGCCAGTCGTCGAAATCGGCCTCGGCCACCGGTGCCAGGCCCTTGGCCCCGCCGGCGTTGTTCACCAGCACGTCGACCCGCTGCAGCCGCGCCGCCAGCGCGTTCACGGAGGCATCGTCGGTGATGTCGGCGCTGACCGCGGTTCCGTCGATCTCGTCGGCCAGGCGCTGAATGCGCTCGCCGCGGCGGGCGACCGCGACGACGTGGTAGCCCTGGGCGGCGAGTGTTCTGGCCGTGGCCTCACCGATGCCCGAACTGGCGCCGGTGACGACCGCGACCCTGGAGTGGGCGTCCGGGATTGCTGTCATCGGCGTCGACTTTAGTCAGCCGCGGCGGGCGCGGTGTTCCCACGGCGGTGTATGTATGTAGGGGTGCGGCCTCCTCGGGATCTGATCGACTCCGCTGCGCTGCCTCGCCGCGTCGCGGTGCTGTCCGTGCACACCTCGCCGCTGGCACAGCCGGGAACCGGTGACGCGGGCGGACTGAACGTCTACGTCCTGCAGACGGCTCTGCACCTGGCCCGCCGCGGCGTCGAGGTCGAGATCTTCACCCGGGCCACCTCCTCGGCCGACCCGCCGACGGTGCCGTTCGCCCCCGGCGTACTGGTGCGCCACGTCGCCGCGGGGCCCTACGAGGGCCTGGACAAGTACGACCTGCCCACCCAACTGTGCGCGTTCACCGCCGGGGTGCTGCGCGCCGAGGCCAACCACGAGCCGGGGCACTACGACATCGTGCACTCGCACTACTGGCTCTCCGGTCAGGTGGGCTGGTTGGCCCGCGACCGGTGGGCGGTGCCACTGGTGCACACCGCGCACACCCTGGCGGCGGTGAAAAACGCCGCACTCGCCGACGGCGACGCCGCCGAACCGCCGCTGCGCTCAGTCGGTGAACAGCAGGTGGCCGACGAGGCCGACCGGCTGATCGTGAACACCGAAACCGAAGCCCAGCAGCTGGTTTCGCTGCACAACGTCGATCCGCGCCGCATCGACGTCGTGCATCCCGGCGTCGATCTGCAGACCTTCACACCCGGGGAGCGGCAGCGCGCCCGCGCCGCGCTGGGGCTGCCCGCCGGTGAACGTATCGTCGCCTTCGTCGGGCGGATCCAGCCGCTGAAGGCGCCCGATGTGCTGCTGCGGGCGGTCGCGCTGCTGCCGGACGTCCGGGTGGTCATCGTCGGCGGTCCCTCCGGCACCGGCCTGGCCGCCCCGGACGCGCTGGTGCGGCTGGCCGGCGAGCTCGGTATCGCCGACCGGGTCACCTTCCTGCCGCCGCAGCCGCGCGAGCAGCTGGTCAACGTCTACCGGGCGGCCGATCTGGTGGCGGTGCCCAGCTATTCGGAATCCTTCGGCCTGGTCGCCGTCGAGGCCCAGGCCTGCGGGACCCCGGTGGTGGCGGCCGCGGTGGGCGGTCTGCCGGTGGCGGTGGCCGACGGTAGAAGCGGCACCCTGGTCGAGGGTCACGAGCCCGCCGCCTGGGCCGCCGCGATCGCCGGCCTGCTGGACTCCGACCCCGCGGCGCTGAGCCGCGCGGCCGTCGAGCACGCCGGACGGTTCTCCTGGGACCACACCGTCGACGCGCTGCTGGCCAGCTACGGCCGGGCGATCTCCGACTACGGCCGTCCCCACCAGCGCAGTGCCGCCCGCGACCTGCTGGCCCGCCGCAACGGACGGCGCTGGACGGTGCGACGGGGTGTGCGGGCATGAGTGCAGAACCCGGCCGCATCCGGGAGATGATCGAGGCGGCACTCGACGAGCATGGACTGGCCTACACCCGTTACGAGGGCGCCAGCGACGGACTTCCCGGCCTGATCGTGGAACTGCCCGGCGAACGCAAGCTGGTCACCAACACGCTGCTGAGCATTGGCGAGCATTCGGTGCGGGTCGAGGCCTTCGTCTGCCGGCGGCCCGATGAGAACCCCGAGGGTGTGTACCGCTTCCTGCTGGTCCGCAACCGGCGGCTGTACGGGGTGGCCTACACCCTGGACAACATCGGCGACATCTATCTCGTCGGCCGGATGGCCCTCGATGTGGTCAACCCCGACGAGATCGACCGGGTGCTCGGCCAAGTGGTCGAAGCGGTCAACGGCGACTTCAACACACTGCTCGAACTCGGCTTCGCCACCTCGATCCGCAAGGAGTGGGCGTGGCGGGTGGCTCGCGGCGAATCGCTCAAGAACCTCAAAGCCTTCCGCCACCTCATCGACGAGAACGACGGGGACGACGGGCAACATCCAGACGGCCGGGACGGCTCGTGAGAGACTTCGCCCATGGGTGACTGCACGCTGATCCTGCTGCGCCACGGCGAAAGCCAGTGGAACGCGCTCAACCTGTTCACCGGCTGGGTCGACGTCGACCTCACCGACAAGGGCCGCACCGAGGCAGTGCGGGCCGGCGAGCTGATCGCCGGAACCGACCGGCTGCCCGACGTGGTCTATACCTCGCTGCTGCGGCGTGCGATCACCACCGCGAACCTGGCCCTGGACAAGGCCGACCGGCACTGGATCCCGGTCCACCGCGACTGGCGGCTCAACGAGCGCCACTACGGTGCGCTGCAGGGCCTGGACAAGGCCGAGACCAAGGCGAAGTACGGCGAAGAGCAGTTCATGAAGTGGCGGCGCAGCTATGACACCCCGCCGCCGCCGATCGAGCGGGGCAGCACCTACAGCCAGGACGCCGACCCCCGCTATGCCGATATCGACGGCGGGCCGCTGACCGAGTGCCTGGCCGACGTGGTGGCCCGGTTCGTGCCGTACTACGAGCAGGTCATCACCCCGGACCTCAGGGCCGGTAAGACGGTCCTCATTGCGGCGCACGGCAATTCGCTGCGGGCGCTGGTGAAGTACCTCGACGGGATGTCCGACGAGGACGTCGTCGGATTGAACATCCCGACCGGTATCCCGCTGCGCTACGACCTCGACGCCGACCTTCGGCCGGTCGTGCCCGGCGGGACCTATCTGGATCCCGAGGCGGCGGCCGCCGGCGCGGCCGCGGTGGCGAATCAGGGCGCCAAGTAGAACTCCCGGTGAACGGCCGCTGAAATCCTTTCCAGCGGCCTGTGACGTTGGCCGATGCGGCCGCATCGTGGTCCCATGACGTTTTCGGGGTGCGTACGCTTTGCTCCGTGAGTGTTGCTGCGGTGGCGTTGTCGGCCGCCGTCGCCGGGGTGATCGGCCTCGGTTCCGGACTGGCGATCGGCGCCTCGCTGGGCGGGCGCGGGGCGCGTCGCACCCCGGCGCCGCAGGTCGGGTCGGCCATGACGGTCTCGGAGGTGTTGCAGGGCGTGGTCTCCGCCTCGCCGCTGGGCGTGGTCGTGGTCGACGGCTTGCGTGACGTGGTGGTCAGCAACCGGCGTGCGGTGGAACTCAACGCGGTGCGCGAGGGTCTGCTCGACGACCGGGTCTGGTCGGCGGCCCAGCGCACGCTGTCCACCGGCGAGGATCTCGAGGTGGACCTGCCGGCGCCGCGCGGGGCCACCGAACGCCGGTCGGGGCTGGCGGTGCAGTGCTACGTCCGGCTGCTCAACCCGGATTCCCCCCGGCTTGCCGTGGTCTACCTGGCCGATCAGTCCGAGCAGGCCCGTATGGAGGCCAGCCGCCGCGACTTCGTGGCCAACGTCAGCCACGAGTTGAAGACGCCGGTGGCCGCGATGGGCGTGCTGGCCGAGGCGCTGCTGGAGTCCACCGACGATCCCGCCACCGTGCGCCGCTTCGGCGGCAAGATCTACGCGGAGTCCCGGCGGCTGGCCGGCATGGTCGGTGAGCTGATCGAGCTGTCCCGTCTGCAGGGGGCCGAACGGCTGCCCGATCTGGTGGCGGTGGATGTCGATTCGGTTGTCCAAGAGGCGATTTCACGCCACAAAGTGGCCGCGGACAATGCCGACATCACCATCGACACCGACCCGCCGAGCGGAATTCGGGTGCTGGGGGACCAGCCCCTGCTGGTGACGGCGGTGGCCAACCTGATCTCCAACGCCATCGCGTACTCGCCGAACGGCTCGACGGTGTCGATCAGCCGGTGTCGTCGCGGTGACATGGTGGAGATCGCCGTCACCGACCGCGGCATCGGGATCGCACTGGCCGATCAGGAGCGGGTTTTCGAGAGGTTCTTCCGGGTCGACAAGGCCCGTTCCCGCGCCACCGGTGGCACCGGTCTGGGGCTGGCCATCGTCAAGCATGTCGCGGCCAACCACAACGGCGGCATCCGACTGTGGAGCCGGCCGGGCACCGGCTCGACGTTCACGCTGTCGATTCCGTACTACTCCGAGGGCGACGCCCACGACACCGATGGACAGGAGGCCCAGTGATCAGGGTGCTGATCGTCGAGGACGAGGAGTCCCTCGCCGACCCACTGGCGTACCTGTTGCGCAAGGAGGGATTCGAGGCCACCATCGTCGCCGACGGGCCGTCGGCGCTGGCCGAGTTCGACCGCGCCGGCGCCGACATCGTCCTGCTGGATCTGATGCTGCCGGGGATGAGCGGCACCGACGTGTGCAAACAGCTCAGGTCGCGCTCAAGTGTGCCGGTGATCATGGTCACGGCCCGCGACAGTGAGATCGACAAGGTTCTGGGGCTGGAACTCGGCGCCGACGACTACGTCACCAAGCCGTACTCGGCCCGCGAGCTGATCGCCCGTATCCGGGCGGTGCTGCGCCGCGGCGGCGACGTCGAGGAGGTCGGCGACACGATCCTGGAGGCCGGCCCGGTCCGGATGGACATCGAGCGCCACGTGGTCAGCGTGGACGGTGAGCAGATCGCCCTGCCGCTCAAGGAGTTCGACCTGCTCGAGTACCTCATGCGCAACAAGGGTCGGGTGCTCACCCGCGGGCAGCTGATCGACCGGGTGTGGGGGGCCGACTACGTGGGGGACACCAAGACCCTCGACGTCCACGTCAAGCGCCTACGGTCCAAGATCGAGGCCGACCCGGGCAACCCCGCCCGGCTGGTGACCGTGCGAGGTCTGGGCTACAAGCTGGAGGGTTGACGGTTCAGGATTCCGCCAGGTGCGTCGCGGGATGGACGGCGATCAGGGGAAAACCGCTGCGCCGCTTGCACAGTGCCGCCAGTTCCGCGTAGGCCTGCGCGCCCAGTAACTCGGTGAGTTCCGGGGCGTAGGACTTCCACACCGGCTTGCTGCCGATATGGGCGCCGGGGTCGCCGGTGCAGTACCAGTGCAGGTCCTCCCCGCCCTCGCCCCAGCCCCGCCGGTCGTACTCGGTGATGGTGGTCTTGAGGATTTCGCTGCCGTCGGGCCGTGTCACCCACTCCTGGCTGCGCCTGATCGGCAGCTGCCAACAGACCTCGGGCTTCATGGTCAGCGGCTCCACCCCGAGTTTCAGCGCCTTGCTGTGTAGCGCGCAGCCGATCCCCCCGGCGAAGCCGGGGCGGTTGAGGAAAATGCACGCACCTTTGTATTTGCGGGTGCGCAGGCTGGGCTGGTCGTCATAGGAGTCCGCCTCCAGGTACCCCTTGGGGCCGAGACCTTTGTCGCGGAACTGCCAGTCCTGTGCGGTCAGGGTCTTCACGGCGTCGTCGAGGTGGGCGCGATCGTCGTCGTCGGACAGGAACGCCCCGTGCGAGCAACACCCGTCATCGGGACGGTCCTCGACGGTGCCTTTGCAGGCCGGGGTGCCGAACACGCACGTCCAATTCGACAACAGCCAGGTCAGGTCGGCGGCGATCAGGTGTTCGGGATTGGCAGGGTCGAAGAACTCGACCCATTCGCGGGGGAAGTCCATCTCGACCTCGCCGGGGTGCCTGGTTGTCACGGAGTGCAACGGTAGACGACCTTGGCCGCTAGGTTGGACGACGTGCGATTGGGCGTGCTCGACGTGGGCAGCAACACGGTTCATCTGCTGGTGGTCGATGCCCACCGCGGCGGTCATCCGACCCCGATGAGTTCGACCAAGGCGCCGCTGCGACTGGCCGAGTCGATCGACGAGGACGGCAAGCTCACCCGCCGGGGGGCCCAGAAGCTCATCGAGACAGTCGACGAGTTCGCCAAGATCGCCACGAGTTCGGGCTGCGCGGAGGTGATGGCCTTCGCCACCTCCGCGGTCAGGGACGCGCGCAACTCCGAAGAGGTGCTGGCCAAGGTTCGCGCCGAGACCGGGGTGGACCTGCAAGTCCTCTCCGGCAGTGACGAGTCGCGGCTGACCTTCCTGGCGGTGCGGCGCTGGTACGGCTGGAGTGCGGGCCGGATCATCAACCTCGACATCGGCGGCGGTTCGCTGGAGTTGTCCAACGGCGTCGACGAGGAACCCGATGTGGCCATGTCGCTGCCACTGGGCGCCGGCCGGCTGACCCGCGAATGGCTGGCCGAGGACCCGCCGAGCCGGCGCCGGGTGTCGATGCTGCGGGACTGGCTGGACAGCGAGATGGCCGATGCCGCCAAGGCGGTTCTCAATGCCGGGACGCCGGACCTCGCGGTGGGTACGTCGAAGACGTTCCGGTCGCTGGCCAGGCTGACCGGGGCGGCGCCGTCGGCGGCCGGACCGCGGGTCAAGCGTGTCCTCACCGGCAACGGTCTTCGTCAGCTGATTGCGTTCATCTCTAGGATGACCACGGCGGACAGAGCCGAACTGGAAGGGGTCAGTGCCGAGCGGGCGCCGCAGATCGTGGCGGGCGCCCTGGTGGCGGAGGCGAGTATGCGAGCACTGTCGTTGGAATCGGTGGATATCTGCCCCTGGGCGTTGCGCGAGGGCATCATCCTGCGCCGCCTGGACAATGAGGCCGAGGGATCCATGCTGATGGGATCCGGAGACGAGGCGCGATGAGCTCATCAGAAGACAGCACCCGGCCCATCTCGGTGGCTGAACTGCTGGCCCGCAACGGAACCATCGGCTCGCCGCCGGTCGGCGGGCATCGCCGTCGCCGGCGCCGCAAGAGCGACTCCGTCAGCGTTGCCGAACTGACCGGCGAGATTCCGGTCATCCGCGACCAGGAACCGGAACCTGCCCCCGAGGAACCTGCCGGTGAGGAACCGGCCGGTGCGGAACCTGCCGGTGAGGAAACGGTTGTCGAGCAACCGGTTGTCGAGGAAGCCGCGGTTGTGGAAACCGTGGCCGAGGAGCCGGCTGCCGACGAAGCGGCGGCCGAGCAGCCGGTGTTTGAGGAACCGGCGGCTGAGGAGCCGGTGTCTGGGGAACCGGTTGCGGAGGCGTCCGGTCCTGAAGAAGCGGTAGTCGAAGAAGAAGCGGTAGCCGAAGAAGGACCCGTCGCTGAGGAAGAACCCGTCGTCGCAGAAGCGGCGGCCGAGGAGGCCCAGCCCGATGAGGTCGAGGAGATCGCCCAGGACGGCACGGCCGAGAGCGTGACCGAGACCGCCGAAGCCGTCATCCACGAGGCTCTGGCCGAGGACGTCGTGATCGAGGACGTCGTGATTGAGGACGTCGTGATTGAGGACGTCGTGGCCGATGAGGTTGCGACCGAGGAGCCTGCGACCGCGGAGCCTGTGACCGAGGAGGCCGTCGCCGTCGAGCCGGCCCCCGCCCCGCGGGCCGTCGAGAGTTCGCCGCCACTGTCCAGCGCGCCGCGGCCGAGCCGCCGGAGCGGGCCCGAGCGGTCCTACGATCCCCGGCCGGCGCGCCGGGCGCCGTCCGGTGCCGAGCAGATGGCGCCGGACCCGGTCGACCAGTCGGTGGACCTCGCCGAACTGGTCGACGAGCACGGCCAGGACGCCGAAGAACTGCGGTCTTATCTGCGTGCCTCCGGCGGAACCCTGTTCTCCGGGGAGACCGTCGCCGACGAGCGGGCCCGGCTCAGCCAGGTCACCGACGTGATCGAGCCCGTCGAGGCAGCTGCGCCGGTCGCCCGTCGCGGTGCCCTGAGCCTGATCTGGCACGGGGTGGTGGCGGTCTTGCAGTCCCTGCTGGCCGTGGTGTTCGGTGCCGGCCTGTTCATCGCCTTCGACCAGCTGTGGCGGTGGAACAACATCGTTGCGCTGGTGCTGTCGGTTCTGGTGATCCTCGGTCTGGTGGTTGCCGTCCGGCTGGTCCGCAAGACCGAGGACATCACGAGCACCCTGATCGCGGTCGCCGTCGGCGCGTTGGTGACCCTCGGGCCGCTGGCCCTGCTGCAGTCGACCTGACCCCTGTGCGCCCAGCGATCAAGGTCGGTCTCTCGACGGCTTCGGTCTATCCCCTGCGGACCGAGGCCGCTTTCGAGTGCGCCGCCGAACTGGGCTACGACGGCGTCGAACTGATGGTGTGGGCCGAGACGGTCAGCCAGGACGTCGGCGCGATCTCGCAGCTGTCCCGCCGCTACGGCATGCCCGTGCTGTCGGTGCACGCGCCCTGCCTGCTCATCTCGCAACGGGTCTGGGGATCCGACCCGGTCCTCAAGCTCGACCGCAGCGTCGAGACCGCCGAGCGGCTCGGTGCGCAGACCGTCGTCGTTCACCCCCCGTTCCGCTGGCAGCGCCGCTACGCGGAAGGTTTCAGCGAGCAGGTGGCCCGGCTCGAGGAGCGCAGCGGTGTGATGGTCGCGGTGGAGAACATGTTCCCGTTCCGGGCCGACCGGTTCTTCGGTTCCGGGCAGTCCTCCATCGAGCGGATGCGCCGGCGCGGGGGGCGGCCCGGTGCGGCGATCTCCGCTTTCGCGCCGTCCTACGATCCCCTGGACGGTAACCATGCGCATTACACGCTGGATTTGTCGCACACCGCGACGGCCGGGACCGATGCCCTGGACATGGCCAGCCGGATGGGCTCGGGCCTGGCGCACCTGCACCTGTGCGACGGCAACGGCGCCTCCACCGACGAGCACCTCGTCCCCGGGCGCGGCACCCAGCCCACCGTCGAGGTCTGCCAGATGCTCGCCGGCAGTGATTTCACCGGCCACGTCGTTCTCGAGGTGACCACCTCGGGGGCGCGCACCAAAACCGAACGCGACGGGCTGCTCGCCGAGTCGCTGGAGTTCGCCCGGACCCATCTGCTCCGCTGACCCCGAAGGGCGCCCGATGACTTCACCGCCGCGGTTTGCCGACGCGATGATCCTGCGACCGCTCGACGGCCGCGCCCGGGCGACCGGTCCGGTCTTCGCGGGACATCTCAGCGAGGACTGGGCCATCGGGCCGAAAGTGCACGGCGGGGTGATGGTCGCGTTGTGCGCCAAGGCCGCCCGGGAGGCCTATCCGGGTGGAACGCACCCGGTGGCGGTCTCGGCGAATTTCCTTTCCGCACCCGATCCCGGCGAGGTGCTGCTGATCACCGCCATCCGCAAACAGGGCAGGCGGATCGGGCTGGTCGACGTCGAGTTGGTCCAGGGTGAGCGGGCCTGTGTGCACGCGGTGGTCACCCTGGCGGATCCCGAACACCTCGTCGAACCGCTCTTCACCGACACCGCGGTAGCCGACCTGATGAGCGTGGAGCCTCCTGCCGACGTGCTGGCGATCGGGCCCGGTCATCCGGCCGCCGAGATCAACCGCCTGGCTCGGGGCTGTGACATCCGGCCGCGGGTCATGGATTCGGTCGGCCCCGGTCAGGCGCCCGCCTTCCAGGTCTGGGTCCGCCCCCGCGAGGGCGTCGTCGACGAGCTGTTCGCGCTGATGTGCGGGGACATCTCGCTGCCGGTGCCCTACGCCGTGGGCCGGCGGGGTTGGGCCCCGACCGTGCAACTGACCGCCTACCTGCGTGGCCTGCCGTCCGACGGCTGGCTGCGAGTGCTGTGCACCGCCACCCAGATCGGGCAGGACTGGTTCGACGAGGACCACACCGTCGTCGACTCCTGCGGGCGCATCGTCGTGCAGACCCGCCAACTCGCCCTGGTACCACCGGAGTAGGTCTCGTCCTGGGTAGGGTGCCTGGCATGTCCAGAATCGCGATCATCGGCGGCGGCAACATGGGCGAAGCGCTCCTTTCCGGGTTACTCCGGGCCGGACGGCCGGTCAAGGACCTGGTGGTCTCGGAGAAGTCTCCGGAGCGTTCCGAGTACCTCTCGCGGACCTACGGCGTGCGGTTGGCGCCCATGTCCGACGCCGTGGAAAACGTCGGGTTCGTGATCCTGGCCGTCAAGCCCCACGACATCGACCCGGTGATCGCCGGGATCGCCGACGCCGCGGCCCGTGCCGAGGGCCACGCCGCCGAGCAGGTTCTGGTCAGCGTCGTCGCGGGAGTCAGCACCGGGCACTACGAGGCGCGGCTGCCCGCGGGGTTCCCGGTGATCCGGGTGATGCCCAATGCCCCAGCCCTGGTCGGCGCCGGCGTCAGTGCGCTCTCCGCCGGCCGTTTCGCCACCGCCGAACAGCTCGCGGAGGTCGCCGAGGTGTTCGAAAGCGTCGGCTCGGCACTGACTGTCCCGGAGGACCAGATCGACACGGTCACCGCCGTGTCGGGCTCCGGTCCGGCCTACTACTTCCTGTTTCTCGAGGCCCTGGTCGATGCCGCGGTGGCCAACGGATTGAACCGCGGGCTGGCCACCGATCTCGCGGTGAAGACGATGGCCGGGTCGGCCGCGATGGTGCTCGAGCGGCTCGACGAAGCCCGGGAGGGCGCCGCCGGTTCGGCAGGGCGCCCGGACACCACGGCGACCGAACTGCGTGCATTGGTCACCTCACCCGGCGGGACAACCGCCGCTGGCCTGCGTGAACTGGAGCGCGGGGGGTTGAGGGTGGCCGTCGCCGCCGCGGTTGAAGCCGCGAAAACCCGTTCTGAGCAGCTCGGAACTACATACGAGTAGTTTTAGAAATCTCTGGCAGATAAGCAAACATCCGTCGCAGTAACCCCACTGGCCACGCTATTCTCCTCGTGTATGCACGGGTGGGTGCCAGCGGTGGGGAAGCCGCTGGAACTGCCCGTGCCCAACGGATTGGGTTGCGATGACGTCTATGAACGGACCTTCGGCGCGGGATTCGGCCAGTGGGAAATCGGCGCAGAGTGGGAAATCGGCGCGTGACGCCGGGGCGAGCGAAACCGGCAGAACACAGTTCCTGACCGTCGCCGAGGTGGCTGCGTTGATGCGGGTGAGCAAGATGACCGTCTACCGCCTGGTGCACAACGGAGAGCTCCCCGCAGTCCGGGTGGGCCGTTCCTTCCGGGTTCACGCCAAGGCCGTCCACGACCTGCTGGAATCCTCGTACTTCGACGCCGGCTGAGGCGTCGGACGCGAGGTCGTCCGATTCCGTTCGCGGGCGGTTTTCGTTCCCAACGTCCATGTGGGTAAGGTGTGAGCCCGACACAGGCAGGCCCGGCAGGGCGGGTTCTTAGGTAGCGGAGTTCATGGGTTCAGTCATCAAGAAGCGGCGCAAGCGGATGTCCAAGAAGAAGCATCGCAAGCTGCTCCGTCGTACCCGGGTCCAGCGTAGAAAACTCGGTAAGTAGCCGGCGTCCGCCGCCGCACGCGCCGTCGCGACGATTCGCCGACTCGCCGATAGGCTCTAGGTCATGGAACCCGGCGGCCCCGATACCGAAGCGCCGCAGTACCCCAAGGTGGTGCTGGTTACCGGCGCCTGCCGGTTTCTCGGCGGTTATCTCACCGCCCGGCTGGCCCAGAACCCGTCGATCAACCGGATCATCGCGGTCGACGCCATCGCGCCGAGCAAGGATTTGCAGCGGCGGATGGGTCGTGCGGAGTTCGTTCGCGCCGACATCCGTAATCCGTTCATCGCCAAGGTGATCCGCAACAGCGACGTCGACACCGTGGTGCACGCGGCCGCGGCCTCCTATGCGCCGCGCTCCGGCGGCCGGGCCACGCTCAAGGAACTCAACGTGATGGGCGCGATGCAGTTGTTCGCGGCCTGCCAGAAGGCGCCGACCGTGCGGCGGGTCGTGCTGAAATCCACCTCTGAGGTCTACGGCTCGGACGCCTACGACCCGGTGGTGCACACCGAGGACAGCAGCAGCCGCCGACCACTCGGCGAGGGGTTCGCACACGACAGCCTCGACATCGAGGGCTATGCCCGGGGGCTGGGCCGGCGGCGGCCCGACATCTCCGTCACCATCCTGCGGCTGGCCAACATGATCGGGCCCGCCATGGACACCGCGTTGGCCCGCTATCTCACCGGGCCCCTGGTGCCCACCGTCTTCGGCCACGACGCCCGCCTGCAGCTTCTTCACGAACAGGACGCGCTCGGCGCGCTGGAACGGGCGACCATGGCCGGCCGGGCCGGCACCTTCAACATCGGCGCCAAGGGGATCATCATGATGTCCCAGGCGATTCGCCGGGCGGGGCGGATACCGCTGCCCGTGCCGGCTTTCGGGGTGCGGGCGGCGGACTCGCTGAGCAAGGCCTCGATGAGCAGTGAGGTCACCCGCGAGCAGATCGACTACCTCAGCTACGGCCGGGTGATGGACACCACGCGGATGCGGACCGAACTGGGCTTCGAGCCGAAGTGGACGACGATGGAGGCGTTCGACGACTTCGTGCGCGGCCGGGGTCTGACACCGATCATCAACCCGGAGTGGGTACGCTTGCTCGAAGGCCGCGCGCTGGCCCTCGTGCAGCGGTGGGGGAGGATTCCGGGCCGGATGCCGGGCGAAATGCAGGGGAGGTAATCGTGGCTGGCGAAAAGGCGAAAGTCATTCCCCTGCACCCCGATTCGGGTCGCTTGGGCGCGCGCGGCTCGCAACGGGCCGGTTCCTCGCGGCGGCATCCCTCGGCGGGCCCGGCGGCCCCCGGCGCGGAGGAGCAGATCGAGGCGGTCATCCGCGAGTTCGATCAGCGGCGCGTCGCCGAGTCCGCGCCAGGGGACCTCGTCGCGCGCATCGCGGGACTGGCCGATTTCCTTCGTAAACGACTGACCGGTGACTACACCGTCGACGAGTTCGGCTTCGATCCCCAGTACAACGACGCCGTGGTGCTTCCCGTGCTGCGGTTCTTCTACGACACCTGGTTCCGGGTCGAGGTCAGCGGTGTCGAGAACATCCCCACCGAAGGCGCCGCGCTGATCGTCGCCAACCACGCCGGCACCCTGCCGTTCGACGGCCCGATGCTGTCGGTGGCGGTGCGCGACCACCATCCGGCCCATCGCGATGTGCGACTGCTGGCCGCCGACATGCTCTTCGACATGCCGGTGCTCGGCCCGGTGGCGCGCAAGGCCGGGCACACCATGGCGTGCAACGCCGACGCCAACCGGCTGCTGACCGGTGGTGAACTCACCGCGGTGTTCCCCGAGGGGTACAAGGGCCTGGGTAAGCCGTTCCGGGACCGCTACAAGCTGCAGCGCTTCGGCCGGGGCGGCTTCGTCTCAGCGGCGCTGCAGGCCAAGGCGCCGATCATTCCCTGCTCGATCGTCGGCTCGGAGGAGATCTACCCGATGCTCGCCGACGTCAAGCTGCTGGCCCGGGTGCTCGGCGTGCCCTACTTCCCGATCACGCCACTGTTCCCGCTGGCCGGGCCGGCCGGACTGGTGCCGCTGCCGTCGAAGTGGCATATCGCCTTCGGTGCGCCCATCGACACCACCGGTTACGACGAGCACGCGGCCGACGACCCGATGGTCACCTTCGAGATCACCGACCAGGTCCGCGAGACCATCCAGCAGACGCTGTTCAGCCTGCTGAGTCAGCGCCGCAACACGTTCCTGGGTTAGGAATGGCCCTGCTTTAGTTTCGGGCTTCAGTTTCGGCCGAGGGCGGCCGCCGCGATCGCGGCGATCTGGGCATTGTCCTCCGCGGCGCCGGCCGATTCGCCGATCATCGTCACCACCGTGGTCATCACCGGTTTGCCCTCGGCGTCGGTGACCTCGCTGCGCAACTCGCTGATCACGGTGCCGTGCGACTCGATCACCGAGTCCAGCCAGGAGTCGAAGTACAGCTTGTCCCCGGCGCAGATCGGGCGGTGGTAGGTGATCTTCTGGTCGCGGTGGATCACCCGGGCCAGGTTGATGCCCACATCGAAGTTGCGGAAGATGTCCAGCTGCACCTGGCGTCCCGGGATGGCGATGAACGTCAACGGGGCGACGACGTCGGGATAGCCGGCGGCCTGCGCCGCCTCCTCGCTGTAGTGCAGCGGGTCCTCGGACTGGATGGCCTTGGCGTACTCGCGGATCTTCTCGCGTCCGACGAGGTAGTAGTCCGGGTAGCGGTAGTGGGTACCGATGATGTCGCTGGCAAAAGACACCGCGAGAGCTTATCGCGCCGGGTGACCGCGCCGCAGGTCCACGCCGAGCGTGCGCCTGAACAGGTCCGTCCCGCGTCGCTGTGGCCGCGACGGATCCGGGTGAGTCGATGGGCTGCAGCGAATTCGGCGGGTCGACTACCGATCTTCGCCAACTGGCGAGCCGGATCGGCGGCGGCGAATTCACAGCTGAATCTCAGGGTTGATTCGTGTTAGTTTCTGTGGCGAAGATCTCAATTCGTTATCGGAAGAAGCCCGATATGTCATCTCTGAGCAATGTTCCCCGTGTCGGTGCCGCGGCGTTTGCGCTCGGTCTGTTCCTGGTAGGACCGCAGGCGGCCGGTGTGGCCGTCGCCGACGACACCTCTTCCTCGAGGTCCCCAGGGCCTTCTTCAGGGTCTACCGCGAGCGCTTCCGGTGCTGATTCCTCGCCGTCGAGGGCGTCGAGTCCCCGTGGCTCGTCGCGTTCGTCGGCGGGGGCGGTCGGGCGTTCCCGCGGGGCGGCTCCGGCCGCGGGTGCGGGGCCGACGCGCTCGGCGTCGGTGGCCGGCGCCGCGGCGTCGAGATCGGCCCGTGCGGGCGCTGAGGCAACCGTGCCCGAGGTACCGGTTCGGGACCGTTCGGATGAATCCGGGCCCGCCCCGTCCTCGGCGGTCATTGCAGCGGTCTCCCCGGCGCAGTCCCCTGCGGCTCTCGCCGGTCCCTCGGCGGCGGCCGCGACTCCGGTGGCGGTGGTTCCCGTGGTGCCGGCGGCGGCCGCCACGTCGGAGCCGACCGGGCGGGCAAATGCGGTGAGCCTGCCGTCGTGGGCATCTAGCCTTGCCCCTGGCCTGGCCGGCGCTCAGTCCGTGGCCCCCAAGCAGGCCGCGCCTCCGGTGATGGATCAGCTGAACACGGCGGTGGACGTGTTCTTGCATCGGGTGGGTAACTGGCTGGCGGGTCTGCCGGGCGGTGAGGTCACCACCTTCCTTGAGGGTGCTCTGTTGATGGTGCGCCGGACCCTGTTCAACCAGGCTCCCAATGTCAGTCCTGTTCAGCAGACGACGACCTCGGAGGGCCTGATCCTCGGGGACCTCGGCGTGATCGACCCGGAGGGCGACGCGGTGAGCGTCGAGGTCATGGAGGGCCCGCAGTTCGGTACCGTGGCCGTCACCGCAGACGGGGAGTACCTGTACTCCCCGGGGGCGGACTACGCCGGTTCGGACAGCTTCACCGTGGCCGTGGGCTCGGAATCCGCCGGTGTCAACCTGCTCGATCTGTGGGGCGGCGGCTCCCGCACGGTCACGGTGGCCGTGGGAGAGGGTGCTGCCACGAACCCCTTCATGGCCGGCCTGCCCGATCCCATCGACGCGAGCCTGTACCTCGCGCAGGCCTCGGCCCAGATCGTCATCGACCGGCGAACCGGGCTGCTGGGCGACGAGTTCATCGCCACCGTCGCCCTGGACGGCATCACCGCCGACACCCCGCTGACGTGGATGGATGCGGTGGGGCGCAGCGGTGAGGTGTCGGTCGGGCAACTGCTGGCCGCACCGGTCTCGGGCGGGGCGTCGTGGTGGGACGAGTTCGCCGAGGCGGGCGGCTACTCCAACGACGGTGTGATGCTGGGTGTGGACTTCCTCGACGACCAGGGTGTGGAAACCACGGTGATCCTGGCCAACGTCTCTGCGGCACTAGATCCGTCCGGCCAATACATCTTCACCGGCCGGCTCGCGGCGAACCCGGATGAGCAGCCGGATATCGACCAGTGGGATGTTCTCGGCTCCTCCTTCAAGGACAACTACGAGAACTTCCTGGCGACCTATCTGTCGGCGGATCAGGCCGGAGCGGTCAGCGTGCAGGTCGCCGGGGCGGATCTGTTCGCCTCCACCTACAGCCCGGTGACCTACGCCAACATCCTCGTCGGCACCGATCAGGGCTACTCGGCCGAAGACCTCGGCATCGGCACCCCGGAGTCGGCCGCCTCCGGAATCAACCAGGGCAGCATCGCATCGTCGCCGGTGACCTCGATGATCCCGTACGGAAACGGCTACTTCGTCATTGGCCTGGAAGACGGCACGGTCAAGCAGCGCACCAGCGAGGGCTGGACCACACTTCAGGGCACCGGCTGGGGCAGCCCGGTGGAGAAGATGATCTCCTACGGCGACGGGTTCGTCGTGGGTCTGGGTAACGGCTCGGTACAGCAGTGGACCGGCAGTGCCTGGCAGGAGCTGCAGGGCACCGGCTGGGGCAGCAAGGTCGACGCGATGCTCGCCTACGGCGGCGGGTTGGTCGTGGGGCTCAACAACGGCTCGGTGCAGCAGTGGAACGGCAGCACCTGGCAGGAGCTGCACAGCTGGCAGACGACGAATTCAGGGTCGTGGCCGTCGTTCTACGACAACAGCTACACCGCGAAGTTCACGATCGAGAACAACACATCCATCCCGGTGATCCTGACCGGTATGCCCACCGACATCGCGGAGGGGGATTACACGGCTCCCCGGGATGCCATCCTGAAGGACACCGTGCTGGCGCCCGGAAAGTCCATCGACATCGAAATCGTCAACGGCTACTTCGGCAGCTACTACAACAAGACGACGTGGTCGACCAAAGAGTGGGACAGCAACAGCGCTTCAGGGGCCGCGGACTGGGGTGTTCTCCTGAAATCCTCAGGTAGCGCGAACGCGTTCAACAGTTCCGAAGCGACCTGCACGGGCAGTTGCTTCGTCGCCGGCGGCACCGTCCATCTCACCGATGGGCGCTCTGGTGGGTCAGCCGGTCAACCGTACATCCAGACGATGCTGCCCTACCGTGACGGCTTCGTCCTGGGCTTGTCCGACGGATCGGTGCAGCATTGGGACGGCCGCCAGTGGAACCAGATGCAGAATACGGTCTGGGGCAGCCCGATCCGCTCGTCGATCACCCTCGGCGACGGGTTCGTGGTCGGTCTGGGCAACGGGGCGGTCGAGCAGTGGACCGGCACGGAGTGGAAGGAACTCCAGGGTCTGGGCTGGGGCAGCGCAGCGCAGACCATCCTTCCCTTCGGGGACGGGTTCGTCGTCGGTCTGGGTAATGGAGCGGTCGAGCAGTGGACCGGCTCGGAGTGGAAAGAGCTCAAGGGTCTCGACTGGGGCAGCGGTGTGGAGGAGATACTGCCCTTCGCCGACGGTTTCGTGGTCGGTCTGAACAACGGCTCGGTGCAGCAATGGACCGGTTCGGCCTGGACGGAACTCAATGGTGTCGGCTGGAGCAGCCCGGTCACAGCTATGGCGCCCCGGTCGGTCGGACCGGAGGGCTATAACCGCTTCGTGGTCGGTCTGGACAACGGCTCGGTGCAGCAGTGGACCGGTGTCGACTGGCAGGAACTGAACCCCAAGCAGATAGACATCCTGACCTCCGACATCTTGCAACAGTCCGTCACGTTCGCCATGGACGGCGGTGACCCCTTCGCCTCCGGCGCGCCGATCTGGTCGAGGACCGAATTCCGTCCGGCCTGCGGGAATGGCTGCGACGGCTCGTTCTACCCCTTTGTGCTGACCTCCGATGCCCCCTACCAGTTGGCGAGCAAGAAATTCGACCTCGGGGCCGGCGGGCAGAGCCTGGAACTGTCCTATGACGTCGAACACGTCGTTTACGGCTACGCCTACGTGCCGGAGGGGGTGTGGAGCAAACTGCGGCTGCGCAACTACGCGGGAGGTTTCCTGCTGGCCCTCCCGACCGGGCCCTCGGCCACCGTCGATCTCGCCGGCGGGAACGGGAACTTCAACTCCGGGGACATCGAACTGATCAGCAAGGAGTACTACAAACCCACGCCCTACGGTGTGTTCTCGTTGGACGCCGGGGTCACCGCGCGTCTTGACGTGACGCTGGATCTGCCGGCGGACTTCACCAAGGACAGCCTGTCGGCGCACGCCTACTTCGTCCCCGGCCTTCTCGTCACCTACAACACGAATACCTTCGGCGGGCTTCAGTTCGGCTTCGACTGGTACAAAGACATCGACTTCTCGGACTTCACGTCGATCCAGGGTGTGACGATCGAGCCGAGCCTCACCCCGTCGGTGACGGGAACCTACGGCCTGTTCACCCCGGAGAACACCCCCATCATCGGCAAGAAGACGATCGCCAGCGTCAACCTGGGCTACGAGAACCCGGTGTCGCTGGACCTGACGCTGGCCAAGGGGGTGGACCCGTCGCTGACGTTCAAGTCGAGCGGGACGCTGACCTACGGAGCTGGCATCCTGCAGGTCCTCACCGACTCGCTGTCCTTCAGCGACGATTTGGAGATCTACAGCTACGAGAGCCCGAA
>JAGQTQ010000163.1 GCA_020438905.1 Mycobacterium sp.
AGGGCATCATGCACACCTCCGGCGGATACCTGACACAGGCGTCCTACACCCACAACTACGTCTTCGACATCAAGCCGGAGACCGACGTCTACTGGTGCACCGCCGACATCGGATGGGTGACCGGGCACACCTACATCGTCTACGGACCGCTGTCCAACGGCGCCAGCCAGGTCGTCTACGAGGGGACCCCCGCCTCGCCCGACGAGCACCGCCACTTCCAGGTGATCGAAAAGTACGGCGTCACCATCTACTACACGGCGCCCACCCTGGTCCGCACCTTCATGAAGTGGGGCCGAGATCTGGCCTTCCAGCACGACCTGTCCAGCATCCGACTGCTGGGCTCGGTCGGCGAGCCCATCAACCCCGAGGCTTGGCGGTGGTACCGGTTGGTGTTCGGCGGCGACGACGTCCCCATCGTGGACACCTGGTGGCAGACCGAGACCGGGGCGGCGATGATCTCTCCGCTGCCCGGTGTGACGACCTGCAAGCCGGGTTCGGCGATGCGCCCGCTACCGGGTATCTCGGCGAAGATCGTCGACGACAACGGCGTGGAATTGCCGCCCGCCAGCGAGCACGGTGAACACGTCACCGGCTACCTGGTGCTGGACAAGCCGTGGCCCTCCATGCTCCGGGGGATCTGGGGCGATCCGGAACGCTTCGTCGAGACCTACTGGTCACGGTTCGGCGAGCAGGGCTGGTACTTCGCCGGCGACGGCGCCCGTTACGGCAGCGACGGGGAGGTATGGGTGCTCGGCCGCATCGACGACGTCATGAACGTCTCCGGCCACCGGATCTCGACGGCCGAGGTGGAATCGGCGCTGGTGGGCCATGCGGGGGTGGCCGAGGCAGCCGTGGTCGGCGCCTCCGACGATCAGACCGGTCAGGCGATCTGCGCGTTCGTCATCCTCAAGGAGCACCACGCCGCCATGCCGACCGCGGACATGGTCGATGAGTTGCGTGCCGAGGTGGCCCGGGAGATCTCACCGATCGCCAAGCCGCGCGAAATCCACGTTGTCCCCGAACTCCCCAAGACCCGCAGCGGCAAGATCATGCGTCGACTGCTGCGTGACGTCGCCGAGGGCCGAGAACTCGGCGACACCTCGACGCTGCTCGACCCGACGGTTTTCCAGGCCATCCGCGCCAGTAAGGCGAACTGAGCCTCAGGCCGGTCCCGGCGCCGGGCTCGACGTCGGGACGAAGCCGGCGCCCGGGCGGTCCTTGGCCGCGAGGTCTGCCAGGATCGAGTTGATCGACATCGTGACCGCCGGCGTGTGCAGCGGGATGTACTTGATGATGCAGGTGGGCAGGCCCTCGGTGAAGGCGCCATGGATCATGCCCACCAGCTTGTTGTTCACGGTCACCGGCGCACCGGAATCACCGGGCTGGCCGCACACCTGGTTGACGATGGTGCCCGGTTCCTCGCCGGGCCCCCAGGTCACCCCGCAGGAGTAACCGGTGGTGCGGCCCAGTTTGCAGGCGACCTGGCCGAACGACGGATCGGGGCCTATTCCGTCGATCCGGAATCCGTTCCAGTTCGACACCGGCCTGACCTTCGCCGGATCGAATCGGATCACCGCGTAGTCCAGGCCGTCATTGCCGGCGACCATGGTCCCGATGACCCCCTGGTCCTCGGCACCCTCGGCCGACACCTGGGCTCCCGGTCCCCCGCAGTGCGCTGAAGTGAAGCCGATCAGCGCGCCGGTCTTGTCATTGCCGATGGCGGTCAGCGTGCAGTAGGTCTCGGTGTCGATGACGATTCCGGCGCCCCCGCCAATGGGCACCTGATCGTCGGCGGCGGCGATCGCCGGTGCGGGCAGCAGGGCCGCGAGCGCCAGCAGTGCTGCACCCGCCGTGTGCCGCGCGCTGAGTGCGCTGATCACTGAAACCTCCATCGGCCTTCCCCACCTGACAGTCGAGTCTAACTTGGCCCCACCCGTAACTTGCGTAACAGCGGACTGGCGCCCGGCGGCGAGTCCGGCATGGCAACATGAACTCCCGACCACACCGACCGTTGGAGGAGCGCCGTGAGCAATCGGGATCGCAAGAACGGTGTACCCAACTCGGTCACCTCGATTCCGCTGGTGGACCCCCACGCGATGCCCGCCGATCCGTCCATCGGCGATCTGGTCAAGGACGCCACGACCCAGGTGTCGACACTGGTGCGCGCAGAGGTCGAACTGGCCAAGGCCGAGATCACCCGCGATGTGCGCAAAGGCCTCACCGGCAGCGTCTTCTTCATCCTGGCCCTGGTCGTACTGCTCTACTCGACCTTCTTCATGTTCTTCTTCCTCGCCGAATTGCTCGACAACTGGCTTTACCGATGGGCGGCGTTCCTGGTCGTGTTCCTGCTGATGCTGGCGGTGACCGGCGTCTTCGCCCTGCTGGGCTACTTGAAGGTGCGCCGCATCCGGGGTCCGCAGCAGACGATCGAATCGGTCAAGGAGACCACCGCCGCGCTCACCCCTGGAATCAACAAGGCGATGGGCGTGGCGGCCCCCGCCACGCGCCCTGTCCCCGGCGCCGGCCCGGCCCGGCCTGCTCCGAACCCGGCCGCTTCGGACCCAGCGCCCACCGATCCATCGGGCTGGTGATGGCGCGACCGGACCCGTCGGTCACCCGCATCGCGGGCCCCTGGCGTCACCTCGACGTCCACGCCAACGGAATCCGGTTCCACTGCGTCGAGGCGCTGCCCGAACCCGGCGACGACACCCCGCTGACCACCCGTCCGCTGGTCATGTTGATGCACGGTTTCGGCTCCTTCTGGTGGTCCTGGCGCCACCAGCTGCGCGGCTTGTCCGGGGCCCGGCTGGTGGCCGTGGACCTGCGCGGGTACGGCGGCAGCGACAAACCCCCGCGCGGTTACGACGGCTGGACCCTGGCCGGGGATACCGCCGGCCTGGTTCGCGCGCTGGGCCACACTTCGGCCACGCTGGTGGGCCACGCCGACGGCGGACTGGTCTGCTGGGCCACCGCGGTGCTGCACTCCCGCGTGGTCCGAGCCATCGCCCTGGTCAGCTCACCGCACCCCGCTGCGTTGCGGGCTTCGGCGCTCACCCACCGCGAACAGGGGCGAGCGCTGCTGCCCACGCTGCTGCGCTACCAGATTCCCAGACTGCCGGAGCGGGAGTTGACCCGCGACGACGCCGACGGACTCGAACATCTGGTTCGCGCCCGGGCCTCGGCCGCCTGGCAGACCGGCGAGGACTTCCGGGAGACCATCGGGCATCTTCGCCAGGCCATCCAGATCCCGTCGGCGGCCCACTCGGCACTGGAATACCAGCGTTGGGCGGTGCGAAGTCAGTTCCGCAACGAGGGTCGGCGTTTCATGAAGCTGATGAACCACCGGCTGGAGATTCCGCTGCTGCACCTGCACGGGCGAGACGACCCCTACGTCCTGGCCGACCCGGTGGAGCGCAGCCAACGATTCGCCCCCGGGGGCCGCTTCGCCGACGTGCCGACGGTGGGACACTACGCCCACGAGGAGGCGCCGGGGGAGGTCAACGAACAGCTGCAGCGCTTTCTCAACGCCCAGTGACCGGTAACGCCCTGTGACCGGTAACGCCCTGTGACCGGTAACCGAATGTGCACCTAAAGGGAAGGGCCCCGTAAAGGAATGGGCCCGGCAACCGCTCAGCCGGTGACGCAGGCCCCGGTGGGCACCTTCGCGGTGTTGCCGATCTTGGCCAGTTGGCGGGACACCTCGTTGGTGGTCATGACGAAGCCGGTGTCGTTGTCGTCGACGGCCGCACCGAACACCACGCCGATCACCTGCCCGGCCCGGTTGATCATCGGGCCACCGGAATTCCCCTGGCGCACAAGGCCTCTGATGGTGTAGACCTCGCGGTTGACCGTCGAGGTCTTGTAGATGTCCGGTCCGCTGAGCTCGATGACCTCGCGTACCCGCGCCGGGCTCGCCGCGAAGTCCCCACCCCCGGGGAATCCGAGCACCACCGCATCGGTTCCGGTCTTGGCCGGCTCCTCGGCGAACTGCAGCGGCTGGATCGGCAGGTTCGGCACGTCGAGAATCGAGATGTCGGCATCAGGGTCGTAGGACACCACGGTCGCGTCGTAGGTGGTGCCGTCCTCGGCCTCGACGGTGACGCTCTCCGAGCCGGCGACCACATGGGCGTTGGACATCACCCGGTTCGGCGCGATGACGAAGCCGGTTCCCTCCAGCACCTTCTGACAAGCCGGGGCGACCCCGCGGATCTTGACCACACTGGGCCGGGACTTGGCTACCACGAGACTGTCGGCCAGCGAGGCGTCCGGGGGATCGACGGCGTGCACCGGCGTCCCGTTCAGCGGCTCGAGCGCGTCGGGCAGCCCGGACGTGCTCAACAGCGTCGACATCCGCTTGGGGACCGTCCGCAGCCACTCGGGGGCGAACTTGTCGACTTCGCTGACCACCTGCGAACCCTGCACCGCGGCCGCCAGATTCGGCTGATTCGACGAGGTGAGCGGGCTTCCGAGCAGCCACGCGGCGATCAGGACCACCACCAGTTGCAGTCCGACCCCGACCACCGAGTCAAGGACCCGGATCGGTCCGTTGCGGATCGAACCGCGCACCGCGCGTCCGAGCACCACGCCGGCGACTTCGCCGATCACCACCAGCGCAAGGATCAGAAACAACGCGGCGAACAGCCTGCCCCGCGGCGAGGAGATGTGGCCGACGATATGCGGGGCGAGCATGACGCCGGCGATGGCACCCAACAACACCCCGACGAAGGACATCAGCGAGCCCAGTGCGCCCGATCGCCATCCGGATATCGCCGCGATCAGGGCAATGCCGATCACGGCGATATCCAGCCATTGCGAACTCGTCACAGCGGCTCCTCACTGTCCTTGCCGACGAGTGCCATCGCCTCGTCAAGTTCCCGAACGTCCTCGGTATCCCACTCCTGCGCCCAGCCGGCGACATCGAGCATCGCCGAGATTACGTGACCGGTGAAACCCCACACCAACATCTCGTTGAGCAGGAAGGCCGGGCCGGCATAGCGCCGTTCGGCACCCGAACGGCAGACCATCAGCCGGTTCTCCGGGTTGACGAAGGCCCGAAGCGGCACCCGCGCCACCACCGCCGTCTCCGACTGGTCGACGACCGCGACCGGGCCGGGGTCCGGCGAGTAGGCCAGAACCGGAACCACGTGAAACCCCGACGGTGGGATGAACATCCGCTCCAGCGTCGCCAGCGGGTGCAGCCGGGCTGGGTCGATACCGGTCTCCTCGCGGGCCTCGCGCAGCGCGGTGTCCACCGGGCCGGCGTCACCCGGGTCGGCGGCCCCGCCCGGAAAGGCGGCTTGGCCGGCGTGGTGGCGCAGGGATCCGGCCCGCACGGTGAGCAACAGGTCGGCGAATTCGGGGACCCGGCCGACCGGGTCATCGGCATGGGGGCCGGAGAAAAGCACCAGCACCGCGGCGTCCCGACCCGACCGGGCCGCCTCGGCCTGGCTTCGCGCCCCCTCCAGCGCCGTCAGCATCTCGGCGGGAACCCGCCGGCGGTAGGCATGCGGCACCCGCTCGACGTTGTCGACCAGGGACGCCAGCCACGCCGGGCGCACCTGGGGGCGCAACGGATCGGATGCACTCACCCGACTGCTCCCGTCCGGCGTCATCGCAGTGTCCGGTGTCATCGCAGTGCGGAATCGACGGCCGCGGAGATCTCATCGGCACTGGTGAAGGGTTGTGGCAGGACTCGCGCGAGGCTACCGTCCGGGCGAACGACCACGGTCGCGGGCATCACGTTGGGCAGGTTGAGCGCGGCGGCGATACTGCGTCGACCGTCCTGCAGGGTGGGCAAGCTGACCCCGAGTTCGGCCAATTTCAGCAGCGCGGCGGTCTCGTTCTCGTCCTGATGGACCGTCACCACGCTCACCGCGTCCCCCGCCTGACGCTGATACTGCTGCAAGGCCGGCAGTTCATCGGCGCACGGGCCGCACCAGTACGCCCACAGGTTGAGCACCACGGCCCGACCGGCCAGCATCCTGGCCACATCCACCTGCGCCCCGTCGGCCGCGCACTCGACGACGACTCCCCGCAGGGCGGCCGGACCATCACCGGTGCCGTCGGCCGGACACGGCGGCAGGTCCGCTTGCCGACGAGGTCCGGCCAGCGCCTCGGGACTGTCGGCCTCCCGGTGAGTTCGCGAGACCTGTTCGGCCGGCCCATTCGGCTGGGTCGGACCCTCGACGAACTCCAGTGCCAATGCGACGGTCAACGCCGTCAGAACCGCCAGCACCCCGACCGTCCAGCGCGTGGATGTACCCATGGGTTTACAACCCGGCCAGCGCGAGGAGGTGCTCGGTCTCGGGTCCGCGAACCAATTCGGCGGCGACCAGCGGTTCGGTCGGACCGGTCCCGTACGACGGGCAGTCCCTGGCTAGCACACAGACCCCGCAGGCCGGCTTGCGGGCATGACAGACCCGCCGGCCGTGGAAGATCACGCGGTGGCTCAGCAGTGTCCATTCGCGACGCTCGATGAGCTTGCCGACGGCGTGCTCGACCTTGACCGGATCTGTTTCGGCGGTCCAGCGCCAGCGCCGCACCAGTCGGCCGAAATGGGTGTCGACGGTGATGCCGGGAATTCCGAAGGCGTTGCCGAGCACGACGTTGGCGGTCTTGCGCCCAATTCCGGGCAGGGTCACCAGTTCGGCCATGGTGTGCGGGACCTCGCCGTGGAAGCGTTCGACGAGCGCTCGTCCCAGCCCCATCAGTGCGTTGGCCTTGTTGCGGTAGAAGCCGGTGGGCCGGATCATCTGCTCGAGTTCAGCGCGATCGGCTTGCGCGTAGTCCAGCGCGGTCCGGTACCTGGCGAACAGGGCCGGCGTGGTGAGGTTCACCCGTTTGTCGGTGCTCTGGGCCGACAGGATGGTGGCGACCGTGAGCTCCAGCGGATTGGTGAAGTCCAGTTCGCAGTAGACGTGCGGGAAGGCCCTGGCCAGCGACCGGTTCATCCGGCGCGCCCGACGGACCAGTCCGAGATGAGTCTCGTTGTCCCACTTCGAGACCGTCCTGGGGGAACCCGCCGTCACGGTGCCAGGGTACTGACCGCCGACAGACCGGTGGCATTTCGTGATCCCGATGAGACGTGACGACGGTTAACTTCCCCGCTATGTCCTGGTTGTTCGTGGTGTTCTTCCCCGGGCTGCTGATGATCTGCACGGTCGGATTACAGCGGCTGGAGCGCATGGTCCACGGCGAACGGCCGAGCGCCTGCCAACTCGTCACCCGTCTCGAGCAGGCCGCGCGCACCGCGCGGGAGAGGGCCGCCCAGCGGACTTTGAACGAGTTCTCCGGCGTCGAGCCCCAGGCCCGACTGGATCCGGTTTTCCTGGTGGACGAGCCGGGCCTGCCCACCCGGCCGAATCCGCTGTTTCAGCCATCCGGACCGGCCAATCGTGTGTAGCGTTGGCGCGTAACCGAGATCGACTAACCATCACAAAGGGAAAGTCGCCGCGGTACTGCGCGCGCGCAACCGGTCTCCGATGAGCTGAGAGGGACAACGTGGACGAGATCCTGGCGAGGGCCGGCATCTTCCAAGGGGTCGATCCCACCGCCGTTGCCGCGCTGACCAAACAGCTTCAGCCGGTGGACTTCCCTCGCGGCCATACCGTCTTCTCCGAGGGCGAACCCGGCGACCGGCTCTACATCATCACCTCCGGCAAGGTGAAGATCGGCCGCCGCTCCCCCGACGGCCGGGAGAACCTGCTGACCATCATGGGCCCGTCGGACATGTTCGGCGAACTGTCCATCTTCGACCCGGGACCCAGGACGTCGAGCGCCACCACGATCACCGAGGTGCGGGCGGTCTCGATGGACCGCGACGCGCTCAAGGCGTGGATCGCCGACCGGCCCGAGATCGCCGAACAGCTGCTGCGGGTGCTGGCCCGTCGGCTGCGTCGCACGAACAACAACCTGGCCGACCTGATCTTCACCGACGTCCCGGGCCGGGTGGCCAAACAACTACTCCAGCTGGCACAGCGCTTCGGGACCCAGGAGGGCGGCGCCATGCGGGTCACCCACGACCTGACGCAGGAGGAGATCGCCCAACTCGTCGGGGCCTCGCGCGAGACCGTCAACAAGGCGCTGG
>JAGQTQ010000164.1 GCA_020438905.1 Mycobacterium sp.
CGCTCGTCGACGCTCATCTCCAGGACGTCCTCACCGTCGAGGGTGATCGACCCCGAGGTGACGTGGTATTTGGGATGCCCGGCGATGGCATAGGACAACGTCGACTTGCCGGATCCGTTGGGGCCCATGACGGCATGGGTCTCCCCTGATTTCACCGTCAGGTTCACGCCCTTGAGGATCTCCTTCTCTGAGCCGTCGGCGTTGGCGACCGCGACGTGCAGATCCTTGATCTCCAGCGTGGATGTGTTCTGGGTGCTCATGCGTCAGTTCTCGATTCGGTGAAGGCCAATTCTTTTTCGATGGCGTCGGTCAATCGGTCGCGGACCGCCGGAACGGCGATCTTGGAGATGATCTCCCCGAAGAAACCGCGAACCACCAGTCGGCGGGCCTGATCCTCGGGGATACCCCTGGCCTGCAGGTAGAACAGCTGCTCGTCATCGAAACGGCCGGTGGCACTGGCATGCCCGGCCCCGACGATCTCGCCGGTCTCGATCTCGAGGTTGGGCACCGAATCGGCGCGGGCGCCGTCGGTCAGCACCAGATTGCGGTTGACCTCGAAGGTGTCGGTACCGGTGGCTTCGGCGCGGATCAGTACGTCGCCCACCCAGACGGTGTGGGCGTCGGGGCCGGTGGCCGCCGGGTCGCCTTGCAACGCGCCCTTGTAGAGGACGTTGGAGCGGCAGTTGGGCTGGGCGTGGTCCACCAGCAACCGCGACTCAAGATGCTGGCCGGTGTCGGCGAAATACAGGCCGAGCAGCTCGGCGTCGCCGCCGGGGGCGTCGAACCGCACCGTGGCGGCCATCCGCACCACCTCTCCGCCCAGGGTCACCGCGACGTGACGCAGCACGGCGTCGCGGCCCAACCGAGCGTGCTGCGCGCTGACATGCACCATGTCGTCGGCCCAGTCGGCGATCCACACGACGGTGACGCGCGCACCGTCGTCGAGGACGAACTCAACGTTGTCCGCGTAGGTCCCGCTGCCGCGAAGGTCGATGACGAAGACCGCCTCGGCCAGGCGCCCGGCCCTGATCTGCAGGTGGCCGTAGGCAGTCCTGCCCGATCCGGGACCACTGACCGAGATATCCACCGGGTCACCGATCGCGGTTGCGTCGGCGACGGTGACGATCGTGGCCTGCTCGAACGCCGAGAACGCCTGGGCGGCAACGCGATCGGCGGGAACGCCGGCTTCCCCGAGGCGCCGGTCGCCACGGCCGACGGTCTCGACGCTCACACCGGGCCGCTCAGCGACGGTGACCGTCGCGTTTCCGGTCGCCGGCGCCGACCCGTCGTGCAGGCCGCGCAACCGCTTCAGCGGGGTGAACCGCCACAGCTCGTCGCGGCCGCCCGGCACCTCGAAGGCGTCGACGTCGAAGGAACTGAACTGCTCGCCTTTGTTAACGGAGATGGCGGACGAACCCTCCACCGCCTCGGTCAGATTCGTCATCAGCCGACCGCCCCTTCCATCTGCAGTTCGATCAGCCGGTTGAGTTCGAGGGCATATTCCATCGGCAACTCCTTGGCGATCGGCTCGACGAACCCGCGGACCACCATCGCCATCGCCTCGTCCTCGGTGAGCCCGCGGCTCATCAGGTAGAACATCTGGTCCTCGCTGACCTTCGAGACGGTGGCCTCGTGACCCATGGTGACGTCGTCCTCACGGATGTCGACGTAGGGATAGGTGTCGCTGCGGCTGACGGTGTCGACCAGCAGCGCATCGCATTTGACGCTGGACCGCGAGCCGTGGGCGCCCTTGTTGACCTGGACCAGGCCGCGGTAGGAGGCCCGGCCTCCGCCCCGGGCGACCGACTTGGACACGATATTGCTCGAGGTGTTCGGGGCCAGGTGCAGCATCTTGGCGCCGGTGTCCTGGTGCTGACCCTCGCCGGCGAAGGCGATCGAGAGCACCTCCCCCTTGGCGTGCTCGCCGGTCATCCACACCGCCGGATACTTCATGGTGACCTTGGAGCCGATGTTGCCGTCGATCCACTCCATCGTTGCGCCGGCCTCGGCACGGGCCCGCTTCGTGACCAGGTTGTAGACGTTGTTGGACCAGTTCTGGATGGTCGTGTACCGCACCCGCGCATGGGGTTTGACGATGATCTCGACCACCGCCGAATGCAGCGAGTCGCTCTTGTAGATGGGCGCGGTGCAGCCCTCGACGTAGTGCACGTAGGACCCCTCGTCGGCGATGATCAGGGTCCGCTCGAACTGGCCCATGTTCTCGGTGTTGATCCGGAAGTAGGCCTGCAACGGGATGTCGACATGCACGCCCGGCGGCACGTAGATGAACGAACCGCCGGACCACACCGCGGTGTTGAGCGCTGAGAACTTGTTGTCCCCGGCCGGGATCACGGTGCCGAAGTACTGCTTGAAGATCTCCGGGTGCTCTTTCAGTCCGGTATCGGTGTCGAGGAAGATAACCCCTTGTGCCTCAAGGTCTTCCCGAATCTGGTGGTACACAACTTCGCTCTCGTACTGGGCCGCTACACCCGCCACCAGCCGCTGCTTCTCGGCCTCTGGGATGCCCAGGCGGTCATACGTCCGCTTGATGTCCTCGGGCAGTTCCTCCCACGAGGTCGCCTGCTTCTCGGTGGACCGTACGAAATACTTGATGTTGTCGAAGTCGATGCCCGACAGCTCCGAGCCCCACCGGGGCATCGGCTTCTTGTCGAAGGTGCGGAGCGCCCGCAGGCGGACGTCGAGCATCCACTCCGGCTCGTCCTTCTTCGCCGAGATGTCGCGCACCACCGCCTCGGAAAGCCCGCGCTGCGCACTGGCCCCGGCGGTGTCGGAGTCGGCCCAGCCGTAGCCGTACCGGCCGAGCGAGGCGATGGTCTCCTCTTGGCTGAGCGGCTGGGCTTCTGGTGCGGTCGTCATGACGGCGCTCCTTGCTCGTTGTGGGTTGGCTCGTTGACGGGTGCGGGGTTCTTGGTGAGCGG
>JAGQTQ010000165.1:0-801 GCA_020438905.1 Mycobacterium sp.
ATGCCGGTGATGATCGGCTGGTCGGCGGTCACCGGCACCATCGGCTGGCAGGCGCTGGCGATGTTCGCCATCATCTTCTTCTGGACTCCGCCGCACACCTGGGCGCTGGCCATGAAGTACAAGGAGGACTACCGCGCCGCGGGTGTGCCGATGCTGCCCGTGGTGGCCACCGAGCGTCAGGTCACCAAGCAGGTCGTCATCTACACCTGGCTGACCGTGGCGGCCACCCTGGCCCTGGTCCCGGCCGCGGGCTGGCTCTATGCCTCGGTGGCGGCACTGGCCGGTGCCTGGTTCCTCACCCTGGCGCACCGGCTCCATGCCGGGGTGCTGCGTGGCGACCCGGTCAAGCCGCTGCGGCTGTTCCTGCAGTCGAACAACTACCTGGCCGCGGTGTTCGTCGCGCTGGCCGTCGACTCGGTCATCCCGCTGCCGACCCTGTTCTAAAGCCCGCTTCTGGCGCGAGCAGACGCAAAACGTCCGCGACACGCCGGGTTTCGGGGTCATTTGCGTCTGCTCGCGCCGGGTGAGGCGGGTCTGCGCGCTGGGGTTTCAGGGCAGCAGAACCACGGAACCCGTCGTCCGGCGGCCCTGCAGGTCCTCGTGCGCGCGTTGGGCTTCGGCCAGCGGATAGTGACCGCCCACCGTCACGGTGACCGAACCGTCGGCGATCGCGTCCAACAGCTCACCGGCCCGCCAGGCGAACTCGTCGGGCGTGCGGATGAAGTGGCCGAGGTTCGGCCGGGTCAGGTACACCGAACCGGCGGTGTTGAGCCGCTGCGGATCGACTGGGGGCACCGGCCC
>JAGQTQ010000165.1:862-7827 GCA_020438905.1 Mycobacterium sp.
GTCGTCCGGCCCACGCCGTCGTACGCGGCGGCCACCCCGCGCCCGGCGGTCAGCGCCCGCACCCGCTGGCCGAACTCGGCCGGGTCTTCGGGGTAGTCCAGAACCTCGATCGCTCCGGCCTGCCGCGACAGTTCGGCCTTCTCCGGCGTCGAGGCGGTGGTGATCACCCGCGCGCCGATACTGGTCGCCCACTGCGTCAGCAGCAGGCCGACGCCGCCGGCGCCGGCGTGAACCAGCAGGAAATCCTGGGGCTGGACCTGATGGACCGACTTGATCAGGTAGTGCGCCGTCATCCCCTTCAGAAGGGCCGACGCGATGGCATCGGAGCGAACGGCGTCGGGGACGTAGGCCACGAAATCCGCTGACGCCGTGGTGTACTCGGCGTAGGCGCCGACCGCGTTGGCGGTGACCACGCGATCGCCGACGTTGATGGCGGCGACGTCTTCGCCGACCTCCGCCACCCGGCCGCACACCTCCTGGCCGGCGACGAACGGCAACTCCCGCGGGTACAGGCCGGAGCGGAAGTAGGTGTCGATGTAGTTGACCCCGATGGCCTCGGCCTCGATGAGCACCTCGCCCGGGCCGGGGGAGGGCCGGGGCCGCTCGACGTAGCGCAGAACCTCCGGGCCGCCCGTCTCGGCGACTTCCACCGCATGCATGTCACTATCATCCCCCCATGCGCTTCCCCATATGGCACACCACGGCAATCACCGGCCCGGAGGGGTTGCGATGAAGCTGGCCCGGCCGGATCTGTTCCACCCGAAGATCGTGCTGGCCTCCTGTTCGCAGCTGGACTCCGGCGACGGGGACGACGACGGTCTGGTGGCGGCCCTGCGGCGCCGCGGCCTGTACGCGCGTTGGATGTCCTGGGACGATCCTCGAACCGAGACCGCCGACCTGGTGATCCTGCGTGCCACATGGGACTACGCGGAGCGCCGCGAGGAATTCCTGGCCTGGAGCAGGCGGGTGCGCAACCTGCTCAACCCGCCGGCGCTGGTGGAATGGAACAGCGACAAGCACTACCTGCGGGATCTGGCCGCCGCCGGGGTGCCCACCGTCCCCTCGTGGTTCTTCGAACCCGGCGATCGCCCGACCCTGCCGGACGGCGAGCTGGTGGTCAAGCCCGCCGTCGGTGCGGGCTCGATCGACACCCTGCGGTTCACCGATCGTTCGCCGGCCACCGCTCACGCCGCGTCGATTCTGGACCGGGGCCGAGCCGTGCTGGTCCAGTCCTACGATCCGAGGGTGGAGGCGGGTGAGACCGCGCTGGTGTTCATCGGCGGCAAGCAGTCGCACGCGTTCACCAAAGGTCCGATCCTGCCGCCGGACGGCCGGGCGCCGGAACTGGACGACTCCGGGGTGTTTGCGGCCGAGAATCTTGCCCTCGCCGATCCCGACTTCGAGGTCTGGGACCTCGGCCGGGCTGCTCTGGCGGCCGGCTGTGCCCATGTCGGGATAACGCCGGAGGAGGTGCTCTACGCCCGCGTTGACGTGATCGGTGACGGGGGTGACGCGGTGCTCCTGGAGTTGGAACTCATCGAACCGGCACTGGGGTGGCGCCAACTCGACGACGGCGCTCGCGGCCGCCGGCAGCGCCGGTTCGCGATCGCGGTGGAATCAGCCTGCGAGCGTCTGGGGCTCGGTCCGCTCTCTCATCGACGCCCATAACGCCGCGGTCCCGACGGTGCAGGCGGCAGCGCCGGCGACGTGGGTTGCGACCAGGGCGGCCGGCACCCCGGTGTGGTACTGGACAAGGCCAACCAGCGACTGGGCCGCGACCAGGCCCACCAGCACTGCCAGTCGGCGTCTCACCTGCTGCGGAGCCCCGAGGGCCAGCAGTCCGGCCCCGAGGCCGATCAGCAGGCTGAGGTAGCTCACCAGCAGTGTGGCGTGGGCGTGGGCCAGGGTGACGATCTCCACCTCGAGGCGGGGGACCGTGCGCTCCGGGCTCTTGTCGCCCGCATGCGGTCCCGCGCCGGTGACCAGGGTGCCGCTCACCAGGGTTGCGCTGAGCATGACCGCGCTCAGAACCGTCAACAGCCGCAACGGCTTCGGGACCACGGCGACGGGGACGCCGTCATCGGGTTGCCCGATCTTGACGTAGAGCAACGTGGCCACCCACACCATGGCCATCGACACCAGCAGGTGGATCGCCACCGTCCACCACAGCAGGCCGGTGCGCACCGTGATACCGCCGATGACCGCCTGCAGGACGGTGGAGGCGGGCATCAGCCACGCGTACACCAGCACCTCCCGCCGACGCCCGGCCCGGGTGACGGCCAGCACCGCCAGCAGGGCGGTGAGCACCACCACGAAGGTGATCAGGCGGTTGCCGAACTCGACGGCCTGATGGATACCCGGCACCTCGGCGTGCGGCACCGGGACGAAGCTGCCGGGGAAGCACTGCGGCCACGTGGGACAGCCCAGGCCGGAGGCGGTGACCCGCACGACCGACCCGGTGACCGAGATCAGCGCCTGGCTCAGGACGACGGCAGCGGCGATGAGGCGCTGGGTCCGAACGCTGGGCAGCGGAAGCAGATTCACCAGCCGCCGGATGAACGTCACCGCCCGATCCTAGAGAGTGCCCGCCGCATCAGGTGAACCGGAACCAGCGCAGCGCGGCGGCCGCGGATACCGCGCCCCAGACCGCCAGCACGGCAATGCCGAACCAGTCGACCGACAGTGTCATGGCGTGGGAAGCGGTCGCCTGGGACAACGCCTCGGTCAACGCCCCCGACGGCGTCAAGCGGGCCACCCAGGCCAGCGCCTCGGGGACGGTGGCGGTGTCCAGGGTCAGCGCCCCGAACCCGGCGAAGACGAACCACAAAAGGTTGGCCACGGCGAGGACGATCTCGGCGCGCAGCGTCCCCCCGAGCAACAGGCCCATCGCGGCGAACGTCGCGGTGCCCAGCGCGATGATCGCCGCGCCCAGCAGCAGGCCACCCGGGTGCGGCCGCCAGCCCAGCGACATTCCGATCCCCCCGAGCAGCAGTGCCTGGAGGAACACCACCGAGACCACGGCCAGCGCCTTGCCCGTAATGATGCCCCACACCGGTAGGGCGGTGGCGCCGAGTCGCTTCAGGGCGCCGTAGCGGCGGTCGAACGCGACCGCGATGGCCTGTCCGGTGAACGCCGTGGAGATCACCGCCAGCGCCATGATCGCCGGCACGAACACCGCCACCCGGTTCTCGCCGAACGAGCCGAGCGGGAGCAGGCTGAGCCCGATCAGCAGGGTGATCGGGATGAACATGGTCAGCAGCAACTGCTCGCCGTTGCGCAGCAACAGCTTCAGCTCGAGTCCGTACTGCGCGGCCAGCATCCGCGACACGCTGCTAGGCCGCGGATCGGGAGTGAAGGTTCCGGCGGGGAACAGTTGACCGGTCATACCGGCCTCCCCGCCGAGCATACCGTCACTGCGGTATTCCGCGCGATTTCGCGCGCTGAGCGCGCGCTCGATGAGTGGGTCCCGCTCTGGTCTTCGCTCACGACCGCAGCTCCTTGCCGGTCAGCTCCAGAAACACGTCCTCCAGGCTGCGCTGCTCCACCCGAAGGTCGGTGGCCAGGATGTCCAGCCGCGCGCACCACGCGGTCACGGTGGCCAGCACCTGCGGGTCGATCTTGCCTTCGACCAGGTACTCACCCGGGGTCCGCTCAGCGGCCCGGTAGCCCTCCGGCAGCGCCGAGACCAGCAGCGAGAGGTCCAGTTTCCGGGGTGCGGTGAACCGCAGCTGGTCCTCGGAGCCGTTGCGCATCAATTCGGCCGGGGTTCCCGAGGCGACCGGGGAGCCGTGGTCGATGATGACGATCCGATCGGCCAGTTCCTCGGCCTCCCGGAGTTGATGGGTGGTCAGCACCACGGTGACGCCGTCGCGGCGCAGCGCGTCGATGAGTTCCCACACCACCAACCTGGCGTGGGCGTCCATCCCCGCCGTCGGTTCATCGAGGAACACCAGTTCCGGGCGGCCGACGATCGCGCAGGCCAGCGCGAGCCGCTGCTGCTGGCCTCCGGAGAGCCGCCGGTAGGTGGTGCGGGCCGCCTCACGCAGGCCGAGCGTGGTCAACAGCCAGTCCGGATCCAGCGGCCGCGCCGCATAGGAGGCCACCAGGTTGAGCATCTCCCCGGCGCGGGCGGCGGGGTAGCCGCCGCCGCCCTGGAGCATGACGCCGATCCGCTCCCGGACCCGGGCGTTGTCGGCGATCGGGTCCAGTCCGAGCACCTCGATCGTGCCCGCGTCGGGCCGGACGAACCCCTCGCACATCTCCACCGTCGTCGTCTTGCCGGCGCCGTTCGGCCCGAGCAGGGCCAGCACTTCGCTGCGCGCGACGTCGAGGTCGAGGTCGGACACCGCCAGGGTTGACCCGTACCGCTTCGAAACCCCGCGCAAGCGCACCGGGGTGGGGGAGCCAGGACTCACGGGGACTCAGCGTAAGCGTCGCGTGCGGGGCCGCTCGCCGGTGGTTGCCGTGATGGGCCGTCGCCGGGGCGCGCGTCGACATCCTCGCCGCTATAGCGCTCGTCGGTTCCCGGTACGCGGCGCCACGGCAACCGGTTGAAGGTCAACCCGATCAGCAGCACCACGATCACGGCGCTGGCCAGCGTCGCATCCAGGATCTGGAACAGCGTGAAGCGGTCGCCGTTGGCGGTCGGCCCGAAGATCCCGACGATCAGGGTGCCCGCGATCGCCGCGATGCGGAATCTCGGACGGGTCGCCCAGGCCGCCAGCGGGATGATGGCCCACAGCAGGTACCACGGCTGGACCACCGGGAACAGCAGCACCGTCGCGCCCAGGGCCACCCCCAGCCCGCCGACCGGGTGCAGCCGCCCACGCAGCACCGAAAGCAGCAGCCAGCTCACCACGACCGCGATGATGAGCACGCCCATCGCGCGGGTCAGCGAGAGCACCGCGGTGGTGTGGTCGCCCAGGCCGAGCAGGATGCCCACCTGCCCGGTGGCCAGCGCCAGCAGCGTCGGCGGCGACATCCAGCTGCGCACCACATTCGCCGTGCCCAGGGTGAACAACCAGCCGAAGCCCAGTCCACTCGCCCAGCCGACCAGGGCCATCACCGCCACCGAGACCGATGCCATCAGGGTGCCGGCCGCGAGGAAGGCCTTGAGCGTGCCGCCCCACCGATGGGCCAGGGCCATCGCCGTGAACCCGAGGGCCAGCAGGCCCGGAAGTTTTACCTGCGAGGACAGCGTGATCAATACGGTGCCGCTCAACACAAGCGCGAGCGGAGCCCACTGCTGCCATTCGGCCGCCGATCGGGGCCACGCCGGCGGCCGAGGGAGAATCGGCCGGGCGTCGTCGATGCCGCGCAGCGCCATTTCGGTGCCGGTCAGCATCAGCCCGAGCATCAGGGCCTCGTTGTGGATGCCGGCCACCAGGTGCATCAGCAGCAGCGGGTTGGCCGCGCCCAGCCACAGCGCGGTGACCTCGGCGACGCCGCAGCGACGCGCCAAGCGGGGGGTGGCCCAGACGATCAGGCCCACCCCGATCAGCACGACCAGCCGGTGGGCCAGCACCGCGGCGACGACGTTCTCTCCGGTCAGGGCCGAGATGCCCCGGCCGATCCATAGGAACAACGGACCGTAGGGCGCCGGCGTCTCGCGCCACAGGCTGGGCACCGAGGAGGTGAACACGTGGTCGAGCCCGAGTCCGGGTGCGGGGCCCACCTTGTAGGGGTCCAGACCGACCCGGGTGATCTGGCTCTGCGCCAGATAGGAGTAGACGTCCTTGCTGTACATCGGCGGTGCGATCAGCAGAGGCAGCATCCACAGCAGCAGGGTGCGGTCCAGCTGACTGCGCGACATCCGCCGCGGGCCGAGCGCGAAGCGGCCCAGCATCAGCCAGGCCAGCGCCATCATCACCGCCCCGGTCGTCGTCATCGTCAGCGAGACGGTCTGAATTCTGGACGGCAGGTTGAGCAGGCGCACCCCGAAGGTGGGGTCCTGCACCACCGGGCGGGCCCCGGCGCCCAGCGCTCCGATGGCCATCAGGACGGTTCCGGTCGCCCCAAAGAGCCGGGTGCGGTGCATGGCACGCAGCTCGAGGCCGTTGAGCGGGGATCCCACGGCCCGCTCGTCGCCGTGCCAGCTTGCGATTGAGAAGCTGAGGGAGTGTTGGCGGGCTGCCACCAGAGCACTCTATCCGGCCGAGGGCGGGAGCAATCCGGCCGAGGGCGGGAGCCGAACCGGGTGAGGCTACCCTTACTGGACCCGGATTCTTAATTGCGTCACACTAGTGTTGTGAAAATCCTGCCGGACGACTCGCCGACGCCGGTCTCGCCGGTGCCTTCGGCGGTCTCGGTGCAGGAGGGCCGCACCCGTCGCGCCATCGTGAGATTGCTGCTGGAATCGGGTTCGATCACTGCCGCCGAGATCGGCCGCAGGCTGGGAATCTCCGCTGCCGGCGTTCGCCGCCACCTCGACGCCCTGGTCGACGGCGGCGACGCGGAGGCAAATCCGGCCGCGGCCTGGCAGCAGGCCGGCCGGGGGCGGCCTGCCAAGCGTTACCGGCTCACCCCGGCCGGCCGGGCCAAACTCGAGCACGCCTATGACGATCTTGCCTCGGCTGCCATGCGCCAGCTGCGCGAGATCGGCGGTGATGAGGCGGTCCGGGCCTTCGCCCGGCGTCGTATCGACAGCATCCTGGAGGTGGTCGAGCCTGCCGACTCTGCCGATCCGGGCGCGGTCGAGGATGCCGCCGGTCAGGTCTCCGACGCCCTGACCCGGGCCGGTTACGCCACCACGGCGACCCGGGTGGGCGCGCCGCGGGGCGGGATCGAGATCTGCCAGCATCACTGCCCGGTTTCCCATGTGGCCGAGGAGTTCCCGGAGCTGTGTGAGGCCGAGAAGCAAGCCATCTCGGACATCCTGGGCACCCACGTGCAGCGGCTGGCATCGATCGTCAACGGTGACTGTGCCTGCACCACCCATGTCCCGCTCACCAAGAACCCCGCACCCG
>JAGQTQ010000166.1 GCA_020438905.1 Mycobacterium sp.
CGGTGTTGATCGCGGCCAGCGACTCCCGGGACAGCTGCGGCTGCGAGGTGGCGCCGCTGCTGGTGGGCAGCCGATCCACGAGGGCCTGGTCCTGGCTGCGGACGGTCGCCGGATCGACCCCGACGGCCTCCAGCAGCGGACCGGCGATGCCGTCGGTCTGGGTGAGCAGGGCCATCAGCAGGTGGGCGGGCCGGATCTCAGGGTTGCCGGCCGCGCTGGCGGCCTGCAGGGCCGCGGTCAGCGCGGCCTGGGTCTTGGTGGTCGGATTGAAAGAATCCACGCTCCGACGTCCTCCGTTTCTCCTGTTAGAAGCTTGTCGAGGTGTATAACACCGCAAACCTTGAGTCTGTTCCGCTCAACCCTAGCGAATCCCGTTCGGTTCCCGATAGGGCCGTACGGCATCAGATCGGCGGCACGGAGTCGGCCATGCGGCGCCAAGCGCCCGGACAAGGAACGCGTGAATGCCCGGACACGACTTCGCCATTAGCGAGGCAGACTAACTTCAAGCAAGCTTTCATCCGAATATAAAACGCCTCCAACAGCAGTTACGCAGAAATTCACCAAAATCCTCTCATCGTGTTTCATATTTGCTAGTTTCGCGATATTCCGAAACATTCACCTCCCGAAGGAGCGCCGATGAACACCACGAAAACGCAGCTGGCAGCCCGCACCTACCTCACCGCCGGCATCGCGGCCCTCGGCGCGGGAGCCATCGCGCTGTCCTCGGTCCAGCCGGTTACCGGCTACGCCGCACCGGTCCAGCACCGCATCGTCGCCGACCCCGCCAACCTGCTGCTGGCCTCCTCGTTCGACCCCATCACCCCGTGGGTCGACACCATCACGAACTCCATCGACAACATCGGCGCACTGATCGGCTTCGCCTTCGAAAAGCCCTTCCCGATCCTGCAGACCGTCATCGCCAACATCGGCACCTACTTCGGGGAACTCACCTCCGGCAACGCCGGCCTGATCCCCGGCCAGATCTTCGGCAACATCCAGAAGCTGTTCACCGCGCCGTGGGACGAAGGGGAGGTGGCTGAATTGCCCATCGGCCCGACAGGTTCGGGTAACACTTCCCCCATACCTTCGGGTACGTACCTCTCCAACACCACACCCGCCGCACCAGTTGGCGCAATCGGGCCGCTCGGCCTCAATCAGACCATCAATCAATTCATGGTCGACGGCTTGTTCACAACTCCGTGCCAGACAAGTGGTGACTGCGGCATCTGGACGACTTTGGGCGCGGCCACGACGTTCCTCGGTTCCTACGGAGCCGGCGCCCTGCTCGGCCTACTCGGGCCAGTGCTGTCGCCGGTGGCCGCCCTGATCAACAGCGTCACCGCGATCGTCGACGCCATCGAGGCCAGCGACTTCATCGGCGCCATCGACGAAATCGTCAACATCCCGGCCAACCTGGTCAACGGCTTCCTCAACGGCGCGCTGCTCGATCTGACCCCGCTCGTCAACCAGATCGTCGAGCCCGGCTCCCTGCCCGTCGACGAGATCGGCCTGCGGTTGGGCGGCCTGATAACCGGACCGATGCCGACCGACGGCTCGCTGGTCCCCGACAGCGCCAATCCGCCCACTACTTTCTCCGGCGGGACGGGGTTCGACACCGTGTACGTCCGTCAGGGGCAGATCAGTTTCCCCGGCCTGCCCGTCGGACCGATCGGCTCGTTCATCGGCATGGGGCACTACCTCAGCGATGCGCTAGTGGTCACCCCGCCGGAAGCGCCCGCGGCCCAGACCGCCGCGGCGACCGAAGTCGCAGCCCCCGTGGAGACCCGGGCCGCTGTCGCCGCAGCCCAGGACAGCGCCCCGGCCGACCTGGAGGCGGTCGAGGCCGCCGCGGCCCCGGTCACCGCGGCACCGGCCAAGGCCGCTGCGGACGCCGAGGCCGACACCGCCGCACCCACCCGCGCCGGTGCGCGGGCATCGCGGGGCACGTCGGCGGCCACCGGCACCGAGTCCGCCACGCGGTCCGGCCCCCGGGCAGCGGCAGCCAGCCGCCGGTAGCCCCGGACAACTCTGACACCGTTCAGCCCGGCCCCCGCGGGGGCCGGGCTGAACGCGTTACGGACTCAAGCCCCACCCCAGGGGAGGATTCGCCACGTCAGCACCGCTGCACAGCACAGCTAATCTTTGCGGTCGAACAGAGATCTCGGCGCGCCACGGCCGTCACCTGCGAACAGGCAGCGACGCGGGCGAAACGACACTTTGCCGATTTGCCCGCCCGCCCGACCTGCCTCGTCTACGGTCAGCCGGGTGTGAGTCAGCACACACCCGACAACGGAGGACATCGAGTGTTGAATCTTCGCCCCAATCGCGCGGCACGTCGAGCCGATCGGCGCCATACCGCCAAGAAACTGCTCGCAATGGCGGGGTCTGCGGTCACCGCCACCGCGCTCACCGCGGGCGTGAGCGCGCCAGCCGCCAACGCCGCGGTGTACAACCCGGACGTGACGCTGGCGGCGGACACGGTCGAGATTCCGACCATCGCGACCGGCCCACTACTGGGTATCGTCTCCGCTCTCGGCATCAAGTCGATTCCCCTGCTGCCGGGGTTCGCGTTGACCACCGACTGGGTCGAATCCAACCCGCAGAACGTCTATAACGCGCTGAACGCGATTCCCTTGGCCGAGAAGCCAGCTTCCTCGGCAGCTCCGTGCGGGTTCAGCTCCACGGCCAACTGCCGGGTGACACCCATTCTCGCGTCCGGTTTCGGGGCCTTCGGCGCCCGCGACGCGGTGAACGCGATGTGGACGGCCGCTAATACACAGCCCCTTTTCCCCATCGTCGGTGACCCCTACGACGGCACACCGAACCCGGGCAACGTGCTCGACCCCGGCTATAGCCTGCTAGCGGGTCTCAAACTCGGCCAGAGTCCGACGAGCGCACCCGTCCCGGATGACACGCCGAGCACTACCGACGTCGTCTCCCTCCTCCTGAACAACCCTCTCCGCATCAACGGGGGGATCGCCGCGCGCCTGGCACCCCTCCTCAGCATGGCCGGGATCGACTCCAGCTTCCCCGTCACCGGGGTGAACTCCAACTGCGGTAACGGACTTACCTGCGATCAATACAACACCGCCGCAGGCGAACTGCCCGACAACTATCTTTTCCTGCAGAGCAACGTCATCGACTTGACGTGGGCCTATAACCCCCTCGCCGATTTTCCGCAGTCGGCCAACCCCGTTTCGCTGATCAACTCCCTTTTCGCAGCGCTGCCGCCGACTTACCTGCTGACCTCAGGCCTCGACAATTTCCTTCAGAATGCCGCGTCCGTCGTCGGCATCAACGGGCAGTATGTGGCCCCGGGCGTCGATACCGCTTTGGGAACGGGCCTGGCCACCTATTTCGCCGGCTCTGCCGCGCCGGCAAACGTTCTCGGCACAGCCCCCGCCACTTTCCTGACCCTTAAGAACGACGACCTGCCGATCCTTTTGCCACTGCGGCTGCCCTCGCTGATCATCAACACCGTTCTGGACCGGCTCGCCGCGGCATTCGCCCCACCCGGCAGCGCAGGACTGCCGTTCCGGCTCGGAACCCCGATCGCCGACATGCTGCAGCCGGCCCTGAAGATCCTGGTCAACATCGGCTACTCCGATGTGGTGACCCCGACCGATGTCGCCACTAACCCCGACTTGCTCGACAAGGGCTACTGCGCCTTGGGGGGTGTCTGCTATGACCGCACGTTCGCCCAGAGCACGAGCGTCAACAACACGTTCAGCCTGATGGGCAACCTGACCCCGCAGGAAATGCTGCAGGTGCCCGGCGACGTGCTCAACGCGCTCGTCACCGGCATCACCCAACAGTTGGCCAAGCCGTTCTTCGGCATCATCGAGCCGGCGCCGTGCGTCGGCTGCGCACCGACCGCCGCAGTGGCCCCAGCTCCGTCGGCGGCGCTCGCGGCGGCTACTGAGGAACCCGCCGGTGCGCCGGCAGCCGAGGCGGTCGATGCCGAGGTGAGCACCGTGGAGGCAACCGACGCCGAGAAGCCTGCCGCACAGCAGGTCTCCGACTCCGCTGCGGCCGATGCCGCCGCGAGCGTCGGTGATGCCGCCAAGACGGCCAGGCCCGACCGGGGTGCAGGGGCGGCCGCGAAGGCCGCCACGAGCCGCGCCGGTGCCGCCGAGCGCGGCGGGCAGCGCGGCGAGCGCGCCGCAGGCACCGCCCGGACGGCCCGCGCCGCCGGGTAGCCCCCGGAAATACACCAACTGATCGGCCCGGTCGTCCCCCGCGGGAGTGCCGGGCCGATCGCTTTTCCAGCCCTAAACGGTTATCGAACATACGATCGAACCATGGGCGATCTCGCGGCGATCGGGTACAACGGCCAGCCGCTGCCCACCCCGTTCCGCCCGGTGCGCCCCCCGGTACCGGTCCTGGTCGATCTGTCCGCACTGTTCCCGCGCCGCCCGCACCGCAGGGGCCGCTACCACCCGCAGGGGTTGCAGATGGACGCCGTGGTGCCCGGAACGCTGAGCTGCTGGGGTCTGTGCGAGCAGGGCGAGTGGTGGGGGCTGGTCACCTACGACATCGCCTACGGCGCCCATCACAAGGCGGTGACCCACTGGGTGCCGGCGTGGACACTGCGCCGGGCGCCGGATTAGATTGCCGTGATGACCGGACTCGCCTCGGACCTGACCGAGCTCATCCCGCTGGCGCTGGTCATCGCGCTCTCGCCGCTGACGATCATCCCCGCGATCCTGATGCTGCACACCCCGCAGCCGCGGCCGACCGGGCTGGCCTTCCTGGCCGGCTGGGTGCTCGGGATCGGTGTCATCACCGCGGCCTTCGTGGCGGCCTCCGACCTGGCCGACGGCCTGGATCGCAAGTCCACCGCGGCACCGTATGTCCGCATCGTCATCGGCGCGGCCCTGCTCCTCTTCGGCGGCTACCGATGGATGACCCGCCACCGCGCCCAGCACACCCCCAAGTGGCTCAGCGCGATGACCTCGGCCGGGCCGGGGCGGGCCTTCCTCACCGCGGTCACGCTGACGGTGGCCAACGTCAAGGTCTTCGCGATGTGCGCGGCGGCCGGTGCGGCCATCGGCACCGCCGCGCTGGGACGCACCGGGGCCTGGCAGGCCGTCGCGGTGTTCACCGCACTGGCCTCGGTCTCGGTAGCGCTGCCGGTGCTGGGATATCTGGTGGCCGGAAAGCAACTCGACGAGCCGCTGAACAAGCTCAAACGCTGGATGGAGGACAACCACTCCGCCATGGTCGGGGTGATCCTCGCCGTCATCGGTGCGGCCCTGCTGTACAAGGGAATTCACAGCCTCTAGCCGCCTCGCGGCTGACCTAGAATCGCGCCGTGGGGCTCGATGACCGTGACGCGCTGCGGGTGCTGCAGGCCGCACTGAACGACCCGGTCCAATGCGGCAACCTGATGGGTCGCTTCTACGCCACCTGGTTCCGGGCCGACGAGTCGGTGCGCACCCTGTTCCCGGCCGACCTGGGCGCCCACCACGACGCCTTCACCCACGCACTGCGCTGGCTGTTCGGCGAGTTCGCCGCCCAGCGCGCCGAGGAGCCGGTGGCGTTCCTGGCCCAGCTGGGCCGGGATCACCGCAAGTACGGCGTGAAGGCCCACCACTACGAGACGATGCGGGACGCCCTGTACTCGGCGATGCGCGCCGAGTTCGCCGACCGGTGGAGCGCCGCGGTCGACGACGCCGCCGAGGCGGCCATCACCCTGATCACCGGGGCGATGTCGGGGGCTGCCAGTGCCGACCGCCAGCCACCGTGGTGGGACGGCACCGTCACCGAACACCACCGGGTGTCCCGCGACATCGCGGTGATCCGGTTGCGACTCAACGGGCCCATGCCGTATCACCCCGGCCAGTACGTCAGCGTCAGCGTGCCCCAGCACCCGCGCCGGTGGCGCTACCTGTCCCCGGCCATCCCGTCGGACCCCGACGGGTTCATCGAGTTCCACGTCCGCGCCGTACCCGGCGGGACGGTCAGCCCGGCCCTGGTCAACAAGGCCCGCCGCGGGGACCGCTGGCGGCTGTCCAACCCGCACGGCGGGCTTCGGGTCGACCGCGCCGGCGGTGACGTGCTCATGGTGGCCGGCAGCACCGGGCTGGCACCGCTGCGCGCCATCATCATGGATCTGGCGCGATTCGGCGAGAACCCGCGGGTACACCTGTTCTTCGGTGCCCGGTACCCCTGCGAGTTGTACGACCTGCGCACCCTGTGGGAGATCGCGAGTTGCAACCCGTGGCTGTCGGTCTCGCCGGTCTCCGACTACGACATCGACCCGCCCTGGGCCGCCGACTACCCCGACGCCAGCCCGCCGCGGGGTCTGCACGTGCGCCAGACCGGACGGCTGCCCGAGGTCGTCAGCGGCTACGGCGGCTGGTGCGACCGGCAGATACTGATCTGCGGACGCCCGGAGATGGTGCTGGCCACCAAGGCGGCGCTGATCGACGGCGGTGCGCCGGCCGAGCGGATCCAACACGACCCGCTGGTGGCGTGACCAGTACTTCGGGGACTTTCGCCCCTTTCCCGCCGCCGTGTGGTCACATATGAATTAAGGGGTGGCAATCAGGGGGACTCTTATGGCCAAAAGTGATGCGCACGAGGAGATCGAGGGCATCGCCTGGAAGTTTCTCTGTTCACCGTTCACCCGCCGCGACTACTGGGACTGGCCGCTGGAACGGCGTATCGACGCCTTCCTGAGGCAGCTGAAGCGCCTGGACATCATCAACGACGGCGGCGCCTACAGCACGCTGATCGAGCGGGTGATGGCCAACATCCCGCGCGCCCGGCGTGACGGCGTCCTTGAGCCACCGCGCCGGTAGAAGGAGGGTCATGGGCGACGAGGCGATCATCCACAAGGGCGCCAGCGATCTGAAGGTCACACCGAACTTCGAGGACTACACGGCGACCCGGGCGGGGTTCACCTGGTCGCAGGTTCCCGAACTGTGCGCCGGGATGGCGCCGGGTGAAACAGGACCCGGTTGCAACATCGCCTACGCCGCGGTCGACCGGCACGCACAGGGACCCGAGTCCGGCAAGACCGCGCTGCGCTTCATCGCCGACACCCCGCCGGATCCCGAGGCGGCGCTGAGCACCCGGGACGTCAGCTACGCCGAACTGGGCCTGCTGACCCGAAAGTTCACCAATGTGTTGCGCGGGCTGGGAATCGGCAAGGGCGACAAGGTTTTCGTCATTATGGGTCGGGTCCCGGAGCTCTACGTCAGCATGCTGGGGGCGCTGCGCAACGGCAGCGTGGTCTCGCCGCTGTTCTCCGCGTTCGGCCCCGAGCCGATCGCCACCCGGGTCAACATCGGGGCGGCTGACGTGCTGGTGACCACCGCGGCGATCTACAAGCGCAAGATCGCCAAGATCCGCGATCAGCTTCCGTCGGTCAAGCACGTCCTGATCGTCGGGGACCAGGACATCGACGGCACTCACAACTTCCATGCCCTGATGGAGCAGGCCGGCGACGAAGCCCCGATCGAGGCGACCACCGCCGAGGACCCGTCGCTGCTGCACTTCACCTCCGGCACCACCGGCACCCCCAAGGGCGCCCAGCACGTGCACGGCGCGGTCGCCATGCACTACATCACCGGACTCTTCGCCCTGGACCTTCATCCCGACGACATCTACTGGTGCACCGCAGATCCCGGCTGGGTCACCGGAACCTCCTACGGGATCATCGCCCCGCTGCTACACGGGGTCACCTCGATCATCGACGAGGCCGAGTTCGACGCCCAGCGCTGGTACCGGATCCTGCAGGACCAGGCCGTCACCGTCTGGTACACCGCGCCGACGGCGATCCGGATGCTGATCAAGGCCGGTCCGGAACTGGCGGCCGGATACCGATTCCCGCACCTGCGGTTCATCGCCAGCGTCGGCGAGCCGCTCAACGCCGAGGCGGTGTGGTGGGGCAAACGGGTGCTGGGCCTGCCGATCCACGACAACTGGTGGCAGACCGAGACCGGCGGAATCATGGTGGCCAACACCCCGGCCTTCGACATCAAACCCGGCTCGATGGGCCGTCCGCTGCCCGGTGTGGACGTCGTCGTCGTCGAGCACAGCGACGCCGACGAGCACGACGGCGCGGTGACGGTGATCGACGAGCCCGGCGTGGAGGGCGAACTGGCCCTGCGGGTCGGGTGGCCGTCGATGTTCCGCGGCTATCTCAACCAGGCCGAGCGCTACCGGAAGTGCTTCCGCTCCGACCCGGGCGGGGAGCTGTACCTGTCCGGGGACCTGGTCAAGCGCGACGCCGACGGCTACCTGTGGTTCGTCGGCCGTGCCGACGACGTGATCAAGGCATCCGGGCACCTGATCGGGCCGTTCGAGGTGGAGAACGTGCTGACCGACCACCCGGCGGTGGCCGAGGCGGCCGTGATCGGTAAACCGGACCCGACCTACGGCGCGGTGGTCAAGGCGTTCGTCACGCTCAAATCCGGCTACACCGCCGACGAAGATCTGCGCCGCGACCTGATGGGGCATGCCCGCAAACACCTCGGAGCGGCCGTTGCGCCCAAGGAGATCGACTTCGTCGAGGCCCTGCCGCACACCCGCAGCGGCAAGATCATGCGGCGGCTGCTCAAGGCCCGCGAACTGGGCCTGCCCGAGGGCGACACCTCCACCGTGGAGACGGGCGCGAAGTGACGACCGACCAGGGGCTGGCGCGGGAACTGCTGCGCGACATGATCCGGGTGCGCCGCATGGAGGAGAAGTGCGCTGAGCTCTACAGCGCCGGCAAGATCCGCGGGTTCCTGCACCTCTACGTCGGCGAGGAGGCGGTCGCCACCGGGTCGTTGCGGGCGCTGGGGGCCGAGGACGCGGTGGTGGCCACCTACCGCGAACACGCCCACGCGCTGCTGCGCGGCGTGCCGATGACCAAGATCATGGCGGAGATGTTCGGCAAGCAGGAGGGCTGCTCGGGCGGGCGCGGCGGCTCGATGCACCTGTTCGACGCGAGCCGGCGGTTCTACGGCGGCAACGCGATCGTGGCCGGCGGACTGCCGCTGGCCACCGGGCTGGCCTTCGCCGACGCCCAGTTGAAGCGCAACCGCGTCAGCGCCTGCTACTTCGGCGAGGGGGCGATCGCCGAGGGCGCGTTCCACGAGTCGATGAACATGGCCGAGCTGTGGCAGTTGCCGGTGCTGTTCTGCTGCGAGAACAACCGCTACGCCATGGGGACCGCGATCGACCGGGAGTTGTCCCAGGTCGACCTGACCGCCAAGGCGGAGTCCTACCGGGTTCCGGCGGCCAGCGCCGACGGGATGGACGTGCTGGCCTGCAACGCCGTCATGCGCGAGGCCGTCGAGCACATCCGCACCAAGGGCGGCCCGTTCTTCATCGAGTTCCGCACCTACCGGTTCCGGCCGCACTCGATGTTCGACCCGGAGTTGTACCGGGACAAGGCCGAGGTGCAGACCTGGCGCGAACGCGACCCCATCACACTGTTCACCGAGAAGTGCACCGCCGAGGGTCTGGTGAACGACGACGACATCGCCGCGATGGAGCGGGCCGCCGCGGCCGAGATCGCCGAGGCCGTCGACTACGCCGAAGTCGGCACCTGGGAGGACGTCGAGACCCTGGGCCGGCATGTGAGCACTCCCCTGGCCCCGGAGGGCGCGGCGTGAAGACCACCTATCGCAGCGCGGTCCACGACGCGATCGCCGATGCCATGCGGGACGACGAGACCGTGGTGCTGCTCGGTGAGGACGTCGGCCGCTACGGCGGGACGTATGCCGCCTCCAAGGGACTGCTCGAAGAGTTCGGGCCCGAGCGGATCCGCGACACCCCGCTGTCCGAACTGGGATTCGTCGGGATCGGGATCGGGGCGTCGCTGAACGGGCTGCGGCCCATCGTCGAGGTCATGACGGTAAACTTCAGCATGCTGGCGCTGGACCAGATCGTCAACACCGCTGCCGCCCTGCGGCACATGTCCGGCGGGCAGTTCTCGGTTCCGGTCGTGGTGCGGATGGCCACCGGCGCGGGACGTCAACTGGCAGCACAACATTCGCACAGCCTGGAGAACTGGTACGCCCACATCCCGGGGATCACCGTGCTCGCCCCGGCCACCGTCGCCGACGCCTACGGCATGCTGCGCACCGCACTGACCCATCCCGATCCGGTGGTGATCTTCGAGCACGTCGCGCTGTACAACATCACCGACGACCTGGAGTCGCTGGAGTCGACCGACATCAGCACGGCGGCGGTCCGGCGGCCCGGCGGCGACGTCACCGTCATCACCTACGGGGGCTGCCTGCCCAAGGCACTGGAGGCCGCCGAGGAACTGGCCCGCGGTGGAATCGACTGCGAGGTCATCGACCTTCGGGTGCTGCGCCCCCTGGACGACGCCACCATGCTGGAGTCGGTACGCAAGACCCACCGAGTGGTCGTCGTCGACGAGGGCTGGCGCACCGGCAGCCTGGCCGGGGAGATCAGCGCGCGGATCGTCGAGCAGGGGTTCTACGAACTCGACGCGCCGATCGCCCGGGTGTGCACCGCCGAGGTGCCGATCCCCTACGCCAAGCACCTCGAACAGGCCGCCCTGCCCCAGGTGGACGGGATCGTCGCCGCGGTGCGCGGCCTGTTCGGCGAGAGCCCGCGATGATCGACTTCCTGATGCCCACCCTGGGCGCCGACATGGACGAGGGCACCCTCGACGAGTGGCGGATCAAACCCGGCGACACCGTCACCCGCGGCCAGATCGTCGCCGTCGTCGAAACCACCAAGGCCGCAGTGGAAATCGAGTGCTGGCACGACGGCGTCGTGCAGGAGTTACTGGTGCCGGTCGGGCAGACCGTCGCCGTCGGCACCCCCCTGGCCACGCTGCTCGAACCCGGCGAGGAGCCGGGCGCACCGGCCGCCCCCAAGCCCGCCGCTGTCGCCGCACCCGCCCCTACCGAAACTGCCCACCCGGCCGCGCCCGTGGCTCCGATCGGCCACCGGCTGTGGGTGTCCCCGGTGGCCCGCCGGACCGCCGCCGCCCTGGGCGTGGAACTCAAGGGGCTCACCGGCACCGGGCCGCAGGGCGCGATCACCCTGCGCGACGTCGAGCACGCTGCGGCCACCGCCCACCACGAGAAGCCGCCACCGCCGCCCGCTCCCCCGCGACCGGCGACCGGCGCGCCCAAGTCCGCCGCGGAGAAAGCCCGCGAGCGCGGCGCGGCCATGCGCGCCTCGATCGCCGCGGCGATGAGCCGCTCCAAACGGGAGATCCCGCACTACTACCTGGCCAACGAGATCATCCTGGACGCCGCGCTGGCCTGGTTGACCGAACAGAACGCCGGCCGGCCGATCACCGAACGGCTGCTGCCGGCGGTGCTGCAACTCAAGGCGGTGGCGCTGGCCGCGCGAAAGTTCCCGGAGTTCAACGGGTTCTGGCGCGAGGACGGTTTCCAGCCCGCCGCCGGCCAGCACGTCGGCGTAGCGATCTCGCTGCGCGGCGGCGGCCTGGTGGCCCCGGCCATCCACGACGTCTCCGAAAAGCCGCTGGCCGAGCTGATGGCCGATCTGACCGACCTGGTGGCCCGCGCCCGGGCCGGGTCGCTGCGCAGCTCGGAGATGTCGGACCCGACGATCACCGTGACCAACCTGGGCGAGAAGGGCGTGGACGCGGTGTTCGGAGTGATCTACCCCGATCAGGTCGCCATCGTGGGCTTCGGCCGGCCGGCCCAGCGGGTGGTCGTGGTCGACGGCGGAATCCGGGTGGCCACCACCGTGCAGTCCAGCCTGGCCGCCGACCACCGGGCCAGCGACGGGGCCCGGGGCGCACTGTTCCTGGCCGAGATCGACCGGCTGCTGCAGCGGCCGCAGGAACTCTAGGAGGCAAAGTCGTATGAGTACGGATGAGATTCGGGCGGGCGTGGTGGCGGAACTGCTCGCGATCGCCCCGGAGATCGAGGAGGGCGACCTCAGCGACACCGAACTGCTGCGCGATCAGGTCGACCTGGACTCGATGGACTGGCTGAACTTCCTGGTCCGGCTGCACAAGCGCTTCGAGGTCGACATCCCCGAATCGCAGTACGCCTTCCTGCGCACGATCGACGATCTGACCACCTATATCGACCAGCACCGCTGAGAACCGTGGCTTGGTCAACGACGGGCCGATCGTGGCACAATCCGACGATGGCCCAGCTGCCCTCGATCACCCTGAAAGACCCGTCCTCCGCGCTGTCCGCCACCTTCGTTCCGTCGGCGGGGATGGTGTGCACATCGCTGTCGGACGGTGGTGTCGAGTTGCTCGGTCAGCGCCGCGGGATCAACGCCTACCTGACCACCGGCAAGACCATGGGCATCCCGATCCTCTACCCGTGGGCCAACCGGCTCAGCGCCAACGGCTACGCCGTCGACGGCGGCGCGGTGACGCTGACGCCTGGTGTCGGCGGGGTGCGCTCCGACGAGCACGGCCTGGTGATCCACGGGGTGCTGGCGGCCTACCCGGGCTGGCTGGTCAAGCAACTGGCCGACAACCGGCTGACCGCAGACCTCGACTTCGGCGGCCAGCCGCGGCTGCTGACGAGCTTCCCGTTCCCGCATGTGGTGACCCTCGACATCTCGGTGGCCGACCGTGAGCTGACCATCGAGACCACCGTGACCCCGACCACCTCGGCCTCGGTACCGCTGTGCTTCGGCTTCCACCCGTACCTGACCATCCCGGACGTGCCGCGCTCGGAGTGGCACCTGGAGACCCCGCCGATGCGACACCTGCCGGTCGACCACTGGGGCATCCCGACCGGTGCCACCGAAGACTGGCCGGCCAAGTCCGAGGGGCTGGACGGGCGGGTATTCGACGACGGGTTCGACGAGGTGCCCCAGGGCGGGGTGTTCGCGCTCTCCGGCGGGGACCGCCGCATCGAGGTGGTCTTCGACCACGGCTACCCGGCGGTGCAGATCTTCGCCCCCGGCAACGACGACGTGGTGGGCATCGAGCCGATGACCGCCCCGACCAACGCGTTGCGCAAGGGCGGCTACAGCGTGGC
>JAGQTQ010000167.1 GCA_020438905.1 Mycobacterium sp.
CGTCGGAGGGGTCCCCGCGCAGCAGCGCCAGCTCGGCGTAGGCCGTTCCGGCACGCCCTTGGGGAACGTGATACTTCTCGGCGACCTCGGCCGGGCCGAACATGACGGCTTTGGACAGGCCCCGGCCGATGTAGAGCACCCGGACCTGCACCGGCTCGTCGGCCACCAACTGCAGCAGGTCGCGGTCTCCGCTGACCACGACCACCGGGTCGCGTCGCTCGGTGGCGGCCAGGGTTCCCAGCACGTCGTCGGCCTCGAAGCCCTCGGCGCCGGCGGTCGCGATGCCGAACGCGTCGAGCACCGCGAGGATCATGTCGACCTGAGGGCTCAGCTCGTCGGGCACTTCCTCGGCCTGGACCGCCTCGGCGACCTCGGGGGTCTCGCCGACCGGGCTGCCTTCCTCGGCGACCCGGTGGGCTTTGTAGGACGGGATCAGCTCCACTCGCCAGGCCGGCCGCCAGTCGAGGTCGAGGCAGACCACCAGCCGGTCCGGGCGCTCCCGGGTGATCAGGGTCGCGACGCTGTCGAGGAACCCGCGTACCGCGTTGACCGGCCGGCCGTCCGGCGCGGTGATCGACGACGGCACGCCGAAGTAGGAGCGAAACCACATGCTGGCGCCGTCGAGGAGCAACACCGGTGCGGACATAGCTGCATTGATACACCGGCGGCTAACCTGATCGCCATGCGCGCCGCCCGTTTCAGCAGCCAGACCTACGCCCGCCGGCTCTCCGCGGCGGCCGACGGCGCCCGGGCCGCCGGGCTGGCGGGCCTGGTGATCACGCCGGGATACGACATGCGCTACCTGATCGGTTCGCGCGCGCAGACGTTCGAGCGCCTCACCGCCCTGGTGGTGCCGGCCACCGGTCGGCCGGGCGCCGGTCAGCCGACCCTGGTGCTGCCCCGGCTGGAGTTGGCCGCCCTGAAACAGTCGGCGGTCGCCGACCTGGGCCTGACGGTGCGCGACTGGGTGGACGGTGAGGATCCCTACCGGCTGGTCGCCGATGCGCTGGGTCACGGTGCGGAGTCCGGGGCGACCAGGGTGGCGGTCACCGACTCGATGCCGGCGCTGCACCTGCTGCCGCTGGCTGGGGCGCTCGGTGCGGTGCCGGTTCTGGCCACCGGCGTGCTGGCCGCGTTGCGGATGATCAAGGACGCCGACGAGATCGAGGTGCTCCGCGCCGCCGGTGCGGCCATCGACCGGGTCCACGCCCGGGTACCCGAACTGCTGGTCCCCGGCCGCACCGAGGCGCAGGTGGCCGCGGATATCACCGAGGCCATCGTGGCCGAGGGGCATTCGGAGGCCGCCTTCGTCATCGTCGGATCGGGGCCCAATGGTGCCGACCCGCACCACGAGTGCTCCGAACGCGTCCTGCAACCCGGGGACATCGTCGTGGTGGACATCGGCGGGCCCGTCGAACCGGGCTACAACTCCGACTGCACCCGCACCTACAGCCTCGGTGAACCCGATCCGCAGATCGCCGAGCAGTACGCGGTGCTGCAGCGTGCGCAGGCCGCCGCGGTGGCCGCGGTGCGTCCCGGGGTCACCGCCGAACGGGTCGATGAGGCCGCCCGCGAGGTGCTGACCGCCGCCGGACTGGGGGAGTACTTCGTTCACCGCACCGGCCACGGCATCGGGCTGTCGGTGCACGAGGAGCCCTACATCGTCGCCGGTAACGACCTACCGCTGGTCGAGGGGATGGCCTTCAGCGTCGAACCGGGGGTCTATCTGCCCGGCCGCTGGGGAGCACGCATCGAGGACATCGTGATCGTGACCGAGGACGGCGCCGCACCGGTCAACAACCGCTCGCACGATCTGACGGTCGTTGCACTGCCCGGTCACTGAACCTGGCTGCAGCCGCGGGCGCTCAATCGGTGCTGCGGTCGAGCAGCGTGGACGATCCCAGCACCCTTTTGACCAGAACCTCGATCACCACGCGCCGGGGGTTGGGCTTGGGCGTCCGGTAGCGCTGGGCGTAGCGCAACTCGGCGTCGCGGATGGCCTCCGGGCCGCGGTTGACCCCGGCGACGCCCTCCAATGAAAGCCACCGCGCGCCGTCCACCTGGGAGAGCACTCCGACGTTGCTGCGCTCGGCGTTGACCGCCTTCTGGGAACCGTCGCTGGTGATCACCCGGGCGATGTGGGTGTGCGGGTCGAAGGTGAATCCGACCGCGACCACGTGCGGGGAGCCGTCGGCGCGCAGCGTGGTCAGCATGGCGAGGTGCCGTTCGGTGAGGAACTCCAGGGCGTCGCTGGTCAGCCGGGTCGTGGTGTTGGGCATCGGAGACCACGCTAGCGCAGTGAATAATCGCAGCCGTGGAGGACACAGCGGACGGGACCGTCCAACCGGGCGGTGTCGTGGTCGTCTTCGGCGGCCGCAGTGAGATCGGCGTCGAACTGGCGAGGCGGCTGGCTCCGGAATCCACGGTGGTGCTGGCCGCCCGCGGCGCCGACCAGCTCGGTCCGCAGGTCGCGGCGGTGCGGGCCGCCGGAGCCCGGGACGTGCACACCGCGGAGTTCGACGCCGACGACCTTGCCTCGCACGGCCCACTCGTCGAGCGACTGACCGGCGAGTACGGACCGATCGACACCGCGGTGCTGGCGTTCGGCATCCTCGGCGAGCAGGATCGCGCCGAAACCGACCCGGCCCACGCGGTCGCGATCGTGCACACCGACTACCTCGCCCAGATCAGCCTGCTCACCGTGCTCGCCACGGCCATGCGCGCCGCCGGGGCCGGCACGCTGGTGGTGTTCTCCTCGGTGGCCGGTGTTCGGGTGCGCCGGGCCAATTACGTCTACGGCTCGGCCAAGGCCGGACTGGACGGATTCGCCAGCGGCCTGTCGGACGCGCTGCACGGCAGCGGGGTGCGGCTGCTGATCGTACGTCCCGGTTTCGTCATCGGCCGGATGACGCGGGGGATGGACCCGGCACCGCTGTCCAGCACCCCGGCGCAGGTCGCCGACGCGACTGCGCGGGCGTTGTCCCGCGGCCGGCGCACGGTGTGGGTTCCGTGGGCGCTGCGTCCGCTGTTCGCCGGAATGCGATTGCTGCCGCAGGCGATCTGGCGGAGGCTTCCCCGATGATCGTGGTGGTGGGGATCGGTGCCGACGGCATGGCCGGTCTGGCCGAGGAGTCGCGGCGCGAACTCCGCGGTGCGGCGGTGATCTATGGTTCGCCGCGCCAACTCGACCTGCTCGACGACACCGTCGCCGCCCCGCGGCGGTGCTGGCCCAGCCCGATGCTGCCCGCGCTGGGGCACCTGCTCGACGACGACTCCGAGGCGGATGTGCACGTCGTGGCCAGCGGCGACCCGCTGCTGCACGGAATCGGTGCCACCCTGGTGCGCCTGCACGGAGTCGACCGGGTCCGGGTGCTGCCGCACGTGTCCTCGGTGACCCTCGCCCGCGCGCGGATGGGCTGGTCCGCCGAGGACACGGAGGTCATCAGCCTCGTGACCGCCCCGGTGCACACCGCGGTGCGCCGCGGCGGCCGGGCCGTGGTGCTCTGCCGGGACGCCGACACCCCGCGGGCGCTGGCCGCCGAACTGACCGAAACCGGCCGCGGCGCTTCGGAACTGACCATCATGGAGCAACTCGGGGGTCCCTCAGAGCGCATCCGCAACGGCACCGCCGACGCCTGGGCGGCCGCACCGCCCGCCGACATCGACGCCCTCAACATCGTCGCCGTCCGCTACCTGCCCGACACCGGCGACGCGCAACCGCTGCCCGACGATGTGTTCAGCCACGACGGCCAGATCACCAAGCAGACGATCCGGGCGGTGACGCTGGCCGCGCTCGCGCCCCGGTCCGGCGAGCTGTTGTGGGACGTCGGCGCCGGTTCGGGCAGCATCGCCGTGCAGTGGTGCCGCGACGGCCGGGGCTGCCGGGCGGTGGCGTTCGAGGGCAATCCGGAGCGCCGGGGTCGCGTCGAGGCCAACGCCCGGGCCTTCGGGGCCGATGTCGAGGTCCGCGGCGAGGCGCCGCGCGACTTCACCGGGGCGCCGCAACCGGATGCGGTGTTCATCGGGGGCGGCCTGAGCACAACCGGTCTGGTTCAGGCCTGCCTGGACCGGCTCTCGCCCGGCGGCCGGCTGGTTGCCAACGCGGTCACCGCGGAATCCGAAGCGGCGCTGGTGGATTGGCACTCCCGTCTCGGCGGGGAGCTGCGCCGCTTCCAGCATTACCGGGGGGAGCCGATCGGCGGTTTCACCGGCTGGCGGCCGCAGATGCCCATCACCCAGTGGGCGGTGACCGTCCTGTGAAGCCGGGGATCTCGAGGCTGGGGATGTCCCGGTGACCGTGTACTTCATCGGCGCCGGACCCGGTGCGGCCGACCTGATCACCGTTCGTGGTCAACGGCTTCTGCAACGCTGCGGGGTCTGCCTCTACGCGGGGTCGATCATGCCCGACGATCTGTTGCAGCTCTGCCCGGCGGGGGCCCGGATCGTCGACACCGGTCCGCTGACCCTCGAGCAGATCGTCGAAGAGCTGGCCGACGCCCACGCCGCCGGGCACGACGTCGCCCGGCTGCACTCCGGTGACCCGTCGCTCTACAGTGCCGTCGCCGAACAGTGCCGCCGGCTCGACGCGCTCGGCATCGACTACCAGATCGTGCCGGGGGTGCCGGCCTTCGCCGCGGCCGCGGCCGCCCTGGGCCGGGAGCTGACCGTGCCCGGGGTGGCCCAGACGGTGACCCTGACCCGGGTCGCCACCCTGTCCACCGCGATGCCCGACGGCGAGGACATGGCCGTCCTCGCCGCCGCGGGGGGAACCCTGGTGATCCACCTTGCGGCGCATCGCATCGACGCGGTCGTCGCGGAGTTGCTCGACGCCGGCCGCAGCCCGGACACACCGGTGGCGGTGGTCGCGTTCGCGAGTTGGCCTCGGGAGGTGGTGCTGCGCGGCACCCTGGCCGACATCGCCGCACGGACGCACGAAGCGGGAGTCACCCGGACCGCGGTGATCGTCGTCGGCGATGCGCTGACGACGCAAGGGTTCTCCGACAGCTACCTGTACTCGGCCGACCGGCCCCGCGGACGGCGTCATTGATCGGCGCGGCGTCATTGATGAGAGTGCACTGATGCGGCTGCTGCTGCTCGGCGGCACCGCCGAGGCCCGCGCGCTGGCCGTTCGCCTGCACCCCGGCGTCGACCTCATCAGCTCGCTGGCCGGACGGGTCCCCGATCCCGCGCTACCGGTGGGCCCGGTCCGTATCGGCGGCTTCGGAGGAGTCGCCGGACTGCGAAAGTGGTTGACCGACAACGAGATCACCGGCGTCGTCGACGCCACCCACCCGTTCGCCGCGACCATCACCGAGAATGCGGCGCAGGCGTGCCGCGAGCTCGGGTTGGCTCATCTCGTGCTGCACCGGCCGCCGTGGGAGGTCGAGTCGGCGCTGACCGTGGGTTCCGACGTTGAGGCGGCCGAACTCGTTGCCGCCAAGGGATATTCGCGGGTCTTTCTGACCACCGGGCGCTCCGGTGCCGCGCCCTTCGCCGACAGCGAAGCCTGGTTCCTGATCCGCGTCGTCACCCCGCTGGATCCGGCCGCGCTCCCGGCGCGGCATGAGGTGCTGCTGTCCCGCGGGCCCTACCACTACGACGGCGAACGGGACCTGCTCGCCGGACATCGCATCGAGGTGCTGGTGACCAAGAACAGCGGGGGAGCGATGACCCGGGCGAAGCTCGAGGCGGCGGCGGATCTGGGAATCGACGTGGTGATGATCCGGCGCCCGCCGCTGCCGGCGGGGGTCAGGGTCGTCGAATCGGTGGGCGAGGCCGCCGACTGGGTCGCCGATCAGCCCGGATAGCGGCGCGGGGTGAAGACCACGTCGCCGTACCACTGGGTCTGTGAAGATCCGACGATGAGCAGGCAGCGCATGTCGACATCGGCCGGGTCGAGGTCGGCCAGTCGCACCACCCGCACCGATTCCGCCGGGCCGGACACGTCGCGTCCGATCACCACCGGGGTGCCGGCGTCGCGGTGCTCCAGCAACACATCCCGCATCGCGGCCACCTGCCAGGTGCGGCTCTTCGAGGCCGGGTTGTAGATCGCCAGAACCAGATCGGAAGCCGCCGCGGCCGCCAGTCGGGCGGCGATGACGTCCCAGGGCTTGAGCCGGTCCGACAGCGAGATCACCGCGTAGTCGTGGCCCAGGGGAGCGCCCACCCGGCTGGCCACCGCCTGGGCGGCGGTCATCGCCGGGATCACCCGGACCTGCACTCCGGGCCACTGTTTGGCCTCCTCGAGGACCGCGGTCGCCATCGCGAAGACGCCCGGGTCGCCGGAGGAGACCACCGCCACGGCGCGGCCCTGCTCGGCGAGCTCGCAGGCCAGCCGGGCCCGGGCCGGCTCATCGGTGTTGTCGCTGGGGTGGCGGCGCTGGCCTGGGCTGACGGGAACCCGGTCCAGATAGGGCCCGTATCCGATCAGGTCGGTGGCCGCGGCCAGTTCCCGGCGGCTCTGCGGTGTCATCCACTCGAGGTCGCCGGGCCCGAGACCGACCACGGCGACGGTCCCGTTGCGCGCCGCGGGGCGGCCGGTCCGGCCGCCGGGCAGGACCGCCAGGGAGAAGTACGGAACGTCGGCCGCATCCACCGCCGCGGCGGGCAGCACCCGCTGTCCGCCGGTGCTGGCCCGCTCGACGTAGATCGCCTCATCGAGCCGACCGGCTATCGACAGCGCTTCGCGGACTTGCGGATAGGTCCGGCCCAGCTTGAGCACGACCGCGGCGTCGGTGTCGGCGAGCCGACGGGCGAGCTCGGCGGGCGGAAGGGTCCCGGGCAGGATCGAGAGCACCTCGTCACCGGTGACCAGCGGGGTGGCGGTCGCCGCGGACGCCGCACTGACCGACGTCACCCCGGGGACGATCACCGCGTCGAACCGCCTGGTCAGCCTGGTGTGCATGTGCATGTAGGAGCTGTAGAACAGCGGATCGCCCTCGGCGAGCAGCGCGACGTCGCGACCGGCGGCCAGATGTGCGGCGATGCGCTCGGCGGCCAGTGCGTAGAACTCCTCCATCGCCGCCCGGTAGCCGCCGGGGTGGTCGGTGGTCTCGGTGGTCACCGGGTAGACCAGGTGCTCCTCGATCTGGCCCGGCCGCAGGTACGGCTCGGCGATGCGACGCGCGATGCTGCGCCCGTGACGCGCGCTGTGATACGCGACGACATCGGCCTGACCGATCACCCGGGCCGCCTTGACGGTCACCAGTTCCGGATCGCCGGGACCCAGGCCGACGCCGTAGAGGGTGCCGCGGTCGCTCATTCCCGCTCGCTCGCGATCGCGTTGACCGCCGCCGCCGCCATGGCGCTGCCACCGCGGCGGCCCCGGACCACCAGGTACTCCATCCCGCGCGGGTCCTCGACGAGGGCCTGCTTGGACTGTGCCGATCCGACGAACCCCACCGGTCCGCCCAGCACCGAAACCGGTGGCCGCACACCCTCGTCGAGCAGTTCCAGCAGCCGGAACAGTGCAGTCGGGGCATTGCCGATCGCCATCACCGCCCCCGAGAGTCGATCCGCCCACAGCTCCACCCCGGCCGCCGAACGGGTGGTCGCCCGGCGCGCGGCCAGCTCGGCGGCGTGCGGGTCGGCGACCAGGGACACCACCTGGTTGTCCGCGGGTAGGCGGGCGGCGGTGATTCCCGCGGCCACCATCGAGGAATCGCACAGGATCGGGGCGCCGCCGGCCAGCGCGGCATGGGTGGCGCTGACGACATCGGGGGAGAAGGCGATGTGTTCGGTCAGGTCGACCTGCCCGCAGGTGTGGATGAGCCGCACCACCACCCGGGCGACGTCGGGCGGGAACGTCCGCAGGTCGGCCTCGGCCCGGATCGTCGCGAAGGACTGCCGGTAGATCTCACCGGCATCGCGGATGTAGTCGAGCACGGTGATCACCCTACGGCGGGTCGGTCCCGCTCGACGTAGCCGTCCGGGGTGGCCACCAGGACCGCACCGGACGGCGGACTGCCGCAGGCCCGTTCACACCCGGCGTAGTGCACGGGTCCGCACCCGGAGCCGGATTCGGCGGCCTTGGCCGCATCGGCGCGCACATCGGCCAGCGACCGTGCGCAGCCCCGGCTGCCTACGCAGGCGGTGACCTCGCGCCATCGCGAGTTCTCGTCGAAAATCAGCCCGAGCGGGGCGAGCACCCGCAGCGAGGTGTCGGCAACGCCCTCGGCGAGATCGCACACCAGAAGCGAGCGCCACGGTGTGATCACGACCGGCGCCCCGACGGCGGCGACGAACTGCGCCTGCCGTGCCGACAGAACGCCCAGCGGGACTACCGCTCCAAGGGCGACCGACCCGTCGTCCTGGGCGATCCAGCCCACCGGGGCCCGGGCGGCGGGGAATCGGCCACCGGCCGGTGCCGACGGTGCGAGGTCGCCCAACAGGACGTCCGGATCATCGAGTTCGGCCACCCGCCAGGCATTACCGCGCAGCTGTGCGAACCGGCGTGCGACAGTCAGCAGTGCGGGTACGGCGTCGCGGCGGTCCAACCGCACCCCGGTGTCCCGGCCGGCCAACAGCAGGGCGACGTCGTCGTCGAGGACGTGCGCGCCGGCGTCGGCGGCGAGCCCGGACACGTCGGCGCTGCCGTCGTCGACGCTGAACAGGAACCGGCCCGGCAGCCCGGCCAGATCCGGGTCGGCCCGCAGGCCCAAGTCCAACTCTGTCACCCACTGCCGAACGTCGGTGCGTCCGCCGGTGCGTCCGGACAACGGCGAGGCGACGATATTGCGTACCCGCTCATGGGTCGCCGAGGGCAACAGCCCGGCGGCGGCCACCGCATCGGCGACCGCGGCGGTGTCGGTGACGCCCCGCAGTTGCAGGTTTCCGCGGGCGGTCAGCTCGAGCGTCCCGGCCGCGAACCGGCCCGCCGTCTCGGCGAGGGCGTCCAACTGTGCGGCGCTGATCATTCCGCCGGGCAGTCGCACTCGGGCCAGCGCGCCGTCGGCGGCCCGGTGTACCTGCAGGGCGCCGGGGCAGGCGTCCTCGTCGCGGGTCCTGGTCACGCTCCCACGTTACGGCCGCCCCGTGCCACGATGGGAACAGGAGCAGCGGGAACAGGATTGAGGGGGTGCGCCACGACGGCAGGCTCGGCCGGTGACACCGGGACCGCGGCACGGACGGCGGTCCTGCTCGGGCTGCTCGTGGCGCTCGGGCTGAGCCTGCGGGGCGCGATACCCGGCGTCCGGCCCGGCCCGCAGGAGCCTCCTGTCGACGGCGAGGCGTCGCTGGCCGGCGTCGTGGTCCTGCTGGCCGCCTCCGTCCTGATCATGGCCGTGGCCCTGGCCGCGGCGTTCCGTAAACCGGTTCCGGCCGCGCCGTCCGGCGGACGGGAACTCCCGCTCGAGGGCCACGGGCCGAAAGCGCGGTTGCGCCGGCGGCTAATGCTGATCGCGGGGGGCCTGGCATCGGCATGCCTGCTGGCCCTGGTGCTGGCCACCTTCCTGAACACCACCCCGGCCGAGCTCGGCCGGCAGGAACCGCCGTCGCCGTCGGTGGCAGCTGACGACGGGGCCCCCGCCACGGTGCCGCCGAGTGCCCCGCGGCGCCCGGAACGGCCGGACGACAGAGTCCTGCTCTATCTGGAGGTGACCACCGTGGCTTTGGTGGCGATGACGCTCGTCGGCACCGTGGTGACCACGGTGCGGGGACGTCGCATGCGCCGGGAGCCGACTCTCGGGCCGCTGCTCGTCGCCGCGGCCGGTCCGGCTTCTGAACCCGAACCCCTCGTCGTCGCGGCGCAACGTGGACTGGCCGAGGTGGCCGACCTGCGCCGCGGCCCGCGAGAGGCCATCATCGCCTGCTACGCGGCGATGGAGCGGGCGCTGGCCGATTCCCCCGAGGTCGCCCCGCGGGATTCCGACACTCCCTCGGAAGTGCTGGCGCGGGCGGTGGCGAACGGCGTGCTGGGCGTCGACAGCGCCTCGGCTCTGGTTGAACTGTTCGCCGAGGCCCGGTTCAGCCGTCATGTGATGACCGAAGATCATCGCGAGCAAGCCGAACGTTTGCTGCGGGCGGTTCTGCATGAGCTGGGGCGACCGACAGCCACGAACAGGGGCGCTTCATGACCACGGGGATGATCAAGGCCATGGTGGCGGGCGGGTTCCTGCTCGTCCTGCTGACCGAGGCGACGGTCTTCATCATCGACCGGCGCTGGTCTTTGGCGGCATCGGCTGCCGCGGTCGTGGTGTTCGCGATGGTCCTGCGCGACAGTTTCGTGGGGGCGGGTTCCCGGCATGCGGGGGAACCGGCGACCGACGACGCACTGGAGTCGCTGCAGCGGTGGAGGTCCAAGACCGAGGCGACCATCCGCTGGGCAGACTCCAGCCGCGCCAGTTGGGACCGCTACCTGCGGCCCCGACTGGCCCGGGAGTTCATCCAGGCGACCCGGATCACCGACCCCGCCGCGCTGGCCGCCACCGGCGCAATGGTGTTCGGCGAGGAGCTCTGGCCGTGGGTCGACCCGCAGCAGACCTCATGGGCCGGCCGTGAACAGCCCGGCCCCGGCCGGGACGCCTTGGAGGAGATCCTGTGGCGCCTGGAGCAGCTATGACCCCGAGAGACCAGCTATGACCCCGAGAGACTTGGATACGGCCGGGAATTCCGCGGCCGCGACCACCACCGCACTCTGCGACGCCGTCCTCGACGAGGTCGAACGCGCCGTCGTCGGCAAGCGCGATGCCCTCACGCTGATCCTGACCGCTGTGCTGGCCGGCGGGCACGTCTTGATCGAGGACCTGCCCGGTATGGGTAAGACCCTCATCGCCCGGTCGATGGCCGCCGCCTTGGGCCTGCGGTTCACCCGGGTGCAGTTCACCCCCGACCTGCTGCCCGCCGATCTGCTGGGATCGACCATCTACGACATGCAGTCGAGCCAGTTCGAATTCCGGCGCGGCCCGGTCTTCACCAACCTGCTGATGGCCGACGAGATCAACCGCACGCCGCCCAAGACCCAGGCCGCCCTTCTGGAGGCCATGGCAGAACATCAGGTCAGCATCGACGGCGAGACCCACCGGCTGCCGTCCCCGTTCGTCGTCATCGCCACCGACAACCCGATCGAATTCGAGGGCACCTATCCGCTGCCGGAGGCCCAGCTCGACC
>JAGQTQ010000168.1 GCA_020438905.1 Mycobacterium sp.
CCCTCGGTGCGGAACATGAAGAAGAACACCACCCAGCCGACCGCGGAGATGAAGATCCAGCTCACCAGCCGGTAGATCAGCATCGCCGAGATCGCCGAGGGCAGCGCCATGCCGCTGGACACCAGGCCGGGCACCAGCACGGCCTCGACCACCAGCAGGCCGCCGGGCATCAGGGGAATCGCGCCCGCCGCGCGTGCTGCGGCGTAGGCGACGGTCAACCCCGCCAGCGACGGATGGCCGCCGGCCGCATAGGCCGCGAAGGCCAGGCAGGCCACATCGGCGATCCAGTTGAACAGCGACCAGCCGAAAGCCTCTCCGAGCGTGCTCCGGCTCAGGCTCACCGATTCCAGTTGCGCGAGGGTCTCGCGCCACTTGCGCAACCCCGTGTCGGCGGGTTTGCCCCGGGCGGAGTTCACCCACCCCAGCACCTTCACCCCGATGCCGTCGACGAGTTCGGGCCGGGTCGCCACGGCTTGGGCCAGCAGCAGCAGCGCCACGAAACCCCCGAGGGTGAACAGCAGTGAGAACGGGTTGTCCTTGGCGCCCAGCATGAACGCGCCGCCCAGTCCCAGCAGGGCCAGGCCGACCACCTGCAATGCGCCCGACATCACCAGTTGCCAGGACGCCACCACCGGGCTGGCCCCCCACAGCCGCTGCTGGCGATAGACGAAGGTCGCCGAGAGCACCGGGCCACCGGGAAGCGTCGTGCTCAGCGCGTTCCCGGCGTAGAAGACCGCCTCGGAACGCCACTGCCGGACGATCACCCCGGCTGAACGCAGCAGCGTGCGCTGGATCTGGGCGAAGCTGTGCATCGAGGCCATCGCCGCCCCGATCGCCGCAAGGACCCACCAGAGGTTTGCCGAGAGCACGCTCAGCCAGGCTTTGGCCAGCTGGTCCCAGACCAGGCTGAGTTCCACGGCGAGGATCACCGCCGCGGCCCCGAGGACCGCCCACCGCGCCCACCAGTGTCTGCCCCGTCTCGCCGGGCGGTTCCGCGCTCGTGCGGAACTGACCGGCGTGTCCTGGGTCACGATTTTCAGGGTAACCGCGCAGACGGTTTCCGTTGCCGTTCGCCGCGGGATGTCGGGGCCGGGCGGATAGGGTGAGCCCCATGCCGGCCGACGGCGTCTCCGACGACGATGCAGTCGATCCCTTCGTGCGTAAAACCGCTGCCTGGGCATGGCGGCTACTGGTCATCCTCGGGGCGATCCTGGCCCTGCTGTGGCTGATCCAGCGCCTGAAGGTCATCGTGGTGCCGATTGCCCTGGCCGTCATCCTGACCGCCTTGTTGATGCCGGCCGTCGACTGGCTGGACCGTCGGGGTGCGCCGCGGGGTATCGCGGTGGCTCTGGTGCTGCTGTCCGGCTTCGCGCTGTTCGGCGGGATCATGACCTTCGTCGTGGCCCAGTTCGTCTCCGGGCTGCCGGACGTGGTCGAGCAGGTGACCCGCAGCATCGACCACGCCACCCGATGGCTCATCGAAGGCCCCGCCCATTTGAGCCTGGAACAGATCGACAGGGCCGGCGACGCGGCGGTCAAGGCGTTGCGGGACAACCAGGAGCGGATCACCCACGGCGCGTTGTCCACGGCCGCCACGGTGACCGAGATCCTCACCGGCGCCGTGCTGACGCTGTTCACCCTGATTTTCCTGCTGTACGGGGGCCGCAACATCTACGCCTACCTGACCCGGATCGTGCCCGCGCACACCCGGGACCGGGTGCGCGCGGCCGGCCGGGCCGGGTTCGGCTCCCTGATCGGCTATGTGCGGGCGACGTTCCTGGTTGCGCTGGTCGATGCGGTCGGAATCGGCGCCGGTCTGGCGATCATGGGCGTGCCGTTGGCCCTGCCGCTGGCGTCACTGGTCTTTCTCGGTGCGTTCGTCCCATTGGTCGGCGCCGTTCTCAGCGGCTTCCTGGCGGTGGTGGTGGCGCTGCTGGCCAAGGGCTTCGTCTACGCCATGTTCACCTTCGGGCTCATCATCGCCGTGCAGCAACTGGAGGCCCACGTGCTGCAGCCGCTGGTGATGGGCCGCGCGGTCTCGATCCACCCGCTGGCCATCGTGCTGGCCATCTCCACCGGTGCCGTTCTGGCCGGGATCACCGGCGCATTGCTGGCGGTGCCGGTGCTGGCCTTCCTCAACAGCGCCATCCGGGTTCTCGCCGCGCCGGATCCCGCGGCGGAGGCGGCCGAACTGGAGACCAGCGAGGACCCGGTGATCATGGCGGCCCAACCCGACACACCGCCCGGTGGCCACACCGGTGGCCGGGGGGAGTGAATCGGACGTCCGGCCGCAGCCCTAGAGTCGGCCTTCGCGGCGCAGCAAATCCTGGGCGCTGACCCCGCCGCCCTTCTTGCCGCGGGCGTTGAGTTGCTCGGTGGCCACCTCGGAATCGACCGACTCCGGCCGGCTGACCGGAATAGCCCTGGTCTCCTCCGCCGAGATGTTCGCGGCGGTGGGAGCCTCGGAGGGTGCCGGCGTGTTCGACGGTGCGGGGTTGGCCACCGTCGGTATCGCCGTCGTCGCGTCGTCGGGCGCGGCCGGTGAAGGGATGACACGGGTCGGTTGGGCGGCCGGATCCGTCGTGCTCGGCTGGTCGCCGCTGCTCGGTTGGGCCGACGGGTCGGCGTCGCCGCCGCGCCGTGAGGTCTTACGGCGCAGTTCCCCCAGCCAGGACCCGATATCGCGGTCGTCCTCGGGCTTGGCGGCGGCGAACCGGGTGGTGGGCGCTTCGGCCGCCGGTGCGCTCACCGGTTCGGCGACCGCCACCGCGGGCCCTGCCGTCGCGGCCTGGCGTGCCGGTTGGCCGCCCGCCGGGACACTCGGTGCGGCGGGGGCCGCCTTGGGCTGCGCACCCGCCAACGCCGGCCGCTTGCGTTCGTCGGGCAGCGTCGTCTNNTCGCCCAGGCCGATCTTGTGCTGCAGCCGCTTCATCCACTTCGGTGCCCACCAGCAGTCGTCGCCGAGCAGTTTCATGATCGCCGGCACCAGGAACATCCGGACGATCGTGGCGTCGAGCAGCAGAGCGATGAGCAGACCGAAGGCCAGGTACTTCATCATCACCAGGTCGGAGAACACGAACGCCCCGGCAACCACGGCCAGGACCAGCGCGGCCGCGGTGATGAGCCGACCGGTGGTGGCGGTGCCGATCCGGATCGCCTCGGTGGTGGACATGCCGCGGTCACGGGCCTCCACCATGCGGGAGACCAGGAAGACCTCGTAGTCGGTGGACAGGCCGTAGATGACCGCGATGATCAACCCGATCATCGGCGCCATCAGCGGCTGCGGGGTGTAGTTCATGATCCCCGAGCCGTGCCCGTCGACGAACATCCAGGTCAGCACGCCCATCGTCGATCCCAGCGTGAGTGCGCTCATCAACGCGGCCTTGATCGGTAGTACCAGCGAACCGAACGCCAGGAACATCAGGATGGTCGTCGTGGTGATCAGCAGCAGCACCATCAGCGGCAGTTTGGCGAACAGGCTGTGGATACTGTCCTGCTCGAGGGCCGGGGTGCCGCCGACATAGACCTCAAGCCCCCTCGGCGGGGTGATCGATCGAAGTTCGGAGATCTTCTTCGCGGCGTCGTTGCGGTTGACCAGCCCGTTCTGGATCACCCGGACCGAGGGGTCTTTGGAAGCGCCGTCGAGATACGGGCGTTCCTTCCACATCGCGTCCGGGTTGTTGTCGGGGTCGGTGAAGCCGTTGAGTGCCATGGCCTTGTTGCGGATCTCGGCGACCTGCTGATCGGTGACCGGCTCCCCGTCATCGCTCTTGATCACCAGCGTCAGCGGCTCGGTGCGGAAGCCGGGGAAGATCTTGTCGAACTCCTCCTGCGCCAGTCGCACGGAGTTGGTCGGGGGCAGGTACTTCTCGCTGATGCCGCCGAGGGACAGCTTCCCGAGCGGGATGATCAGCAGGATCATGAAGACGATGATGGGGCCGGCGAACAGGATGGGCCGCTTCATCACCCGGTTGACGAGCTTGCCCCAGAAGCCGTTCTCCACCTCTTCGCGGGTCTTGGTCTTCTGGGTCCGGTCGGCAACCCAGTCGATGATCTTTCGGGAGAACGACCAGTTGGCCAGGAACGGCACCCGCAGCAGCGTGCGCACCCCGAGGGCGTCGACGTTGGGACCGAGGATGGCAAGGATTGCCGCCAGGACGGTGATCGACAGGATCGCCGCCATCATGACCGAGGCGATGATCGCGTAGGTGATGGACTTGAGGAATCCCTGGGGGAACAGCAGTAGCGGCAGGGACGACGCGACGATGATCACCGCGGAGAAGACCACCGTCCGGCCCGATGTCATCACGGTCCGGCGTACCGCCGCCTCGGTGTCGTAACCCTCGGCGATCTCCTCGCGAAACCGGCTGACGATGAACAGCCCGTAGTCGATGGCGATACCGAGCCCGATCAGGGTCACCACCGGCTGGGCGAAGAAGTGCACCGGGATGAATTCCGCGATCAGTCGCATGATGCCGAGCGAGGCCAGAATGGACAGGCCACCGATGATGGCCGGGAGGCTGGCGGCGACCACGCCGCCGAACACGAAGAACAGCAGCACCGCCACCAGTGGAATCGCGGCAACCTCGGCGCGTTTCTGGTCCTCACCGATGGTGCCGGTCAATTCGTTGGCAAGGGGTTGCAGACCGGCCTGCTTCACATCGATGCCGTCGATGTTGAAGCTGTCCTTGACCTTCTTGTAGTTGTTCAGGATGGTGTCGTCGTCGTCGCCCTTGAGCTGGATGGACATGAAGGCGTGCTTCTTGTCGGCGTCGGCCATGTTCGACAACAGCTCGGGGCTGCGGAAGTAGCCGATCGACCGCAGGATCTCGTCGGGGTGGTCCTTCTGCGCCTGGTCCAGGTTCTCCAGGATTTTCTTGCTGAACTCCGGGTCGTCGACGGTCTTGCCGTCCGGCGCGGTGTAGATGGCGACGATGTGACCGGAGGTGTCGCGGCCGTAGGCGGCATCGGCGATCAGCGACGCCTTCACCGACTGGCTGCCCTCGTCGTAGAACCCGCTCTGGGTGACGTGTTTACCCAGGTCCATGCCGAAGATCCCGCCGCCGATACACAGCGCGACCATGAGACCGATGACGATGTTTCGATACCGGTATACGGTTCGACCCCACCAGGCGAACAATCGATCTCCTTACTCAGAGTTAAGGCTCTTGTCGAGGATGTCCGCAGTTCCGGACCCCCGCTGCGGCACCGCGGGCTTACAGCCGCGAGGTCAACAGCGAGGACAGCGGCCGGAACGGCTGAAGCCACGCCCCTTGCTCGGGCAGCGAATCCAGGCCGATTCGCGGCAGAGGCTCTCGGAAAACACCGGGAATGTCCTCCAAGTCGACAAAATCCAAGGTATCCGACGCTAACGCCCAGCTGGCATGTTCGCGAAATCCTAGTACCGAGACCGGTGTGCCGGACCGCGCGATGTCCTCCAGCGGAACCCGGAACGCCTGGCCGTCGGCGGAGGCCACCATCACTCCGGCCAGGCCTTCGCTCTGACGCAGTGCGATGTGGGCGAGCATGTCGGCGTCCACATCGCTGGCTTCGTCGATCTTGGGTTTGGCGAAGACGGCGAAACCCACGTTGCGCAGCGCCTCCACCCAGGGGCGCACGACTTCAGCGCTGCCCGGGGCGATATTGGTGAACACCGTCGCCTCGGGCTCCGCCGATGCCCCCGGACTGCCGGCGGTCAGCTCGGCGGTGCGGGCCAGCAGCCAGCGCCCGAGTGCGTCGAACCGCGGCCGGTGCGCCGCGGTCGGGCGGCCGCCCAGGATCGCCCCGAGGCCCATGTCGAGGTTGGGGGCGTCCCAGACCAGCAGCACCCGCCTCGGCGCCGGTTCGGCAGTCGGCGCCGGCGGGGCAGCGCTGTCGCTGATCAGGGGTTCTTCGGTCATGGTCATGGTCATCTCACTCACTCAGACCTGGTCAACAGAAGTTCGGATCCACAACAGTTCGGCCACCGTGCTGCCCGCGTGGCGAGCCTTGGTCTCGTACTTGGTGACGGGCCGATCCACCGAGATCGGCACCGGCTCGCCGGGGCGCACCCGGCGCAGCCGCGGCTCGGCGTCACCGGTCTCGGCGATGTGCTCGGCGTAACCGGGATGGTCGGTGGCCGCGTGCAGCAATCCGCCGGGCCGGAGCCGGTCGGCGATCAGGGCGACGGTCGCCGGTTGCAGCAGCCGCCTCTTGTGGTGGCGCGCCTTCGGCCACGGATCGGGGAAGAAGACCCGCACGCCGGTTAGAGACCGCGAGGGGATCAGACTCTCGAGCACATCCACCCCGTCGCCGCGGATCAACCGGATGTTCGACACATGTTCGCGGTCGATGCCGCTGAGCAGTTGGGCCAGACCGCGCCGGTAGACCTCCACCGCGATCACGTCGATATCCGGTTCGAACTGCGCCATCGCCAGGGTCGAGGTTCCGGTGCCGCAGCCGACCTCCAGTACCAGCTCCCGGCCTGCTGCCGGGTGTCCGAACCAGGTGTCGACGTCAAGGGGTTCGGCAACCCCGTCGGCGTTGACCGCCGGCCGGCCCAAGGTGGGCCACAGCCGGTCCCACACCTCCTGCTGGGCCTCGGTGAGGGCCGAGCGGCGGGATCGGAAACTGCTCACCCGCCGCGGGTAGTGCTGCGCAGGCGGGTCGGGTTCGTGCTGCGCGTGCGTCGAAGAACCCTCGCGCGGCGCATGCATTGACCCATGGTGGCCCATTGCGCACGCGGGGTCCCCATCGTGGGACGGATTGATACCCAACAGTTGCTTTCCGGTTGGTTCGCCAACGGGTGCCTTCGGGTTGGTTCACCGACGGGTGCCTTCGGGGTGACTCGCGCCGGGCCCGCCGGGTTGCCACCATGTTTGCGTGCATCGCCCGTCGGCCGACCTCATTGCCGAGGACCTGCTCGACGCCGCCTCCGGGGTACTCGACGAATCGCTGCTGGGCACACTGGCCCGCTGCCTGGATTCCAGCCAGCCGGGTGCGAACCCCGCGCGGCGCTACCGGTGCCTGGTGGCGGCGTTGGACCGGCTTCCCGTGGCCGGACCCGGCGGGTCGCCGGTGGCCGATTTCCTGTGCGCCGACGCGGTGGTGCTCGCCAGGATGAGCATTGCCGCCGAGGTCATGCGCGCCGACGGTATCGAGGTCGGCCCGGATCCGGGGGGCGCTGATTTCGCCGGACATCTGGGACGGGCGGTGCACTGGCAGCGCTACGGGCGAGGGCCGGTTTCGGAGTTGCACCGCTCGTGCTCCGCCGACATCGCCCGCGGTTCTCTTCGGCTGTGGGTGCGTGGCGGCGGTGTTCCGGTGCCTGTGGCCGGGCTGCTGACCCGCATCCCGAAGACACTGAATCGTCGGGGGAGGGCCGTCGCGCTGCGCGGCCAGACCCAACTGGCGCGGCTACAGCTGCGATCCCGGGCCCGGGCGATGTGCACGTCCGTGCGTGCGGATCTGGGTCGGCAGGCCGCGGCGCTGTCCCGCCGGGAAGTCGGCGCGTTCGAGGAGCGGGTTCGCCGGGAGGTGCGCCGGGTGGCCGTCGAGTTCGACGATGTCGTGTGCCGGCGACTCACCGAACTGGCCGATTGCGGGGGTATTCCCCCGTTCGGTCCGCCCGGGCCGCCGGCCGAGGTGACCCTGCCGCGGCGCCGGTCGCCCCGGTTGGAGCATCGGCTGACAGCACTGTTGGGGATCGGCTTCGGCCTCGGTGTCGCGCTGACCCTCGGTCGGCTCGTTATCGACCTTCGCCCGGGCTGGACTCCGCTGGCGTCCGTCGGCTGCACGGTCCTGGGCCTGGTGACGGCGTCCTGGGTCGTCAGCGCCCGCCGGTTGCTCGCGGAGCGGGTGGCCATGGAACGCTGGGTGGTCGAGGTGGTCGCCGAGTTGCGGGCGGTGCTGGACGAGCGGGTGCTCACCGGGGTGCTGGCCGCAGAGGAGGCGCTGGCCACCGGAGCCGCTGACCCCGTTTCGGGTCGGCGCGGGGGTCAATTGCGCGATAATCCCGATTAACAGCGGATGTCCAGCCCGCGTTAACCTTCAGGTGAGGACTAGGGCCGCTTCCGCTGCTGAGTGGAAAAAGGGCCTGTTCCGGGCAATGAATCTACGCGGGAGAAACCGATGACCTCAGCGACCATCCCCGGTCTGGCCGACGCACCCACCACACACGCCGCTCTTCTCGACTGGGTCCGGGAGGTCGCCGAGCTCACCGAGCCCGATCGTGTGGTGTTTGCCGACGGGTCCGACGAGGAGTACCGGAGGCTGTGCGGCCAGCTGGTCGACGCCGGCACGTTCATCGCGTTGTCCGACACCGAAGACCCCAGCTCGTATTTGGCCCGGTCCGAACCGTCCGACGTCGCCCGCGTCGAGTCACGGACCTTCATCTGCTCGGAACGGGAGATCGACGCCGGCCCCACCAACAACTGGATGGCCCCCGAGGAGATGCGGGCCACCATGACCGAGCTCTACCGCGGGTGTATGCGGGGGCGGACGATGTACGTGGTGCCGTTCTGTATGGGCCCGCTGGGTGCCGAGGACCCCAAACTGGGGGTGGAGATCACCGACTCGGAGTATGTCGTGGTCTCCATGCGGACCATGACCCGGATGGGCAAGGCCGCGCTGGACAAGATGGGCGAGGACGGGTTTTTCGTCAAGGCCCTGCACTCGCTGGGTGCCCCGCTGGAGCCGGGTCAGGCCGACGTCCCGTGGCCGTGCAGCGACACCAAGTACATCACCCACTTCCCCGAGACCCGCGAGATCTGGAGCTACGGGTCGGGCTACGGCGGCAACGCCCTGC
>JAGQTQ010000169.1 GCA_020438905.1 Mycobacterium sp.
TTCGCCGACTTCGCGCCCTTCGGCGCCGCCGGTGTCGGAGCGGCCGCCGGAACCATCTTCTTCTCCTATATCGGCATGGACGCGGTCTCCACCGCCGGCGACGAGGTCAAGAACCCGCAGAAGACCATGCCCCGGGCACTGGTCGCCGCACTGCTGGTGGTCACCTCGTTCTACGTCCTGGTGTCGGTGGCCGCCCTCGGCGCGCAGAACTGGCAAGAGTTCGACGGGCAGGAGGCCGGGCTGGCCGTCATCCTGGACAAGGTCACCGGCGCCAACTATTGGGGCACGGTGCTGGCCGCCGGCGCGGTGATCTCGATCTTCTCGGTGACGCTGGTGACCATGTACGGCCAGACCCGCATCCTGTTCGCGATGGGGCGCGACGGCCTGCTGCCGCCGCTGTTCGCCAGGGTCAACCCGCGCAGCATGACGCCGGTGAACAACACCGTCGTGGTGGCGGTCATCGTGGGGCTGCTGGCCGGCTTCGTGCCGCTGGACTACCTGGCCGATCTGGTGTCGATCGGTACGCTGGTGGCGTTCTGCGTGGTGTCGCTGGGGGTGATCATCCTGCGTCGACGCGAGCCCGACCTGCCGCGGGGCTTCCGGGTGCCCGGCTACCCCGTCACCCCGGCGCTGGCCATCCTGGCCTGCGGCTACATCCTGGCCAGCCTGCACTGGTACACCTGGGTGGCCTTCGCCGGCTGGCTGGCGGCGGTGCTGGTCTTCTACTTCACCTGGGGCCGCCACCACAGTGCTCTCAACCACAGCGCTCTCAACAACAGTGCTCTCAACCATGGGGCTCCCAACCACGGGGTCCCCACCAACGGTGCTCTCAACAACGGAGCCCACAACAACGGAGGTGAACAGTGACCGTCGTCGTCGGATATCTGGCGGGAAAGAGCGGCACCGCCCCCCTGCACCTGGCCGCCGCGACGGCCCGCACCCTGGGCAGTTCGCTGACCGTCATGACCATCGTCCCGCGGCCGTGGACCAGTCCGTCGCCCAGCCGGGTCGACGCCGAGTACACCAGCTGGGCCGAGCAGCTGGCGGCCGACTCCGCCCAGGAGGCGCAGCGGTTCTTCGCGGCGCTGCCGGACCCGGTGCCGGTGACCTATCTCAGCCACGCCCACCGCTCGGTGTCCGGTGGGCTGATCGAAGCGGTCGCCGACATCGACGCCGAGGTGCTGGTGCTCGGGTCGTCGGCCAACGGCGGCCTCGGCCAGGTGGTGGTCGGCTCCACCGCCGACCGGATGCTGCACTCCTCACCGGTTCCGGTGGCGATCGCTCCGCGCGGCTACCGCGAGCCTTCGGGCGGGCGGTTGACCCGCGTCACCTGCGGGTTCCCCGGCACCAAGGAGTCGGTGGAGGTGGTTCGCCGGATCGGCGCGCTGGCCGCCCGGCTGGGAGTGCGGCTGCGGGTGATCACCTTCGCCGTGCGCGGCAGGACCATGTACCCCCCGGAGGTCGGCCTGCACGCCGAAGACTCGATTCTGGCCGCCTGGGAGGAGCAGGCCCTCGAGATGCTGACAAAGCTGCGCACCGACGGCGTGGTAGACAGGGACGTGCAGTTGCAGGTGGTCAGCGGCAACGGCTGGGACCAGGCCCTCGACGACGCGGAGTGGGAGGACGGCGAGATTCTCGCCCTGGGAACGTCGCCACGCGGTGACGTCGCCCGGGTTTTCCTCGGTTCGCGCGGCACCAAGATCCTGCGGGTGAGCCCGGTGCCGGTGCTGGTTCTGCCCGGCTGACCCTTCGTCGCGGGAAGAGCCGACCGAAAGGGCCCCTATGGAATCCCACTCCCACGCCTACAACAGTGTCTGGCAGATGCGCGCCGACGCCTGGTGCAGGTTGGAGGATGCCGCGGGCCAGCTCGCCAGGCGGGCAGCCTCCGGTAAGCCCACCGACGACCGTCAGGCGACCTGCGCCGATGTGCTCGCCCAGTTGATACCGGTCGAGCCGTATTGGGCGTTCCCCGGCCCGGCGCTGTTCACCAAGCTCCAGAAGATCTTCAGCTCCGGGGACTACGCGAAGTTCGCCCTCGCCGTCGGCTACATCAACCACGCGCTGACCCACGAGACCTACCGCTTGGGCGAGGCACATTTGGTCGACCTCGACAACGACGACATCCTGGCCGCCGACACCGGCCGCGTCGAGGGGCTGTCGGCCGCCGACCGCGAGCCGAAATACTTCGAGGTGCTGGCCATCGAAACCCTCACCGAGTCCCAGGAGCGGTACCTCCGCCAGCAGGTCCACACCTGGCGCCGTCCCGACGACGAGTTCATCTACGAGCTGGTGATCGTCTCCAACGCCGAGGAGGCCATGATCGCGGCCCGGCTCAACGCCAACCTGCAGGCGGCGGTGATCGGGCGGCAGTTCACCTCCCACAGCAGCCGGGACCTGTCGTCGCTGGCCGACTTCATCGACGATTATGTCGCCGACGCGGTCGGGGCGGAGACGTCCTCCGGCGCGCGGGCCGAGATCCTGGCCGAAGCCCTGCGTGAACTGTGGCCGGGCCTCGACCGCTACCTCATGACCGAGGTCGATGTGGAGCGTATCGCCGGCCGGCAGGGCAACAGTTTCCGGCGGGTGTTCCACGTGCGGGACGGCCTACTCGAACTGCACCTGAGCCTGCTGCAGGGGATCGCCGACCGCTACCGGACCCCGTTCTTCTCCGCACTCAAGGAGTACAGCAAGCGCCCGACCGGGGTGTTCCACGCGCTGCCGATCTCCCAGGGCAAGTCGATCATCGGCTCGCACTGGATCAAGGACATGGTCGGCTTCTACGGCTTGGACGTCTTCATGGCGGAGACGTCGGCCACCTGCGGCGGACTGGACTCGCTGCTGGAGCCGACCGGCCCGCTGCGCGAAGCCCAAAAACTTGCAGCCAAGACCTTCGGTTCGCGGCAGACCTTCTTCGTCACCAACGGCACCTCAACGGCCAACAAGATCATCACCCAGTCCCTGGTGGCTCCGGGCGACATCGTGCTGCTGGACCGCAACTGCCACCAGTCCCACCACTACGGGATGATGTTGGGCGGCGCCAACGTGGTCTATCTGGAGGCCTACGCGCTCAATGACTACACCATCTACGGCGCGGTGACGCTGCGCGAGATCAAGTCCAAGCTGCTGGACCTGCGGCGGGCCGGAAAGCTCGACCGGGTCAAGATGATCGCCCTGACCAACTGCACCTTCGACGGGATCGTCTACGACGTGCAGCGGGTCATGGAGGAGTGCCTGGCGATCAAGCCCGACCTGGTGTTCCTGTGGGACGAAGCCTGGTTCGCGTTCGCCCGCTTCCACCCGGTGCTGCGCTCCCGCACCGCGATGCACTGCGCACGTAAGCTCCGCGACCTGCTTCAGGACCCCGACTACGCCGCGGCCTACGAGGAGCAGCTCGCCCGCGACGTGGAGAATCCGCCCACCGACGAGGAGCTTCTGGACCGCCGGCTACGCCCCGACCCGGCCAAGGCGAGGGTACGGGTGTATTCCGCCCAGTCCACCCACAAGACGCTGACCTCGCTGCGGCAGGGCTCAATGATCCATGTCTTCGATCAGGACTTCGATCAGAAGGTCGCCGAGCCGTTCCACGAGGCGTACATGGCGCACACCTCGACCTCGCCGAACTACCAGATCCTGGCCTCACTGGACCTCGGTCGCCGGCAGGTGGCGTTGGAGGGCATGGAAATGGTCGCCCGCCAGATCGAGAACGCCATGCAACTGCGCGACGCGATCGACAATCACCCGCTGGTGGCCAAGTACATGGCCTGCCTGCGAACCTCGGACATGATTCCCGAGGAGTTCCGGGCCAGCCACATCGGCCAGCCGCTACGCACCGGGCTGCGCGCCATGATGCGCGCCTGGGACTCCGACGAGTTCGTCCTGGACCCGTCCCGGATCACCCTGTCGATCGGCCGTACCGGCTACAGCGGCGACGACTTCAAGCGCGACCAGCTAATGGACCGTCACGGGGTGCAGATCAACAAGACCTCGCGCAACACGGTGTTGTTCATGACCAACATCGGCACCACCCGCAGTTCGGTGGCGTTCCTGGTGGAGGTCCTGGTCACCATCGCCAGCGAACTCGACGAGCACTTGTCCGAGATGAGCCTTTCGGAGCGGTCACGGTTCGAGAAGAAGGTGCAACGGTTGACCGCCAGCACCGCGCCGTTACCCGACTTCAGCGGTTTCCATCCCGTTTTCCAGGACCACTCCGGCTCCATCGAGACCCCCGAAGGTGACGTACGGCGCGCCTTCTACCTGTCCTATGACGACGCCAACTGCGAGTACCTGCTCAGCGAGGAGATCGAGGAGAAGCTGAACGCGGGCAACCAGGTCGTGTCGGCGACGTTCGTCACGCCGTATCCGCCCGGATTCCCGGTGCTGGTGCCCGGCCAGGTCTTCAGCCAGCAGATCCTGACGTTCATCCGGGATCTGGACACCAAGGAGATCCACGGCTACTCGCCGGATATCGGCTACCGGGTATACACCGACAAGGCCATCGAGATGGCCGCGGCGGGCTAGTACTTCAGAACGCCGCGGTCCACCAGGATCTGCGATCCGGACACCACCCCGGAGCTGTCGCCGGCCAGCCAGGCCACCACTTCGGCCGCCTCCTCGGGGGACATGAAGTCGCTGCGCTTGGCTTCGCCGCCGACCACCGGCTGATACGGCATCGGCGCGTAGGCGTTCAGGTAGCTCGGATGGGCCGACAGGACGCCCAGCATGGCCTGGTTCTGAATCATCGGGGTGGCGATCGAGTACGGGTTGATCGAGTTGACCCGGATGCCGTACTCCCCCAGTTCCAGGGCGAGGGTGTTGGTCAGCGCGGTCAGCCCGTGTTTGGAGGCAGAGTAGTGGCCGTTGCCGGGGGTGGCCTTGACCCCGCTGGCCGAACTGACGATGATGATCGACCCGCCGTTTCCGGCGTCGATCATCGCCGGGATGACCGCCCGCAGGGTGCGCCAGGTACCGGTGAGGTTGACGTCGATGACGGCGTTCCACTGCTCGTCGGACAACTCCCAGAGCCTGCCCCAGCTCAGCACCCCGGCGTTGGCCACCACGACGTCCAGCCGGCCGAAGCGCTCCAGGCCGTCGGCGACCAGTCGGCGCAGTGCGGCGTCGTCGCGGATGTCGGCGGTGGCGGAGTGCACCGAGACACCTTCGGCAAGGGCCAGCCGGACCGTCTCGGCCAGATCATCGGGGGTGGCCGACTCGTAGGGGATGCTCGGTGACACCGGCCCGCAGATATCGCTGAGGATCAGGTTGGCTCCGTCGCGGGCCAGCCGCAGCGCGTAGGCGCGGCCCTGCCCGCGGGCCGCCCCGGTCACGAACGCCACGCGTCCAGCCAGCGCACCTGCGGCCATCTGCGGTCCTTTCACCAGTCCGGGGTCAGGCTAACGTTTCAGCGGCGGTCCGGACCCGCCGGGCGGGGATCTTCCGGCTCCGGCGCGGCGTTGGCCAACGCCAGCGCCGCGAGCACGTCGATCGCGGTGATCGGCAGGCCGAACCAGTACATCCAGTTCAGTTCGGGTCTGGCCATCGGGCCCAGGGCGAAATAGACGGCCAGGAAGATCGGCCCGACCAAACCGCCGAACAGCAGCACCATCGCCTGGGCTTTGAGATAGCGGACGAACATCGGCCCCGACCCCGCTGGGTGTCCCGAAACGGTCAGAACGGCAGACCCAGCAGCCTGGTGATACTCGGCAGCCCGATCGTGGGGAACCCGAACGAGGGCAGGCCGATCGGCGGCGGGGGCGGCAGCGCCGGCAGACCGATCGGCGGCGGGGGCGGCAACTGCGGCAGACCGATCGGCGGCGGGGGCGGCAACTGCGGCAGACCGATCGGCGGCGGGGGCGGCAACTGCGGCAGACCGATGGCGGGCAGCACGAAAAGGCCGGCGGCCACCTGTTCCGGGGTGGGCAGTCCGATGGGCGGGGGCGGCAGTTGCGGCGCCGGTAGCGCGGCCAGCCCGCCGAGCAACTGCTCGGGGTTGGGCAGGCCGGGGGGCGGGGGCGGCAGCGCGGGCAGCGGCGGAAGGTTCGGCACACCGATCGGGGGCGTGCCGGCCGCCGCGGCGAAGGCCGTGGCCAACCCGGAGAAGTCCGGTGCTGCGAGGCCCGCCGCGGCCGCGGGGAGCGCCACCGCCGGCAGCGCGGCGTTCAGCTGGTTGAGCAGGGCACCCCCGTCGGGGCTCGCGGCAGCGAACAAAATCAGGTCACTGAGGATGATCGCGGCGCTGTTGAAGGTCCCCCATGCCCCACCGACCACCGGACCGGCGATGGCTCCGCCGAGATTGGCGGCCGCCGCCTCCTGCTGCGACTGGACGAAGGGCTGCAGCAGCGCGGCCCAATCCTGCGCCGGCGGCGCTTCAAAGGCCGGCGCCGGGGGCATCTCGAAGGCCGGCAGCGCCACGCTGGGGGTGCCGCCCGACGGCAGCGAATAGCCGCCCGACGAGGAGAACATGCTGGTGTCGGCACCGGACAGATCGCCGCCGGTGTCGGGCATCGACGAACCGTCGAGGCCGCCGAGTCCGCCGAGCAGGTCCAAGCCCGGCTCGTCCTCGGACGGAGGTTCGGGGGACTCCGCCGGTTCCGGCGGGAAGGAGGGGACGATGGGCTTCAGCGCGGTGTCCGGTTCACGCTTGTCACCGGAGAAGGCCCAGGTCAAACCGCCGATCAGGGCCAGCACCGCGGCGAGGGCGATCCCGGCGATGATCGTCGCGGGCCTGCGCCACCACGGCACCGGGGCGGGCGCCTCAGGGCTGGACTCCTCGGGACCGGACTCGCTGGCATCGGTCACGTCGGTGTCCATCCGATCCCCTTTCCTGTGCACTCACCTTGGCGCGGGCCCTTCACCTCGCGAAACACCCAGTCTACCGGGGGGCCGGAACCCCTGGCAAAAACGGAAGCGGCGCCCGTCCTGGGGACGGGCGCCGCCTTACTGCCGTTGTCAGATCACTTGATGATCCCGGATCACTTGATGATCTTGGTCACCCGGCCGGCGCCGACGGTGCGGCCGCCCTCGCGGATGGCGAAGCGCAGCTCCTCGGTCATGGCGATCGGCGTGATCAGCTCCGCCGTGATCCGGATGTTGTCCCCCGGCATCACCATCTCCACGCCCTCGGGAAGGTCCATCTTCCCCG
>JAGQTQ010000170.1:0-349 GCA_020438905.1 Mycobacterium sp.
AGGGCGTCGCCGACGGCCGAGCCGACGACGGTGCCGATCGCGCGGTCGTAGAGGTGGGATTTCGGGGCCGGGTTCATGGGTGGTCCTCCTTGTCTGTAGCGGGTGGGGGACAGGGGTCGCGGGCCTACATCCCGGCGAGCAGCGGGTGCCCCTGATTGCGGGCGGCGAGGTGGACGATGCGCCAGAACTCGCCGTCGATCGTGCTTTCTGGGTCCGGCAGCGCGATCCCGCTGAGGTGCAGCGAGCCCTGATCGGAGGCCAGCGCCACGAAGGAGCGGGACTCCCGGTCGCTTGCGACGTGTGCTGCCTCGATCCTGGTGGCGAAGTCGCGGGCCTGCTGGCCCGGCGT
>JAGQTQ010000170.1:424-3658 GCA_020438905.1 Mycobacterium sp.
CCAGCAGCTCCATGGAGAGCACCCGTCCACCGATGCCGACGATGACGCCGCGCTGGCCCGCCAGCGGTTTGGCCGGCAGCGGCCGCCCGGTGCGCCGGAGGCGCTGGCCGGCGACGCGATCGAGGTGGTCGGCGAACGAGCTGGTGGACGTCGGCGCGAGCGTCTCGTAGCGCGAGGCGATGTCGTGCCAGACCGCGTGCTGGGGATCCGTGCCCCGGCGGTAGGCCCGATCGCGGGCGGCCCGCAGCGGGGCCGAGACGCGGCGGCCGGCGGTGCGGTGGCCGCGCTCGGCGTTGGTCTCCCACCGCCGTTGCTCCACGCACAGCGCGGCGATGTCCGCCGCTTCACCCGGGCCGATGATGGTCGAGCGGGCGACCATCCGGGTCTGCCAGCCGCCCTCGAGGAGATCCCCTTCGATGAGGACCATCGGCTTGCGGCCGGGGTTGGCGGCGGCCAGGGAATCAACCCGCCCGCCATCGCGCTGCTCGCCGACGTTCAGGCCGTCCAGGTCCCACTTCAGTCCGGTGGCGGCGCCACCCTCGGCCCAGACCGGAAAGAGCGTCAAGGCCCCGTACCGGGTGCCCTTGCCCACATGAAGAGGGGGGATACCAGGGGTTTCGTTACGGTGCACCCCACCCGGTGTGGCATGAGCATAATAATTATCCATGCCCTGAGCATAGCATAAACATAGCCATATGCATAGCATGAGCTATGCCGTGGGCGTAGTTACTGGTAGCTTGGGGACCGTGGCAGACCGAGGCAAGCCCGACTCTCGCGAGGTCGGCGAGAGGATCAAGCGTCGGCGCGCCGAACTCGGCATGAAGCGCAGGGAGCTCGCCGAGGCGGCCGGGATCTCCTACCCCTACATCTCGCAACTCGAGACCGGGTCCCGCGACGCATCACTGCCCACGCAGATCGCCATCGCCCGCGCACTCGACGTCAGCCTCGATGCCCTCTTCGCCCCGGAGGATCTGCCCGGCTCGTCACCGAGCAGCACCACGGCGCCGCCGGTGTCGGGCAGCCCGAACCATCCGGGCGCGGCGCCGCCGGCCACCACGCCAAGCCCTTTCCCCTCGACGACGTCGATCCTCGACATGGTCGTCGAGGCCGCCACGCAACAGATCGAGCGCCTGCCCACTTCGATGCGCGTGGATGCGCTCAACAAGATTCAACTCCGCGTCATGCGCTCCCTGGCGCCGAGCAGCCGCATCATCGAGCACCTGGGACCCGACGAAGTGTTCGTCTTCGGCTCGAACGCCCGCGGAATCCACGACGGCGGCGCGGCCCGCCAGGCCTTCGAGAAGTTCGGCGCGGAATGGGGCAACGGCCACGGCCGCCAGGGTGCTTCCTACGCCATCGACACCATGAGCGGCTTTCCCACACTCACCGCCGAAGTGAAGACCTTCCTGAACTACGCCCGCCGAAACCCCCGGCTGCGCTTCCTGCTCACGCCCATCGGCACCGGCATCGCCGGCTACCGCGCCGACCAGATCGCCCCGCTCTTCGCCAACAGGCCCGACAACGTATTCCTGCCACCGGAGTTCACCGCACTGCTGGACAACAAGATCTGACCTCCGGCTCGGGGGCGTCCGGCTCGTCGTCGTCCTTTGGCTGAGTGATTCAACTCCATTAACCGTGTAACCGCATATCGCGGCGGATTCGCGGCCACGTCGCGTGGCATGTTGGTCGCGGTTCGACGGACTTCCGCAGCTTCCTCTTGCTGCTACGGATACGCCCCCACCCGCACTCTTCTTGCCGCTGGCCCACCCGGGCCTGGCCATCCGAATCGCCACCGCAGCAGAACGTCTCGGCTATCTGACGATCTGACCGGGTTGCGCCACGTCTCCAGCGCGTGGCGATCTCCGATGACGGCTGGCGGGCTTCGTCCAACTCCGTGGCATGCGCGACACGAAACGGCTCAGGCCGCAATACTTGCCTCCATGCGGTTGGTTGCTGTTCTGCGGCGAACACTCCTGTCGCTGCTGGCAGCGGCGGTGCTCACGGTAACCGGCCTGGCATATTGGCAGGCGCAGGGCGTTCTGGACGGGTTCACGGTCTCCCATGCCCTCGGGGGTGACGCACCCCGGTCCGGCAAGGGCAGCATGAACATCCTTCTGATCGGTCTGGATTCGCGGAAAGATCAGGACGGCAACGACCTGCCGCAGGGCATCCTCGATAAGTTGCACGCCGGAGACTCCAGTTCCGGCGGCTACAACACCAACACGCTGATCCTTGTGCACGTCGGGGCCGACGACAGGGTCTCCGCCTTCTCCATTCCGCGAGACGACTACGTCGCGGTCAGCGGCATTGCGGGATACGACCACATCAAGATCAAGGAGGCCTACGGCCTGACCAAGGCGCAGACCGAGGACGAGCTCGAAAACCGGGGTGTCACCGACCCGGCCGAACTGGAGGCGCGTGGCCGCGAAGCGGGTCGGGAGGCCACCCTTCGCGCGGTCCGCTCGCTGACCGGGCAACCGATCGACTACTTCGCCGAGGTGAACCTGGCCGGCTTCTACGATCTGGCCGAAAGCCTCGGGGGGATCGAGGTTTGCCTCAACCACGATGTCTATGACGAATATTCAGGCGCCGACTTCCCGGCTGGCCGTCAGACCTTGAACGCCTCTCAGGCGTTGGCCTTCGTCCGTCAGCGCCATGGACTGGAGAACGGCGATCTCGATCGCACCCATCGGCAGCAGGCCTTCCTGCTCTCGGTGAGCCACAGCTTGAAGGCAGCGGGCGTGTTCGGCAACCTCGACGCATTCCGTGCCCTGATCGCGGTGGCGCACAAGGATCTGGTGCTGTCCCAGGGGTGGAACGAGACATTGTTCCGGCGGTTGGCGGCATTGGCCGACGGCAAGGTCGAATTCCGCACCCTTCCTGTCGTTCGCTACGACAACATCGACGGTCAGGACGTCAACATCGTCGATCCGGCCGCAATCCGCGCTGAGATCGCCGGCGTCATCGACCGATCCCCGGCCACCGGCGTTGCGTCGCCTCCCGGCGCTGATCCGGCCCCGAAAGCCCCCGTGGCCGTCGTGAACGCCGGTGACACCTATGGTCTGGCCTCGAGGGTGGCCGATGTCTTGACCCGGGCCGGTTACACCGTCGAGGAAATCCGGGACCGCAACGACGGTGAACTACCGGATACGGCCGTGTACTACGGGCATGGCGCCCAACCCGATGCCGACGCGCTCACCGCGATGCTCGGAATCGCTACCCCGGCCCAAAAGG
>JAGQTQ010000170.1:3665-5917 GCA_020438905.1 Mycobacterium sp.
AGGTTGATCCGGGCGAGGTCCGGGTCATTCTGGGCCAAGGATATGAACTGCCCTCTGCAGCAGTGAATTCCGCGATCGAAAATTTCAGTGAGGATGACATCCGTTCCGATTTCCCGCTTCCGGACGCGGGTTCGCCCATCGGTGGCGGCGGAATACCCTGCGTCAACTGAACAAACGTCAACTGAGCAACATTGTTGTGTGGACGCCCCGGGTGCACCCCGGTCAGATGATCCCTTCGGCGCGGGCCCACTTCTCGACGCGCTGCATTCCCTCGTCGATCGACACCAACGGCCTATACCCCAACACCATCCGAGCTTTGGAGATCGAGTAGGTGCCGGGACGATTCAGCAGCCCCATGGTGCCCGCCGACAGGTCGGTGTCCTGTCCGAAGCGCCGCAACAGCTTTCCCAGCACCTGTGCGGTGGGTGCGGCGATGGTCATCGGCAGGGTACGGATCGTGCCGTCGCACATGGCGGCCATCCGGCCGAAGAAGTCGGCGCAGCGAACGCCCACGCCGTCGCTGATGATGAACACCTGGCCGATGGCCGCGTCGTCGGTGAGCGAGAGCACCAGGCCGTCGACGAAATTGTCGATGTAGACCGGGGAGAAGATTCCGTTTCCGCCGTTGGGTAACGGAAGGCCGGTCGGCTTCTGCAGTTCAGCGAGGGGCGAGCGCACCCACACCGAGCCCGGACCCCAGACGTCGCCGGGCCGGATGACGGTGACGTCGATCTGTTGGGCGGCGTGGGCGGCGAGCACGACGGCTTCTGAGTTGACCTTGGTGTCGGTGTAGACGTCGCCGTTGACGCGGATCGGGTAGGTCTCGTCGACACCGTCGGGGAAGTCGAAGCCGTAGGCGGCCACCGAGGACAGGTGCACGAATCGCCCGACGCCCGCCCCGATTGCGGCGCGCACGACGCGGCTGGTGCCCAGGACGTTGACCCGCCACGCCTGGGAAAGGCTGAACTTCGAGCCCAGCAGCGCGGCGGTGTGCACGACGGTGTCGACGCCGGCCAGCGCGCCCGCCCAAGCCTCGGGCCGTGTGGTGTCACCGGCGACCACGCTGCGCGCCGGATCGGCGACCAGGTCGACGCCGCGGACGTCCGCGCCGAGGGTGCGAAAGCGTTCGGCCAGGGCGCGGCCGATGAAGCCGTTCGCTCCGGTGATGAGGATGCTGCGGTTGGCCAACGACGGGGTCGGACGGTCGATATCGGAAGTCATGGTCCCAGCTTTCCTCAGCGATATCCCTGAGGTGTTGACCCTAGAGAGCCAAACCCACCCCCGCAGGAAAGGACCCCGTCCACCCGACCTTGCCCGGGCCGCTCCGCCAGGACGGCTTCAACGGCCCGGTCGGTCACATGATCGTCCCCCCGCCGCGCGACGTTCACCGACGGTTCACTTGCCCTCGGGTTCGATATTTGTCAATATCGACATATGTCGAAACGAGGGGCCGGTTCCTGTCCGGCGGTCCCTTTGGTGTCCGAGCCGTTGAGCATGGCGGAGGCGGTGGATCTCGCGGCGAAGTTCAAGGCGCTGTCGGACCCGGTGCGGCTGCGGTTGCTCAGTTCGGTGGCCAGCCACGCCGGCGGTGAGGCATGCGTGTGTGACATCTCCGCCGGGGTGGAGGTGTCGCAGCCGACGGTGTCGCACCACTTGAAGGTGTTACGGGATGCCGGCTTGTTGACCTCGCAGCGGCGGGCGTCGTGGGTGTACTACGCGATGGTGCCCGAGGCGCTGGCGGCGCTGTCGACGTCGCTGAACGCGGGGGCCGGTTCGGCCGCCGGGGTGGGGGCATCGGCGTGACGGACACGGTGGGTTCCTTCGGGCCCGACGCAACCCTCACTGTTCGCCGATTCCGACTGTCAAACAACCGAACCCTGGAAGGTGAGTGACCATGACATCTCGTCCGAGTGTGTTGTTCGTCTGCATCCACAATGCGGGGCGGTCCCAGATGGCCGCCGGCTTCCTGCGGTCATTGGCCGGGGAGGCCGTCGAGGTCCGTTCCGCGGGCAGCGACCCGGGGGAGCGGGTCAACCCGGCGGCGGTGGAGGCGATGGCCGAGGTCGGCATCGACATCTCCGGCCAGACACCGAAGCTGCTGGCATCCGAGGCGGTCGAGGCCTCTGACGTGGTGATCACGATGGGTTGCGGGGATGCCTGCCCGGTCTTTCCCGGGGTCAGCTACCGCGACTGGGCTCTGGAGGATCCGGCCGGCAAGGGTATCGAGGCGGTGCGCCCGATCCGCGACGAGA
>JAGQTQ010000042.1:0-662 GCA_020438905.1 Mycobacterium sp.
CGGGGGTCATAACGAGCTTCTAGTGATGCTCCTCATCCAGTTCCATGGACTGGCTGAAGTACAGGATCGTCAGCAGCGCGAAGATGAACGCCTGGATCAGGCCGACGAAGAGGTCGAAGGTCTTCCAGATCGCGTTGGGCGCCCACATGATGTAGGGCGGGAACAAAGCGATGAGGGCCACCATGATGCCGCCGGCGAAGATGTTGCCGAAAAGACGCAGGGAGAGCGAGATCGGCTTGGCGAGCTCCTCGACCAGGTTGATCGGGGCCAGGAAGGCGACGTGACCCTTGAGCAGCTTGACCGGGTGGCCGAGCACGCCGCGCCGCCAGACGCCGGCCGCGTGGTAGCAGAGGAAAACGAACAGCGCCAGCGCCAGCACGAAGTTGATGTCCGACGCGGGCGGCTTGAGCAATTCGCCGGTCCCGCCGTTGGCGGTGCCGTACTGCACCGGAAGCACCGAGATCCAGTTCGCGATCAGGATGAACACGAACAGCGTGACGGCCAGCGGCAGAACGAAGGGGGCGATCTTCATGCCGATCGCCGACTCGATCTGACCGCGCATCTGGGTGGTGATGGCCTCCCAGAACAGTTGGACTCCGCTGGGCACCCCGGTCGAGGTGACCTTGGCGCGCAGGACGAAGGCCAGGGCGATGGTGATGATC
>JAGQTQ010000042.1:798-8009 GCA_020438905.1 Mycobacterium sp.
TGAACATGTTGTCGGCAGTTGAGGCTGGATTGGAATAAGAATCAGCCGGAACGCCGCCATCTGCGGCGGCATCCGGTTCGCCGGTGCGGATTTTCTTCCACACCGGCAGCGCGGTGGACAGCACGAGCACGACCTGAAACAGGGCCAATCCGAAGACGACACCCAGGCCGAGCGGACGGAAGACGAACGCGATCGTCAGTCCGACGGCGGTGATGATCAGCAGTCGGGTGGCGGAGTTGAGCGCCATCTTCTTCTTCAGCGGATGGGCGTCGGCGGTGATCGAGGCGACCGAGCGCTGTACCAGCAGGGCGTTGATCAGGCCCAGGCCCAGGCCGACGCCGAAGAACACCCCGAACATGACGTAACCGGCCCATGCCGACAGGGCGATGGCCAGCGCAGACAGCAGCAGGCATACGGCCAGCAGCCGGGTCGGCCGGAACGCGACGGACGGAAACACCAACGGCGCATCCGGCGCTGGCGTCGTCACACGTCCACCCACAATCGTGTCAGAAAAGTCGGCCCGATCGGGCGCGCACCGGCAACCTATCACACGGTCCGAGGGGCAAATCGCGCTACTACTTGCCGTCGTAAAGGCTGTCGTAAAGGGCCGTCAACTCGTCGTCGTCGGCGCGGTTCTCCCCGCGCACCAGGGGGATGACGGTGACCACGATCGCGATGACGACGGCACCCAACAGCACTGCCCCGGTGTAGCGCGGATTGAAGAAAATGGTGCTCGCCGCGCCCAGCGCGACCAGTCCCACCCACAGGTAGATCAGCAGCACCGCCCGGCGGTGCGAATGCCCGATCTGCAGCAGCCGGTGATGCAGGTGCATCTTGTCCGGGCTGAAGGGACTGCGGCCGGCCCGGGTTCGCCGGATGATGGCCAGCAGCATGTCCAGAGCCGGCACGAACACCACCGCGACCACCAGCAGGAACGGAGACAGTAGGGCGAATACGTCGCGGGCGCCGTAGGCACTCTGCGAGATCGGCCCGGCCGCCGTGGTCGAGGCCGCCGCGAGCATCAGCCCGATCAGCATCGAGCCGGAGTCGCCCATGAAGATCTTGGCCGGGTGGAAGTTGTGCGGCAGGAATCCCAGGCAGGCCCCGGCTAGCACCACCGAGATCACCGCCGGCGGGTAGAAAAGCACGTCACCGCCGTGGTCGCGCAACAGGCCCACCGAGAAGATGCAGATCGCCATGGCGGTGATGAGGCCGAGTCCGGCGGCCAAACCGTCGAGGCCGTCGACGAAGTTCATCGCGTTGACCACCGCGACGGTAAGGGCCAGCGTCAGCAGGATCGAGGAGGCTTGGTCGAGCACGATGGTGCCCACCCCGCCGAAGGGGATGTACAGCACACTCCACGCCACACCCATGGTCACCAGCACGCTGGCGGCGGTGACCTGGCCGGCGAACTTCGTCAGCGCGTCCAGGCCCCAACGGTCGTCGATCAGCCCGATGCCCATGACGAGCCCACCGGCGATGACCACCGCCGGCATGCCGGAGGAGTAGACGAATCCGCGGTTGAGTGCCGGTAACTGGGAAGCCAGGAATACCGCGGTGACGACCCCGAGATACATGGCCAGTCCACCCATTCTCGGGGTGGGCAGCAGGTGGACGTCGCGCTTGCGCGGATAGGCGAGCGCCCCGAGGCGGGTGGCCAGCACCCGCACGCCCCCGGTGGCGAAGTAGGTGACGATCGCGGCGGTGAGGCCGACGAGCACCAACTCCCGCAACGGCACGCCGGCACCCCGGTCCGACAGCGCGAGAATCACCTCGCGCCCGGGCAGCACCGGCAGCGTGACCACCGGATTCATCATTGCGCCGGCCCGGAGCCGGTCAACCCGTCGGGGTCGACGCCGAGCACCGCCGCGATCGCCGGCGCGGTGACCGGTCCCTCCCGCAGGATCCGAGGGGAGGGTCCGGTGAGGTCGAGGATGGTGGAGGCGGCCTGCTGCGGCGAGGGCCCGCCGTCGAGGTAGACATCGACGAGGTCGCCCAGCTGCCGCTGGGCCTCCTCGGCCGTGGTGGCCGGCGGCAGGCCCGAGACGTTGGCGCTGGAGACCGCCATCGGCCCGGTCTGGCGCAGCAACTCCAGCGCCACCGGCTGCAGCGGCATCCGCAGCATGACGGTGCCGCGGGCGTCGCCGAGGTCCCACTGCAGCGACGGCGCCTGCTGCACCACCAGGCTCAGCGCCCCGGGCCAGAAGGCCCGGATCAATTCGCGCGCGGTGTCGGGGACATAGAAGACCAGACCCTCGATGGTGTGCCAGGAACCGACCAGCACACCGACCGGCATGTCGCGGCCACGACCCTTGGCCGCGAGCAGGGCCGCAACCGCCTGGCTGTCGAAGGCATCGGCGCCGATGCCGTACACGGTGTCGGTGGGCATGACGACGAGCCGGCCGCTCTTGACCGCGGAGGCGGCCGAGGAGATGGCGTCGGACCGGCCGGCGGGGTCGCGACAGTCGAACAGTTGAGTCACGGCTCGCCCCGCTCTGCCCCCGGGATAGCCCTCGCGGTGACGAAGCGCTCCCGGCCGGCAAGGTCGCAGCGCGCCACCACCTCGCCGAAAGCCCCGGTCGCCCGGATCAGTGCGACGGTGCGCTCCGACGTGGTGTCGTCGTGCTCGACCGCCAGCAGCCCACCGGCCCGCAGCCACTGGGCGGCATGGCGCACGATCGGGGCGATCACCGCCATACCGTCCGGCCCTCCGAACAGCGCATGGGCCGGATCATGCTGGGCCACTTCGGGTTCCAGAACGGCCCCGGTCGGGATATAGGGCGGATTGGCCACCACGAGGTCGACGGATCCCGCGAGCTCGGGCAGCAGGCGGGCATCGGTCACGTCGCCGCGCACCAGCCGAATCCCGGATCCCTCGACGTTGCGGCGCGCGTAGTCCAATGCGGTGTCGTCGTCGTCAACGGCGATGACGCGCGCACTGGGCAGCGCGGCAGCCAGCGCAAGCGCCAGCGCACCCGAGCCGGTGCACAGATCGACGATCACCGGCTCACGCGGAAGCTGCTGCGCCAGAACCCATTCCAGCAGCGACTCGGTCTCCGGCCGCGGAATGAACACACCCGGTCCCACCGCCACCTGCACCGGCCCGAACGCGGCCGTACCGGTGATGTGCTGCAGCGGCACCCGCCGGGCCCGCACCGCCACCGCGTCACCGAAGCGGTTGTAGAAGTCGGCGTCGGGGGAATCCAGCATCAGCAGCCGGCTGCGTTCGGTTCCGGCGGCGTAGGCGGCCAGCAGTTCGGCATCCGTTCGCGCACAGTCGATTCCGGCTTCGGACAAAGTTGCGGCGGCGGCGGTGATGGCCGCACGCAGCGCCGTCATGACGTCGAGCCCCTCACGCCTGCTGCAGCCGGGACTGCTTATCGGCGGCTGCGAGCGCATCGAGCAGCGGATCAAGGTCACCGTCGAGCACCTGGTCGAGGTTGTGCGCCTTGTAGTTCACCCGGTGGTCGGCGATCCGGTTCTCCGGGAAGTTGTAGGTGCGGATCCGCTCGGAGCGGTCCACGGTGCGGATCTGGCTGGCCCGGTCGGCGGATGCCTCGGCCTCGGCCTGCTCCTCGGCGAGCACCTGCAGACGGGCAGCCAGAACCTGCATGGCGCGGGCCTTGTTCTGCAGCTGCGAGCGCTCGTTCTGACAGGTCACCACGATGCCCGTCGGAAGATGGGTGATGCGCACCGCCGAGTCGGTGGTGTTGACACCTTGACCACCCTTGCCGGACGACCGGTAGACGTCGATACGCAGATCGGACTCGTCGATCTGCACCGCCTCGACCTCGTCGGGCTCCGGGTAGACCAGGACACCGGCGGCGGAGGTGTGCACCCGTCCCTGCGATTCGGTGACCGGCACTCGCTGCACCCGATGAACGCCACCCTCCCATTTCATCCGCGACCACACCCCGTCGGCCGAATCGCCCTTGCCGGCGATGGCGATGGTGGCCTCCTTGTAGCCGCCGAGATCGGAGAACGTCTCGTCGAGCACGGTCACCTTCCAACCACGGCGCTCGGCGTAGCGGATGTACATCCGGGCCAGATCGGCGGCGAACAGCGCCGATTCCTCACCGCCCTCACCCGACTTCACCTCCAGAACGATGTCGTCGGCGTCATGGGGATCCCGTGGCGCGAGCATGTCGGTGAGCTGGTCGTCGAGTTCGGCGACCCGGGACTCCAGCTCGGTGACCTCCTCGACGAACGAGGCGTCGTCGGCGGCAAGCTCCCGGGCGGCCTCGAGGTCACCGCGAACGGCCTCGAGCTTGCGGTAGGCGGTCACGATCGGCGCCAACTGTGCGAACCGCCGGCCAACCCGGCGGGCGTTGACCGCATCGCTGTGCAGATCCGGATCGGTCAGCTGGCGTTCGAGGTCGGCGTGCTCGGTCAGCACGGCGTCGATCGCAACAGCGGGTGCGCTCTGCGTCACCGTCCGTCCTCTCCTGCGCCGTAAGACAAACCGACGCCCGGTCCCGCGGTCGGCGGGAAACGGGCGTCGGCGACGACGCTAGCTCTCGGCAGACTCCGAGCCCGCCGGCTTACGCTTGCCGTAGCGCTTCTCGAAGCGGGCGACGCGGCCGCCGCTGTCCAGGATCTTCTGCTTGCCGGTGTAGAACGGGTGGCACTGCGAGCAGACCTCGACCACGATGTGGCCGCTGTCCTTGGTGCTGCGGGTGGTGAAGCTGTTGCCGCAGCCGCAGACCACCGTGGTCTCGACGTAGGCGGGATGAATGCCGCTTTTCATGGGGTTCCTCTGCTGTTCGTGGTCGCCGGGTCGCCGAATGCGAAGGCGTGAACCGGTACCGGAGGGGTTCGTGGCCATTATGCCAGTTCAGCCGACCGGGGCCCAAAACGCCCGGCTCGCACCGCCGTCAAGAGTCGGCACGACCGGCCAGCACCATCACGATGTCGCGAATCGGAGCCCTGACCTCGGCGCCGTCACCGGCGGCGAAGTCGGCATCGGTGGCAACCAGTCGGGTGCCGCTGAGTCGCTGCCGGGCCTTGAGTGGGAAATTCATGCCGGCCAGGCGTTTGGCCGCCTCAACGGCGGCATCCGGTGGCATCGGCAGGTCGATACCGAGCGGCACCGCGATGTCCTGGCCGTGCACCAGCACCTCGATCAGCGGCTGCTGCACGCTGGTTCCGGGGACCTTCCTACGGGATCCGACCATTGCGCGCAGCGCGGCGACGATCTCCGCCTGGGAGCGGGTGTCCTCGACGGCCAGCCGCCGGATCATCGGGTCGAACCTAAAACCCGACTTCAGCCCCTCGACCACCATCCGTCCCGGCGGCATGTGCGAGTGGGTCAGGTGGGCGGCGACGTCACGCACCCGCCAGCCGTCACACAACGAGGGCGCCATCCACTGTTGCGCGGTGAGCCCCTCGAGCAGGTCGGAGAGTGCGACACGCTGGGTGTCGACGACAGCCCAGATCTCGTCGTCGTTCATCGAACCTCCCACGACTTCGGCGCGAAAATCGTCGCTCAGCGACGATCAGCGCGCCGAAATGGGCTGCAACTAGTCGGCGTCGGGGTTGCCGGGTGCGGTCTTGGACACCTGGACCAGGAACTCGTAGTTGTTCTTGGTCTTGCGCAGCTGGCTCATCAGCAGGTCGATGGCCTGGTGGCTGTCCAGCCCGCTCAGCACGCGGCGCAGCTTGTGCACGATGGCGAACTCGTCGGGCGAGAGCAGCAGCTCGTCCTTGCGGGTGCCCGAGGGGTTGACGTCGACGGCCGGGAACACCCGGCGCTCGGCGATTTTGCGGTCGAGCTTGAGCTCGGCGTTACCGGTGCCCTTGAACTCCTCGAAGATGACCGTGTCGCCGGTGGAGCCGGTCTCGACCATGGCGGTGGCGATGATGGTCAGCGACCCGCCGTCCTCGATGTTGCGCGCCGCGCCGAGGAAGCGCTTGGGCGGGTACAGCGCGGTGGAGTCCACACCGCCGGACAGGATGCGTCCCGAGGCCGGCGAGGCGTTGTTGTAGGCGCGGCCCAACCGGGTGATGGAGTCCAGCAGCACCACGACGTCCTTACCCTGTTCGACCAGGCGCTTGGCCCGCTCGATGGCCAGTTCGGCGGCCTGGGTGTGGTCGGACGGCGGGCGGTCGAAGGTGGAGGCGATGACCTCGCCCTTGACCGAGCGCTGCATGTCGGTGACCTCTTCGGGCCGCTCGTCGACGAGGACGACCATGAGGTGGCACTCCGGGTTGTTGCGGGTGATCGCGTTGGCGATGTCCTGCATGATCGTGGTCTTTCCCGCCTTCGGGGGCGAGACGATCAGGGCGCGCTGACCCTTGCCGATCGGCATGATCAGGTCGATGACGCGGGTGGTCAGCCGCTCGGTGGTGGTCTCCAGCCGCAGCCGCTGGTTCGGATACAGCGGGGTCAGTTTGCTGAACTCCGGACGGTTGCGGGCCGCCTCGACCGGTCCGCCGTTGACGCTGTCCAGGCGCACCAGCGGGTTGAACTTCTGACGCTGGTTGCCGCCGCCGCCCTCCCCTTCGCGCGGCACCCGCACCGCGCCGGTGACCGCGTCGCCGCGGCGCAGGCCGTTCTTGCGAACCATGTTCATCGAGACGTAGACGTCATTGGGACCGGCGAGGTAGCCGGAGGTGCGGACGAAGGCGTAGTTGTCGAGAACGTCGAGAATCCCGGCCACCGGCTGGACGACGTCGTCCTCGCGCAGCTCGGCCTCGCCGCCGCCGCCCTCGCCGCCGGTGCGCTCGCCGCGACGGCGACGATCGCGGAAACGGCGGCCGCGCCGGCCGCCGCGGCCGTCGCCGTCGTCGTCGCGATTCTGCGGACCGGCGCTGTCGCCGCCCTGCTCACCGGACTCGCGGGCCTGGTTCTTGCCCTCACCGGACTCGCCGCCGTCTCGGGCGGGGCGCTGGCCGCGGTCCCGGGCCGGACGTTCGGAGCGGCGCTGCTCGGCGGCCTCCCCGGACGGTTCCTTGCCGCCCTGGGGAGCCTCCTGGGGACTGTCTTGACGGCTCTCGACGCCGGCCTTCCGGCGGCCCTCTTCGGCCGGCTTGGATTCTTCAGCCGACCCGGACTCCGCGGTCGGCGGGGCCGTCTGCGCGGGCGCAGACTTTTCCTTGACTCCCCCACCGTTGCGCGCGCCGCCGCCCTGCCGTTCGCGGATAGCCTCGATCAGGTCGCTCTTGCGCATTCCCGAGGTGCCCTTGACGCCGACCTGACTGGCCAGTGCGCG
>JAGQTQ010000043.1:0-3828 GCA_020438905.1 Mycobacterium sp.
CTCCCGAGTGATAAAAGTCAGGTCAGACACCTGGACGGATTACGTAGCCGGCTTGTAGAAGGCGGACGCCGTGATCGTGCCGTCGGTGGCGGACCTGCTGTAGAAGCCGTTAGCGGTGTCGGCACCGACGCGCGCTCCGTCCAGGTTGGAATCCTGGATGGATATCGCGCTCTTCGGCGCCGCGAGTGCGAGAGCACCCGGGGCCCCGGCGGCAGTGGAGGCGGCATCGGACAAACCGACCGTCGGCGCCGGGGTTGCACCGGCTGGAGCCGCCAGCGCCAGCGACGCGGCCATCAGCGCCGCCCCAATGTAAGCCGATGACGTTCTCACGATTTCCTCCTGAAATCCTTTGCCGATGTGCGGATTCGATGGTTCCGCTGCGAGTAATGTACGGAATCCGTTGTCCCACTCGGAAGGGCTTGTTGTCGGCATCACACGCGTTGTTTGCGTCACTTCCGGGTGCATAGTGGTTGCGACCGCCGGCTTCGGTCTCGCCGCGAGGATCGAACAGCCACGATCGGCAGTGGCACGCAGCATCAGCTGGAACTGGAGTCGTCCTCCGGACCAGCCGCGGACTCACTCCTCGGCGCCGCCGTTGTCAACGGCGCGTTTCGGGGTCACCGCCCGCGTCGCCCGCCGCCCCGGAAGGCGGTCGGTGAAGCTGGTCATCGAGGTGGCAACCCGGTTGAGCCGGTCAACACCGGACTGCAGGGTCTCGGCGGTGGGCGTCAACGTCTCCACGACCGGCTGCAGCTGGCTCAGGATCTCGGCGGCCTCGGTGAGTTGTTCGAGCGGGCCGTTCTTGGCCGTCAGCTTGTCGACGATGCCTTCCTCGGCGAACAGCCTCTCGATCATGCCCTCCTCGGCGAACAGCCTCTCGATCATGCCGTCCTCGGCGAACATGCGCTCCAGCGGACCGTCCTCGTCCAGCAACCGGTCCACCAGGCCGCCGGGGGCCAGGATCCGCTCCAGCGAGCTGCCTTCGAGGGATATCCGATCGAGCAGACCCCCGGGCTCGCTCAGCATGTCGACCACTCCGCCCGGCCGGGTCAGTTTGTCCGCCGGCCCACCGCGGGCCAGCATTCTCCCCAGCGCCCGGTCGGGTTGAGTCAATTCCTCGACCCGGTTGGCGCCGCGGATGGCGCCGCGCAGCGGCAGGATGTCGGTGATCGGCTCCACCGGCTGGTAGCCCTCCTCGCCCAAGGCTTGCTTGACCAACCCGAGTGCGAGGGCTCCGACGGCGAGCCCGAGGTCAGTGGCTGCGATGCCGGCCCGGATCGGGGTTCGGGCTGCGTCCGCGATCATTTTGGCGAGGTTCACCCGACCAGTGTAGGGACGGCGGCATGGTCTGTACTGGAACAACGGCTTCTTCTCCACGCGAGGGCCGGTTAGGCTTCCGGCGATGACCGAAGCCCTTGTTCTGGACTACGTGCGCACCCCTCGGGGTAAGGCGTCGGCCAAGGGGGCGCTGCACGGCCGCACCGCTACCGACCTGCTCGTGCACCTCGAACGCGCTCTGGTCGACCGGACCGGGCTGCAGCCGGAGCGGGTCGAGGACGTGATCGTGGGCTGCGCCTCGCAGGTCGATGAGCAGGGCGCGAACATCGCCCGCACCTCGGCGTTGCTGGCCGGTTGGGGCGAGCGGGTTCCGGGCGTGACGATCAACCGGTTCTGTGCCTCGGGTATCGACGCGGTCGCCCACGCCGCCGCCCGGCTGCGCGCCGGCGACCTGGGCATGGCGGTGGCCGGCGGAGTCGAGTCGGTCTCCCGGGTCCCGCTGTTCGCCGACCGCGGCCCGCTGTGGACCGACCCGGCGACCATCAGGGAGGTCGGGTCGGTGCACATGGGTATCGCCGCCGATCTCAACGCGACCATCGAGGGACTCGGCCGCGAGGAACTCGATCGCTATGGTCTGGAGACCCAGCACAAGGCCGCCGCGGCGTGGGCCGCCGGTGCGTTCGCCGGGTCGGTGGTGCCGGTCGGACCGGGCGAGCACGGTCCCGGACTCGATCACGACGAGCTCGTCCGCGGGCAGACGACGTTGGAGGGGCTGGCCGCGCTGCCGCCGGCTTTCGCGCAATTGGGCGCCGACGGCCAGGATGCGATCGCCCTGAACGCCTACCCGGCGGTCGCGGCGATCGAGCACCTCCACACGGTCGGAACCTCACCCCAGATGGCCGACGCCGCGGCGCTTTTGCTGCTCGGCACACCCGAGGCCGCCGCGGCGACGGGGCTGGCACCGCGCGGGCGCATCGTGGCCACCGCGACCACCGCGGTCAATCCGGTGCTGATGCTGACCGCCGGCCAGAGCGCGGTGGTGCAGGCCATCGCCCGCGCCGGGCTGCGTCCCGCCGATATCGACGTCTTCGAGTTCGCCGAGGCGTTCGCCGCCCTGTGTGTGAAGTTCCGCCGGGAACTCGACGCCGGGCCGGATCGGATGAATCCCAACGGCGGCACCATGGCCATGGGGCACGCGTTCGGCGCGACCGGGGCGATCCTGGTGGGCAGCTGCCTGGAGGAGCTCGAACGCCGCGACGGCCGCTACGGGGTCGCCGCGGTCAGCGGGGCGGCCGGCCTCGGGGTGGCCATCGTCGTGGAGCGGTTGAGTCCCTGACGAATAAGCCGTGCAGTGCGCCCTGCCATCCACCGGGCCCACCCGGCGGTGGGAGGTGAAGCGGATCCTGCCGGCCGCGCGCACCCGGATCGTCGGGTGGATGCTGTTGTTGATGATGGCCGCCCTCGCCGTGGCCACCTTCGCGACCTGGCGGCTTCTGGTGGCGGCCGTCAATGACCGGATGGACGGGGCGCTGCGGGTCGAGGTGGAGGAGTTCAACGAGCTCATCGGCCCCGGGATCAACCCGAGCACCGGTGCAGCGTTCACCGGCGTCGAAGAACTCATCCGCGAGACCATCGCCTACAACATCGCCCGGCCCAACGAGGTGTTCCTCGGCTACCTCGACGGCGCCTTTCTGACCGAGAGCCGCCAGCAACCGGGCACCCCGCGGGTGCTGGCGACCGACCCGGCGTTCACCGAACGCGTCGCATCGGTCACGGCACCGGAACAGAGCAGCTATCAGTACCCCGGCATCGGCGAGATCCGCTACCTCGCCATCCCGGTCACCCTTCAGGGCCGGCCCGGGCGTGGCGCCATCGTCTCGGCCTTCTTCGCCAACCGGGAACGGAGCAATGCCGACGCCGCGGCCAGGCTGATGCTCATGGCCGGAGGCGCCACCGTCGTCCTCGCCTCGGCGGCGGCCTGGATGATCGCGGGCCGCATCCTGCGACCACTGAAGGACGTCGCCGAGACCGCGCGCAGCATCACCGACACCGACCTGTCGAGGCGGATTCCCGCCCGCGCCGGCGACGGCGACGAACTGGGTGATCTGGTGCAGACGGTCAACGGGATGCTCGACCGGGTGGAAGCCGCGGTGCAGGCGCAGCGTCGCTTCACCGACGACGCCGGCCACGAACTGCGCACTCCGATCACCATCGTGCGCGGACACCTCGAGGTGCTCGATCCGAATGACCCAGAGGACGTGGTGGCGACGGTCGCCCTCGTCGACGACGAGTTGGACCGGATGAATCGCATGGTGTCCGACCTGCTGCTGCTCGCCCGAGCCGAGCAGCCCGCGTTCCTGCGGCCCACCCTGGTCGACGTCGGCGATCTGACCCGGAAAGCCTTCGAGAAGCTGGCACTTCTCGGTGATCGCGATTTCACCCTGCAGTCGGTCGCGGAGGTGAGCGCGGTACTGGATCCCCAGCGGATTACCCAGGCGCTGATCGCATTGGCGGACAACGCTTGTCGCTACACCAACGACGGTGATCCGA
>JAGQTQ010000043.1:3888-23768 GCA_020438905.1 Mycobacterium sp.
CCGGACCGGGAATCGACGAGGCCGAACGCAGCCGAATCTTCGACCGCTTCTCCCGAGGCGGCGCGAGCGGGAAACGATCCGACGGCGCCGGTTTGGGGCTGGCCATCGTGCGGGCGATTGCGGCGGCTCACGGAGGCACGGTGGTGCTGGACAGCGCCCCGGGCCGAGGCGCCACCTTCACCGTTATCGTCCCCGTCAAAGGAGCGCCATGACCCGGATTCTCATCGCTGAAGACGAGCCCCGGATTTCGAGCTTCATCGAAAAAGGGCTGTCCTCCAACGGATTCGCGGTCACGGTCGTGGCAAACGGAAGATCGGCCTACGAGTACGCGACCACCGGGGGTTTCGACCTGCTGGTGCTCGACATCGGTCTGCCCGGGCTCGACGGCTTCGAGGTGCTGCGCAAGTTGCGCGCCGACGGCAACTCTATCCCGGTGGTTGTGCTGACCGCCCGTGACAGCGTGCAGGACACCGTCGCCGGACTCGAGGGCGGCGCCGACGACTACATGCCCAAACCCTTCCGGTTCGAGGAGTTGCTGGCGCGGGTGCGACGGCGGCTGAACACCGAGCGTGCCCCGGAGACGACGGTGTTGTCCTGCGGCGGTCTGCAGTTGGACCTGCGAACCCGCCGGGCCCGGGTCGACGGACGCGACGTCGAATTGTCGGCGCGCGAGTTCGCTCTGGCCGAGACCTTCCTGCGCCATCCGGGCCAGGTGCTGTCCCGGGAACAGCTGCTCAGCCACGTGTGGGGCTACGACTTCGACCCGGGCTCCAATGTGGTGGACGTCTACGTGCGCTATCTGCGTCGCAAATTGGGCGCCGAGCGGTTCGTCACGCTGCGAAGGATGGGATACCGCCTCGACGCGATCCCCTGATTGCGCGGGGATGCGACGCGGTGATGCGGCTACCGGTCCCAACCCCGAGGCCAGATGGGCGGCAGACCGCGCACCATTTCCGGTCCCGGCAGGACAGCCCCGACGGAGTGCTGATCGGCCAACTCATGGGTCTCCGTGATGCTTCCGCGGGCCAGCATGTCATCGCTTGAGGCGTGAGCGACGCCGCCGCCGAGCAGGCTGATTCCGGTGAGGGCCAAAGCCGCTGTGAGGGCTTTCCAGGTGTTCGGCAACATGAGAGATCTCTTTCTTCTCGGTTGTGGTGAGGACGGTCGTTCCATCCATCCCCTCAAGGATTTCGCTCGCGCATGAGGGGGACGGGAGGTGAAAGTGAGTGCTTTCTCATCAGCGGGCTGTGACTGTTGCAGCCACCGCCCACAGGGTTGACCAACTGAAAATACCTGTCATAGCGTCGAATTCGATGGTCACCGACTACAACGCGGGCGACACCGCGGCGCTGTACCAGCAAGCCAAGAAGACCCTGCCGATCTACCGGGTCGACACCTTTTCGCTCATGCGGCGTGTGGGCGACGTCTCCGGTGCGACTGTGCTGGACATCGCCTGCGGAGAAGGCCACTTCACAAGGATGATGCGCCGGTCGGACGCGGCCAGGGTTGTCGGCATGGACATCTCCGAGTCGATGATCCGATTGGCCCGGCAACAGGAGGCCGCCGACCCGCTGGGTATCGCGTACGTCGTCGGCGACGCCCGGGTTCCGGCCGATCCGGCGCAGGATTTCGACGTCGCCGTGGCCGCCTTCCTTCTCGTCTACGCGCGTGACCGCACGGAGTTGGCGGCGATGTGCGCCGGCATTGCGAGTCGGGTCAGACCCGGCGGCCGGTTCGTCACGATCACCGTCAATCCGGAGATTTATCATTTCGATCCCACGCCGGACTTCCGAAAGTACGGATTCGACGTACGTCTCGAAGAGACGCCCTACGAGGGCGCGCCGATGAACTTCTCGGTCCTGCTGCCCGATGCCACTCTGGAAATCGAGAATTACTATCTGCCCGTTGACGCCTATCGAGAACAGTTGCGCTCAGCCGGCTTTTCCAGCGTCGCGGTGCACGGACTCTCGGTGCCTGCGGACGCCATGTCCGGCTATCCGTCGGGGTTCTGGGATGAACTGCTGGCGCATCCGGTCTACCTCGTCTTCGATTGTGTGCGCGCCGGCGCAGAAGACTAGGCGCCACCCACCACCAGCGGAGCGCGAACCGCCGCTCAGGCATACACGGTGTGCCGGCCTCGCAGCGGAAGTGCCGGGGTGAGGTTTCGCGGCCGCCGATGCCGCACGACGATGGCGGCGACGAGGAGGGCCGCCGCCGAGCCGACCATGATCCCGGCGCGGGGGCCGGCATTGTCGACGATCATTCCGACGATCGGACCTCCGACGGGCAGGCCCCCGGTGACCACCATGGCGGCCAGTGCCATCACTCGACCGCGCATGGTGGGTGCGCAGCGCCGTTGCAGCAATGCGCTGGCCCCGGTGACGAAGAGCGAGGCTGCCACGCCCGTCGCGACCGCCGCCACCGCGGCCACGGCGGCACTCGGCGACAGACCCAGCACAGCGTTCGCCCCGGCGAAGGCGACGCCGGCGCCGGCGAGGAATCTCAGGTCGACCTCGCGCCGGCGGGCCACCGACAGCGCGCCGATGACCGATCCGGCGCCGATGAGCGAATACAGCAGCGTGTAGGCGCCCACGTCGCCGTAGAAGTCCTGCTCGACCAGAGCGGGTATGAGGACCTGGTGATTGAATCCGAACATCGCCAGCAGGCCGGTCATGAGCAATGTCAGGCGAAGTTCGGGGACGCTCCACGCGTAGCGCAGACCGGCGCTGACCGCTCCTGGTTCAGCTTCCGCCCGGGCGATGTTGAGCGCGTCACGGCGGATCGCCACCAGCGCGCCGAACGCGGTCACGTAGGCAGCCGCGGTGGCGATGAAGCACCAGCCGATACCCGCCGAGGCGATCAAACCCCCTGCGCACAGAGATCCGGCGACGCGGCCGATGGCCGTGATCGCGCTGACGTGACCGACCGCGCTGTGAATCCGGTCCTCATCGACGAGTTCGGCCACGAATGCCCGCCGGGCCGGAGTCTCCACAGCGTGAACGAGCCCGAAGACGAGCGTCAGCCCGTACATCGTCGACGCCGTGGTCCTTCCGGCGAGCACCGCTGATCCCAGCGCTACCGCCTGCACGGCGATCAGGACCTGCGAGGTGATGAGCAGGCGGTGCTTGTCGACGCGGTCGGCGAGGGCGCCGGTCCACGGCCCCAGCACCAGCAGCGGGCCGAATGCGGCGGCGGTGATCCATCCGAGTCCGGCTCCGCTGCCGGTTACCTCGACCGCCAGCCAGCCCAGCGCGACGAACTGCGTCCAGATACCGCTATGCGAGAGCAACTGGGCGCAGAGGAAAAACCGAACGTTGCCATTTTTTCTGCGGACCGGATCACGCCGGGGGTCCGCCGAATTGGTTAGGGCAGTGAGGTGAGTCATGAACAACAGCATCGGGACGGGGGATGGAGCGCCGATGAGCCCGAGATGAGCCGTTTCTCATGGTTTTTCCGATGCTCCCGAAGATGAGGGACCACTCATTTTTGTCTCCTCTGCCGTCCATGTTGGCCCACGAATCTGGTGTTACGCGAAAAGCGCGACACCGAAACAAAGGAGTGCATCATGGGACGATTCTCGATCCGCAAGGCCGCTGTCATCGGCGCGGCACTGGCCGCCCTCAGCCTCTCCGGCGCAGCAGCTGCGACCGCGGCCCCCACCGCGCCCCAAACCGCGCCACTGTCGCTGGCGTCCTCGGAATACTCGGGTTCGGGCGCGAATGCGACGCGCACGACCACCAACGGCAGCACCCAGATCAGCACCGAACCCCGTAACCGCCGGCCGTTCAACGACATCACCCGGGTGTACGGCCCGTATGTGAGCCCGGAGCATGTACGGCTCGTGGCCGACTAGAAGCGGTTGTGATGATCCCGACCCGGTACGGGCCGGGATCGTCTTTTTGTGCATGGCTGTAGGGACGCGGTCATCAAGATCCTGGAGCCGCGATCGCCCTACCGGCCGTGGCGCGTCCCCGCCGGCATCAAGCGGGGAGACGCCGTTTTGGTGGTTCTCGACACCCATCCGGTTTCGGTGATCGCCGACATCCGCGAGGTCGGCGTGGACGGCAGTGCATTGCGCGCCCTTGGCGGATTCCTCGACTCGGGATTGCCCTGGCGTGAACCGCCTGCGCTGTTGGAACTGGCCACGTTGCGCGCTCTGACCGGGTTCTCGCTGCCCGACGATGGCGACCCGGCGACGGTTTTGGGTAGGGCCGCGCTGACCGCGGTGATCGGGCAGCGTCAAGCGGCGCCGTCGGGTGGGGACTATCTGGACGGGCACACGTCGTTGGCCGCCGCGGCCATTCTGTTGGTTTCCCTCGGACGGTGCACCGGTTGCGGCGACAAGCTGGACCTGGCCACGGCCGACGCGCGCGACCGCCTCCACATTCGAACCGTCGATCTCGCTCCCTCGCAGCGCCGGGTTCCCGTCGCCGACGATCCGCCCGAAGAGCCGCAGCGACTGAGTCAGCAGGGATACGGCCCGGATGACATCCGGACCGGGGTGTGGCGGCCGGGGCGATTCCCGACGGACTGGCCGGCGGTGCTGTGCGACACCTGCCACGGCCGAATGCAACACGGTGGGTTCGACAGCTTCCTGCGCTTCCGTTTCAGCCTGCATCCGCCCTGCCCGTCCTGCGCAGCGCAGTGGACGATGAGGACCTACTCCGGCTTTGCCGCGGTGCTGCGTAGTGAACCCTGGATGTTTCACACCGGCTGTTGTCCAAGGCGGATCTGGGTGTGCGCTGCGTGCGGCCACGAGTGGGGACCGCGTTCCGGCTCCGAGGAGGGGTAGAGGGCGCAGCGAGGAAGCGGTGTGGCGCCGGCCGGCTGCGACACGTGCGTCCGAGGTGTATGTTTTGTGTATGTCGCGCACCAATATCGACCTTGACGATGTGCTGGTTGCCGAGGTGATGCGGCGCTTCGGCGTCACCACCAAGAAGGACGCGGTTGACCTGGCGTTGCGTCGCCTGGTTGGAATGCCGCTGACTCGCGACTTTCTGCTGAGCCTGGAGGGCATCGGCTGGGAAGGGGCGCTCGACGGTATCCGGAGTGAGCAGCCCAGCGAGTTGTGATGATCCTGATCGACACGTCGGCCTGGATCGAATATTTCCGTGCCACCGGCTCGACGGCGGCAGGGGAAGTGCGTCGACTGCTGGCGACCGAGTCTGAACGGGTTGTCATCTGCGAACCCATTGCGATGGAGATTCTGGCGGGAGCTCTCGACGAGGACCGCCACGCCAAGCTTGAGCGGCTGGTGGACGGACTGCGATCACTCAGGATCGACGATGCCGTCGATTTCCGCAGTGCCGCCGCGATCTACCGGACGGCTCGTCGGGCCGGCCGGACCATCCGGAGTATCAACGACTGCTTGATTGCTGCGGTGGCAATTCGTCATGGCGCCAGCATCATTCACCGAGATGCCGACTTCGAGGTGATCGCCGGGATCACCGGGTGCCAGACACGCTCATTCCTATGACCAGGCGCCGGTGCCAGGTCGTTACGCGGTCTGCGGGTAGGGGGCGAACCGCCGGTTGAAGCCCTCCTTGCGGGTGGCGAGCTGGGCGGCGCGCTCGGCGGGGGTGACGAAGGTCGTTCCCGCCGGCAGCACGGAGGCCAAATCGCTGAGGGTCACCACCTGGGAGCTGACGGTCGGATTGTCCGGAAGGTTCGTGTCGATGGCCTGGAACCGAATCGAGATCGTGCCCTGGTTCAGTCCGTTGGTGGACACCCAGTTCCAGACGCTGCTGTCGTCGTCGAAGACCGGCTCGGTGGGGGAGACGACGATGGTGTACGAGCCGTCCGGATTGCTGCGGGCCTGTGCGATGTTCAGGCTTGTCTGCTCGTCCCAGTAGTTGTCGGTGATGGTCCAGTCGTTGGTCACCGGGACGCCGAAATACGCGGCGTTGTTCGGGTTGATCGTCAGAACCAGGGCCTGGTCGTCGGCGAGCTGGAAGTACCCGGCACTTTGCAGTTGCGTCGCCAGGAAGGAGGCGTTGCCGATCGGGTCGGTGAACACGTTCGGAGCCTTGAGCTGACCGGTATCGGGATCGGTGGTGGCCACCTTGATGTAGATGGCCTCCTGCGAGAAGCCGCGCAGCATCAGCAGGGTGCCCAGCGTGCCCCGCAGGATCGGCGGCACGGACGGCAACGGGGGGATCAGCGACACCAGCGCGGTCAGCAGCGGGCTTTGGGCCACGGCGGCCCCGATGACAGGGATGGCAAACCCGCCGAGCTGGCTGAACAGGCTGTTGGGCGGCCCCGCCGTGCGGTGGATCGCCAGCGTCATCGGATCCTCGGTGCTCCAGTCGGCCAGCGTGTCCCGGATCGCGATCAACGTGGTGTCGGGTGTGATCTGCAAGTGGTTGCTCTGCCCGGGCTGCGCGGCCTCGCCGCTGACGGTGATCACGAACGTTCGGTCCGGGCCCAGCTCCAACTGGTCACCGTTGAGCACCGCCGCGGTGGTGCCGGTGGTGCCGGTCAGGACGCTGAAACTGGCCTGCGGATCGTTCTCGGGCAGCCGGCCGGTGATCACGTACTCCGAGGCGTAGTTGACCCCGACGAATCGGTAGATGGTGTCGGGGTTGTCGTACAGGATTCGTGAACCCGTCACGTCCAGGCCGTACCAGTCATGGGGCGGTGCGACCTGGGTGACGATGGTCGGCTCGTTGGAGTTGAGGATCATCAGCTGGAACGCCGTGGCCATCGCCCACTCGTCCACGGCCTGGCCGAGTGCGTCGAGGTTCGCCTGGTCCGGTCCACCGACCATGGCGAACTGGTTGGCACCGATGATGCGCCACCCCAGGTTCAGCACCCCTTTCATCACCAGCATCGGCAGCGAGCGCGCCGTCCGCATCGCCGCGTCCTCCGCAGCGGTCTGCTCGGGTGTCCCCAGCGGGCTGACGGACTGACCCGCCGGCTGTAGCGCCGTGGCGTCGGCGGGGCCGACGGTCAGCGACGTTGTGGCGGCGGCCTGCGGCGTGAACGCCGCACCGGAGTAGCGCCGCCCCGAGTCGCTGCGGGTGCCGGCCAGCATCGTCCAGAGCATGGTCGACTGCAGTGGCGCGCCGGCATCGCGGGCCCATCCGCCGGTTGCGGTGAGTGCTTGCGCAGCCGCGGGGGTCGACGGTTCGGGCGGGACGGCCGCCGTGGGCACCGCGGCCGCTGGGGCAAGGGCGGTCACCGAGGGCGGTTCTGCGGCTGCCGACGACACCGCCGCGGCCGCGGTATTCGCCGCCTCGGTCAATGGCGGGTGTGCCGTTTCGACCTGGGGCGGGAGCGAGAGGGCGGCTGCAGTGGCGTTGAATTCGGTTGGTACTGAAGGTTTGTCACGTTGCGGTGGCGTGGACTCCGGTCTGGCAGGCAGGCGTACGGGGCTGCGCCCACGACCGTTGAAGGGGTTCGGACCGACTGCCGAGTCGCCGCGGGCGGCCTTGCTGACAGGGTTTCGCGCAGCCGGCTTGGGCCCGCGCTCGGCCTTGGACGACGACCGCGCCGATGATGCCGTCGCCGAGTCGTTCGAATCCGCTTCGGCCTGGGAGATTCCCCACCCGGAGCCGACGGTGAGGAAAAGGCCGAGGCAGAGTGCCGCTGACCCGCGCCATGCCAACCGGCCGGCTTTTGTGGCTTCGACCATGGCCGCAACCCTAGTTGCGGGCCAGACCTGTGCGGAAGTAATGATCGCGTTCGACCGGATCCCGGCCGCGGTCAGCAGGTCGCGGACGCATCACATCGTCCGGTGGGCGAGCTCGCAGCTGCAGCCACCGGCGATGGCGCCGCCGTCACCGGATGCGACGTCCGGTCATTCCGCCGGTGAACCGGGCTGGATCGCCCGCGCCCGGCGCCGGGCGGTGAGCTTCGCCCACGCCCAGGTCAGTGGAACGTCGCGGCCGGTGGCCAGGTACTCGACCGCGGCCGGGTACTGGCAGATCTCCCGCGCCCGGGACAGTCCGGCCGGCTTGCCGACGAGCAGCACCTGGTCGTCGATGGCCAGTGAAGTGTCCTCGGCCGGCATGAACTGCGGTTCGCCCCCGCGGACCAACACCAGGGCCGACACCGGCAGCGTGGTGTCCCGGTCGTCGGGCTGTCGCACGAGTGCCCCGAGCGTCAGGGTTCGGCCGCGCCGCAACCAGTTGGCGATCGCCGGTGCCTGCGCGGCGGAGAGCGTGAACACCTCCCGTTCCGGTGTCCGCCCGCCGCAGCGCTGTTTGATGTGGTCGCGGACCTCGGCGGCCCACTCGTCGTCGCGGGTGAGCGCGTAGTCGACGAAGCTCCAGAACACCGGGGTCAGGATGCGGGCGAGCACCTCCCGGGCGATGAGTTCGGTAGCGATGTGCACCGCGTCGATTCGCAGCGTCTCGAGCAGCGCCTTCTTGGCGTTGGTATGTTGCAGCAGCACCAGGTAGACGTCGGGGTTGGCCTGCCGGGCGCGTTCGGCCATCGCGATGTTGACGGTGTCGTTGCCGGTCCCGGCGATGAACGCCACGTCGCCGGACACGTCGGGGTCAGGTCCGGCCGGATCGAAGCGCTCGACGTTTACCCCGGCATCGGCGAGATCGTCGACGACCGAGTCGCCGAACTCGCCCTCGGCGCAGACCACCCATCTGCGCCCGGCGAGGTCGTGCCGCACCGGCAGCAGTTGTTCCTGATCGTTGTCCATCAGCCAGCGCAGCAGTTGGTAGCTCACGGGCTGGCGGACCGACAGGGCGAGGTAATGGCCGAACCGGTCGTCGGCGTTGATCGCCGAGGCCGGGGCGAAGTGCTCCATGCGGGCGCGGGTGCGTTCCCGCGCGCAGCGGCCCAGCACCGGCAGATCCGGTCGCAGTAGCGAGGCCGCCATCACCACCCCGAGGTTGGTGTCGTCGTCGTTGGTCAGGGCCAGCACACCCTCGCATTGCCGATGCCCGAGCCCGGCCATCCCGAGCACCGCCGGGGAGGCGCTGTCTCCGCAGAACGCCGGTACGTCGAAGGTGAGTTGCTCGGACACGACCGACTGGATCTTGTCCTCGCGCTCGTCGATGACGACGAATCTCCGGTAGTGGTCGTCGAGTTCGGCGCCGACGATCCGGCCGGCATCTCCGTGACCGGCGATGATGATGAACGGTTCGACCAGCCGCCGGACCTGGCGGCGGAACTGTTGGGTGGCCACGGCGTTCTGGAAGGCGTTGCTCTGCACCAGCGCGAAGAACACCGCTATCGCGTAGGCCCAGCTGATGACCAGCAGGAAGATGGACAGCGACATCCACATCCGCTGCGGGTAGCTGAAGGGGAAGGGCGCCTCGGTGAAGCCGACCGTCGTCAGAGTGATCGTCATCTGATAGAAGGCATCGAAGATGTTCAGGCGGTACGGGTTTCCGTCGGCGTCGACGCCGGGCATGAACATCATCCCGGCCGCGCAGAAGCTGAACGTGGTGATGACGACGATCAGCGGCACCCGCATCCGCCGCATGATCAGGAAGATCGCCTCGGTGCTGGGTGGCGCTTCCGGAATGTGCTCCGGCATCTTCCGAGGAGCTACCCGCCGGCGGGTCCAGTGGCCGAACAGGCTCTGCGGGCTGGGCATTGAACGATGCGACCGGCGAAGACTGCGACGGCTATCGGCGGCGGAAGGAGGCGGTCTCGACGACGAGCAGCGTGACCGAGACGAGGTTGGCCAGCAGCGCCCCGCCGGAGAGCGACACCACGCTGGCGGTGTTGTGCGCGTCCAGGCCGTTGGGGGAGACGTTGGTGGCCCAGACCCACATGCCGGCGGCGGCGGCCAGTTGCAGCAGCGCGACCAGGCTGGTGGCCAGGTGTACGGCGCCGAGCTGGGTGCTGTCGCCGAACTTCAGGATGGTCGTGATGAGGGCGACGACGAGCGCGCTGAACAACTCCCATGAGTTGTGGACCGCGGGATCGTTGATGTCGCCGAGAAAGAAGCCGAAGTTCAACGTGGCGGCCAGCAGCACGAAGAAACCGAAAACCACCTTTTCGAGGTTCACACCGGCAGCCTATAGCCGCCCACCGGCACGGCGGATGTCAATCTCGCCGCCGGGCGGGTGTCGGAAATCCCCAGGGCAATTCGAGTCGGTGGCGGGCCAGCAGTGCGGTGTCGGCCAGTATCGCGTCGATCTCGTCGTCGGCGACGACGACCCCGGCGTCCATCACCACCGCCCGGTCGCACAGCTGCGCGGCATAGGGCAGGTCGTGGGTGACGATCAGCATGGTGGTTTGCAGTCCCGCGAGCGTCTCGGCCAGTTCGCGGCGGGCCACCGGATCGAGGTTGGCCGACGGTTCGTCGAGGACAAGGATCTCCGGGCGGCAGGCGAGCACCGTGGCCAGCGCGGCACGGCGGCGTTGGCCCATGGACAGATGAGCGGGGCTGCGGTCGGCCTGGTCGGCCAGCGACACGGTGGCCAGCGCCATTGCCACCCGTTGCCGAAGTTCTTCGCCGCGCACACCGAAGTTGGCCGGCCCGAAGGCGACGTCCTGGGCCACCGTCGGCATGAACAGCTGATCGTCGGGATCCTGGAAAACCAGGCCGACCTTCTGGCGAATCTGGCGCAGAGTGCGGCGCTCGACGGCAACCCCACCGATCTCGACGCTGCCCGAGGTGGGCCGCAGCACACCGTTGAGATGCAGCATCAGCGAGGTCTTGCCCGCGCCGTTGGGTCCGAGCACCGCCACCCGCTCACCGGGCGCAACGCTCAGATCGACGCCGTCCAAGGCCCGGTGCCCGTCGGGATAGACGTGACACAGGTTCCGGGTGCGGACTGCGGCGGTCATCGCAGGATCCACGCCGAGGTGGCGACGAGCACGGCCGCGGCGGCCGGCAGCAGAGCGCGGACCCAGATGCCGGCCGACGCGCGCCCGGTCCCGCCCGGTCCGAGGGCGAGCTCCGGCACGGCACCGTCATAGCCTCGCGACAGCATCGCCAGATAGACCCGCTCGCCGCGCTCGTAGGAGCGCAGGAACAGCGTCCCAATCCCTCTGGCCATCCCACCGGCCTGATGCAGCGCACGGGGAGAGTCCCCGCGCGACAGTCGCGCCGTGCGCATCCGGCCCGCCTCGGTGCTGAGGACGTCGATGTAGCGGACCATCAAGACCAGAACGGAGGTCACCAGGGCGGGCATCCCCAGCCGGGACAGCGCCAGCGGCAGTTCCCTGGCCGAGGTGGTGGCGGCCAGCGTCAACGACGCGGCTACCCCGAGGGTGCCCTTGGCGATGATTCCCCAGGCCGCGTAGAGACCCGTCTCCGACAGTGATATCCCGGCGAGGTCGATGCGTTGCCCGCCGTCAGCGAAGGGAAGCAACACCGCCAGGGCGACGAACGGAAGCTCGATCAGCATTCGCGGCGCAATCCAGCGCGGCGGAATCCTGGCCGCCCACCAGACCGCCAGGAGGATGAGGGCGTAGACGCCGAAGGGCCAGAACAGATCTCGGGGTGTGGCCACCACTGCCAAGACGAAGACGGTCAGCGCGATGATTTTGACCTCGGCTGGAAGCCGGTGCACGGACGAGGTGCCCTCCCGGTACAGCGGGTGGGTGTGGCCGGCACCCATCTCAGGTTCTGCGATCGGCCCGGTTCGCCCGACTGCGTGCCAACGCCCAGAAGAACAGACCGGCTACGGCCAGGGTGACCACTGCCCCGATGACACCGGCTGCGCCGACGCTGCCCGCGGCGCCGCCCAGCGTGTAGTCGGCGAGCGGCGAGCCGGCCAGCGCGTGATCGTGTGCGGTCTGGGCGATGCACTGTCCGGCCAGTTGTTCCGCGCCGTCCGTCGCTATGGTCTCGCATCCGCGCAGGGTCGCCGCATCGAGTCCGTCAGGACTGGAACTGGCGAGGTAGGACAGCCCACCGGCCACCATCAGCGTCGCGATGAGAAATCCGACCCACAGCCTCCGGATTCCCGGAGTCGCCGCGCCGGCGTTCACGCCGCCACCTGCGCCGGAGCGCGGTGGTTGCGCAACAGGTAGACCAGATCGGGCCGGACGCGGGCCACCGCCATCACGGTCAGGGCCGTGATGATGCCCTCGCCGATGCCGATCAGCGCATGGGTGAACAGCATGTAGGTCGCCACCGAGCCGAGGGAGACCGGTGCGGCGCCGCCGATTGCGAATTCGATGACGAAACCCGTTGCGGCACCGACGGTGCCGACTACCCCGGCGACGAAGCCGGCGACTCCTAGGGTGCGGACGGGCGGGCCGCCGCGGGTTCGCCGGAGCGCGGCGGCAACGCCAACCGCGGTCACGTAGCCGGCCGTCACGCCGATCAGCGCCATATTGGTGATGTTGGTTCCCAGCGCGCTGACGCCGCCGTCGGCGAACAGCAGTGACTGGACGATCAGAACGATGGCGATACACAGCGCACCGGTATAGGGGCCGACCAGGATTGCGGCCAGAGCTCCGCCCAGCAGGTGGCCGCTCACGCCGGGCAGGATCGGAAAGTTGACCATCTGCACCGCGAAGATGAAGGCCGCGACCAGTCCGGCCAGGGGAACGGTGCGCTCGTCGAGCTCATCACGGGCCCGCCGTGCGCACAGCACCAGTCCGGCGGCGGCGACGACTCCGAAAAACACCGACGTCGGCGCATCGACGATGCCGTCGCTCATGTGCACGGTGGCAGACTATGCCCGCAGGGGATATCTGTCTAGCTGTTCAGATATTCAGGAATGTGCCGCGCCGATCCAGTGCAACAGGTTGTGCACGGTGGGGTCGGCCAGGCGGTAACTGACCTGGCGGCCCAGCCTGGCCGAGGTCACCCAGCCCTGCTGGCGCAGAACGCGCAGCGCCTGGGACACCGCGTTCTCCGAGCGGCCCAGAGCTTGGGCGAGCTCCCCGACGCAGATGCCCGGAACCCGGTGCAGGGACAGCAGGATCTCCAGCCGGTTGGCATCCGAGAGCAGATCGAATCGTTGCGTCCATCCGTCGATGTCCACGTCCGCCAGCGCGCCCGAGACCCTGCCGACCTGATCCTGGGACTGCGACACAGTAGGCAATCTAGCTCAGGCGACCCTGGCTAGGCCTGGATGGCGGCCACCCGCGCATCGGCGTCCGGCCCGCACAGGGGCTGCAGGTCGAAGCCGCTAGCGGCGATGTCGGTGATGCGCTGTGTCAGGTCACCCGAGGTGAGGTGAGCCTCGAGACCATCGCCCGGGCAGCTGGTCACCGGGGTGACCTCCCGGTGGCTGGCCAGGGTGTCCACGCCGATCCCGAACTGCTGCATCGCCCAGGCGCAGACCAGGGCCGCGCTGTCGAGTTGCGCCTCGCTGATGGTCTCGTCGTCGAAGTTGCCCTCGCACAGGACAAGGAAATGGCCGGTCGGGTCGTAGTCGGTCGCGGTGTCCCCGGCGATCGCGGTGTCCCGCAACGCGAAGATGTTTCCCCGGCGATCGACCGCGGCGTGATAGGCGATGTCGACCCAGCCCTTGTCATCCTGGTGATACCGCTGATGCTGCTGCAGTCGGGCGATGATCGCGCGGTTGTCGGGCAGTGCCACGGCCGAGTGATGGATCGTCATCCGGTCGATGGTGTGCGGACGACCGCCGGCCCGGGCGGGGCGGGCTCCCCAGGCGTCGCGGCACAGCATCACCGCCGACGGGGTTGCCGAGGACAACAGGGCGGGGGAGGGCAGAGTCGGCGGGCTCGTCGCCGTTGCAGGCGAACCGGTGCTGTCGGCGGACCGCGAACACCCCGTCGCGGCCAGCCCGACACTGCCGGCCAGCAGTAGCAATTCCCGGCGGCCCAGTCTGCGATCCTGCGGTGCGTCCACGTTTGTCACCATAGAGGCACTGCGATGGGGGTTTGAGCTGTAACAAAATCCCGCCCGCGCCAGACATGCTCCATGACGCGGCGCTCGAAACAGCGCGGTGCCCGTTCCTTACCGTGTCAACGACGTCAGAGATTGAGAGACCCCATGAAGATCCGGCCGCGGCTTTCCGGCGCTCTGGGCGCCTTCGCACTGGCGGTGGCGGCCATTCCGCTCACCGCACTGACCTCCCCGGCGGTGAGTAGCGCCCAGGACAACTGCGACTTCAATTTCTTCTACAACACCGTCACCAACCAGTGCCAGTTCTGCGACACCGGCTACATGTACTGGAATTACCCGGCGAACCTGTGCCTGCTGGTCGACCCCACCCCCTACGTCGACCCGATTCTGGGGCCGGCCGGGCCCATCGGCGTCGGCCCCAATCCGGTGGTGGGTCCTGTCGGTCCGGTGGGTGTCGGGCCGGATCCGGTGGTGGGCCCTGTCGGTCCGGTGGGTGTGGGTGGACTGGGGCCGGTCGCCGGACCCGTCGGTCCCGTCGGTGTGGGGGGTCCGGTCCTGCCCCTCGGTCCGGGCCGACGCTAGCCGGCCGCTTCGTTCCAAGGGCCGCGTCCGAGCCGATCGTGTGCAGGCTGGGAGCGTGGGTCGATTTTGGCGATCTGCAAGGGTGGTCTGCTGGCCGAAGACCGGTTCGACGGTGGTCTTACGGCGGGAATGGGCCTGCCGACCGGTGACGGCGGCCAAGACAACTCCGGATCAGGGGCGAACACCCGAAACGTCTTATCCACCGGCGTCACCGAATGCGATTCCACACGCCGAGAAGGGTCTACCGGGCGGCCGGCAAACCCACACCCCACCGCGCGTGTTACCGACTCACGCGGCTAGTTGCGGCCGGAACGCTTCAAGAGGTAGTTCAACCACCGAACATCGAGCAACATAGGTCTAAGGCTATGCCCCGAAATTAAGGCGGCGGGGCTGCGGAGCTAACGTGTCGCTAAGAAGTTGTCCCAGAGGGCTCTTACCGTGTTTCCGGCGGGACCGCCACGCCCTGCGGCGAGCGGCCCGATACTGGGCGGGTGTCTGAGCGCAATGTGCTGGGTGGGCCGCTGGAGCCGTGCGGCGTCGAGCCGATCACCGGCTTTTACCGTGACGGCTGTTGCTCGACCGGCCCGCAGGATCGCGGCTTGCATACCATCTGCGCGGTGGTCACCGCCGAATTCCTCGATCATCAGAAGTCCATCGGCAACGACCTGAGCACCCCGATGCCGCAGTATCGCTTTCCCGGTCTGGTGCCCGGAGACCGGTGGTGTGTGACCGCCCGCAACTGGCTGCTCGCCTACCAGGAAGGTCGCGCCGCCCCGGTGGTTCTGGCATGTACCCATGAGCGAACCCTCGAGGCGGTGCCCCTGGCCGCACTGCGGGAGTGCGCGGTGGATGTGCCCGACGACATCGCTGACCTGTGATTCGGTCGGATGCTGCAATGAAGGGCAGTGGCTGTGGGCATGGTCTGCGCGCCGTGCCGCAGGTCGGGCTTCGGTCCGTCGAACGGGACGTCGCCGCCTGCGACGGGCAGGTTGCGCGGAGGGAAATCTTCACGACGGATCCCCGGCATCGACCACCGGGGCGTCAGGGCGCCGTATGGACGGCGGCAGGGGTTCCGGCCACGGGGCCCGGGTTGCGCAGGGCGGTTTGGGCCGCCCCGCGCAACCCGGGCGGTGCTGCAGGCCACGGTGCTGTGAGGCTGCAGCCGGTTGCGGCAGGAACCCCGGCACTACCTCAGCCCAGCGCCAGCACCGGCGGCATCGGCCCCTGGCCGTATCCCGGCAGCCACTGCGAGGAGAACAGCGACCCCGCGGGGCTCGACACGGTCGGGGGTTCGGCGCGCAGCGAGGTATGGCCCTGCTTCTGGCACACCGTCGCGGTGCCGATTTCGCTGCAGGTCGCCGTGTTGGACCCAGCGGCGGCAGCGGGTGCCGCGGCCAGTGCTGCGACGGCGAGGATCGGGGTGGCCAGGATCGGTGTGATGTAGCGACGTAATGCGTACCTCGGGGTGATCATGATCGGTTCCTTTCTGTGTTCGCGATCCGCGCCGAAGGATTGCTTCCGGGCTTCTCGGTGGATGACTCCACGATAGGTACTGACGATCTTCAATTCACGTTTCGCATATCGTTTACAAATGCTGGCGGGCGTCTCGTGCACGCCCGCGCCGCTTGTCTGGCAACCGTTTCGGCGGAAGGGCCGGTATCGGGCGGGTTCGCCGAGCCGGGACGTCGGTTTGGACCTGACATGTGCTCTGGTGGCGATGACCGGACCCAACCACCAGCTGGGCATCGACGGCGACCGCGACCTGTGTGCCCAACTCGGCGCACAGCTGGGCGCACCCGTTCCGCACGGCCAGCCTGGCCATCTGCGACGCGCTGCACGCGCTGGGAATCGGCCGCATCCATCTGATGTCGCCCTATCCGGACTGGCTCACCGGACAGACGGTCGCGTACGGGGCGCAGGCGGGCATCGACGTCCTGGCAGTCGAGCAACTCCTGGGGGAGGGTGAGCAGTTCCGTGCCTACGAGACGCGATCGGATGAGGTTGTAGGGCATCTGCAGCGCTTTGTGCCGCAGCCGAATTCGGCGGTGCTGTTGTCGGGTACCGGATAGGTGAGCATCTCCAGCATCTACCGCGCCGGCCACGGTGTGCGGGCACCGATCCTGTCCTCGAACCTCTGCGGGGCATGGTGGATGGTGCGGCAGTGCCGTGGCAGGGCCGAAAGCGCGCTCTAGCGCAGAGTCTCCGGGCCATCTGCCGGCGATCATCTAGGTGCATCGCGTCTTCCGGCGTGGATCGAATACGAATCGTCGTACGTTGCGTCATCGCCGGACATGACGCGCCGCCGGCATACTCCAGCCGATATGTCAGCATCTATCCCATGAGTGCACCGGGAATTCTTCGCGTCGCTGGGATGGCAATCGGGACCGCATGGGTGCTGCTGAGCGGGTCGGCCGGTATGCCCACCGCTTCGGCGGAACCGTGCCCCGATGTGCAGGTGGTGTTTGCGCGTGGAACCAATGAGCCGGCCGGACTGGGTTTCGTCGGTCAGGCCTTCACCGACTCGCTGAGGGCGCAGCTTCCTGGCCGCTCCGTGGCGGTCTATGCGGTCGATTACCCCGCCAGCGACGACTACCTGCGCAGTGCGGCGGTGGGTTCCGATGACGCCAGCGCCCACATCCAGAACGTCATCGCCGGCTGCCCCAAGACGGGGATGGTGCTGGGCGGCTACTCCCAGGGCGCGGCCGTGACGGAGCTGTCCATGGAGGCCCTGCCGGCCGGGGTGGCCGATCATGTCGACGCCGTCGCCCTGTTCGGTAGTCCGTCCAGCGACTTTTCGAAGATGCTGGCCGGCGGCGCCGCCCTGCCAACGGTCAGCCCGCTCTATGCCGCCAAGACCATTGACCTGTGCATCACCGACGATCCCATCTGCTCGCCGGGGGCCAACATGATGGCCCACGTCTCCTATGTGCCGGCGGGCATGGCCAATCAGGCGGCGACGTTCGCCGCGGAAAAGATCGGTCAGGCGTCCGGGCCGGTGGTTTCCGAGCCGTCCAGCGCCGGTGGCGCCAGCCGGTAGGTGACCGGGGTCGCCGACATCGAGATCGGGTTGGCCACCTGGGCCGTGCTACTGCCGGGGACCGCCACGGTGGGTTGCAGGCCGAGTCGGCGCGCGAAGTCGAATGCCTCGGCGATGTCGTTGATCGGCCCCGCCGGAACGCCGGCCGCGTTGAGCACCCGGTACCAGTGATCGGCGCCCTCGCGGACCAGCAGTCGGTCCAGCAGCGCGCATAACTCGTCCCGGTTGGCCACCCGTTGGGCATTGGAGCTGAACCGGCTGTCCTGCGCCAGTCCGGGTGCCCCCACGACGCGCATCAGGGCGGCGAACTGCTTGTCGTTGCCCACCGCGAGGGCGATTGGCCGGTCGGCGGTGGCGAACGTCTGGTACGGACAGATGCTGGGGTGTCGATTGCCCATCGGAGCGGGTACCACGCCCGCTCCCAGATAGCCGGATGCCTGGTTCACCAGCGAGGACAGCAGAACCGCCAGCAGGTTCGTCTCGACGCGTTGCCCCTCACCGGTTCGGTCGCGGTGGGCCAGCGCGGCCAGAATGCCGGCCAGCGCGTGCAGCCCCGCGAGAACGTCGACCAGTGCGACGCCGGCCTTCGTCGGCTCGCCGGTCTCGGGGCCGGTGACGCTCATCAGGCCGCCGACGGCCTGGATCAGAAGGTCGTAGCCAGGCAGGCCGGCGCCCTCCTCGCGGCCGAATCCGGTTATCGAGCAATAGATCAACCCGGGCCGCACCCGGCACAGATCCTCGTAGCCCAGGCCCAGCTTCTCCATGGTCCCGGGCCGGAAGTTCTCCACCACGATGTCGGCCTTGGCGACCAACTGCCTGGCCCGCTCAGCGCCGTCCGGACTGGCGAGGTCGAGGGCCACCGAGATCTTGTTGCGGTTGGAGGCGTTGAAATACGTTGCCGCGCCGCCCGAATCGTAGGGCGGACCCCAGGACCGGGTGTCGTCGCCGACCCCGGGCCGTTCGATCTTGAGGACCTCGGCACCGAAGTCGCCGAGCATCATGGTGGCGTACGGGCCCGCCAGCACCCGGCTGAAGTCGACGACGACGATCCCGTCGAGAGGCCCTTTACTCATCGGACGGGCACCTGCCCGGTGAGAGCTTCGGCAGTCACCGGCCGCCACGCGGTGGCGTCGGGGTCCCATCGGAAGCGGTCGCTCATAGCCTGCATGACAACACCGTAGGCCCAGCCGTCGGAGCGGATTCGGCGGCCGTCGGCCGGGGCGGTGTCGTTGAGATCAGGCCGTTCCCGTCCGGCGGTGTCGAGCAGGCGGGCCACTTTCAACCGTGCGGGTACATCACCTCGCTTATCGCTTCCAGGTGCTCGCCCTCGCTGCCGGCGGTGAGGAGGTTTCGACGGCGGAAATGCGGGGAATGCGTTGGTGGCGTGTACGCATCGACCGGCTGATCAACAAGGGAATCTACGAGGGAGAAACCAAGTGAAGACCGCCACTTTGATGAAGACCGCAGTGTCGCTTGCGATGACTATCGGCCTGGCCGGCGCCCCGGTGGCCTCGGCCGCCTATCCCATCGTCGGCAAACTCGGCAGCACGTTGACCATGACCGACAGCGTCGGGCAGGTGGTTCTGAGTTGGAACGTCAGCGGCCTGAAACCGAGTTCGGATGTGATGCCGGGCTATCCGGTTGCGGGCAAGTTGTGGGAGGCCACCGCTACCGTCAACGCGATCAGCGGCAGCGTCACCCCCGCGATCTCGCAGTTCAACGCGGTGGCCCCGAACAAGGCCGCCTACCGGGTGCTCTGGCAGGTCGCCAGCCCGGTCAACATCAGCGCGGCCACCATCCCGCAGGGCGGTCGCTCGACCGGCAAGATCCACTTCGACGTCACCGGCCCGGCCCCCAACACCGTCACGATGAACAACGGCATGCAGGATCTGATGATCTGGGGGCCATAGGCTTTTTCGCTGGGGCGTACGTAGCCCAGTTTGGTCAGGCCGTCTTGGCCGCCGGCGAGTGCGGCGGCCAAGACGGCGTTTACCGCTGCGGCCCGCCGACGGATGGAGGTCGCCAGACATTCATCTCGCGTTCAGTTTCAGTCGGCCTTTCGGCGCCTGTTCCGTCCTTACGCTGGTCGGATGCGGTCCGCCTACGGCAGCCAACTCGTCGCGCTCAACGATCGGCTGGCCGAAATGTGCCGGATGGCCGGAACCCTGATGGAGCGCGCCACCCGCGCGCTCCTGCATGCCGATCTGGTGCTCGCCGAGCAGGTGATCGGCGATCACGAGCAGATGCCGGTGGATTGTGCCGCCGCCGAGGCTGCCGGACTGGCACTGCTGGCCCGGCAGGCCCCGGTGGCGCGGGACCTGCGGGCGGTCGTCAGTTCCATCCAGATCGTCGCCGACCTGGAGCGCATGGGCGCCCTGGCCGTGCACGTCGCCAAGATCGCCCGCCGCCGCCACCCCCGGGGCGCTCTCCCCGAGCACGTCAACGGCTACTTCGCCGAGATGGGCAGGATCGCCGTCGATGTGGCGGAAAACTGGCTCTTCGAGCTTAAGCGGGCAA
>JAGQTQ010000044.1 GCA_020438905.1 Mycobacterium sp.
TGAACGACATTGGTCTCGAAGCCCAGCCGCGATCCGGCCATGTACAGACCCCAGACCTTGGCGGTGGGCAGGCCCACCTCGGCCACCGCGGAGTCCCAGTGCTCGACGAGGTTGCGGCACCAGTCGCGCAGGGTCAGGGCGTAATGGTGGCGAAGGTTCTCCTCGTGCACCACCTCGAGGTCGACGTCCTGCATCTCGGTGATGATGCGTCCGGAACCCGTGAGCTCCCCGTCGGGGAACACGTAGCGGTCGATGAACCCCCGGGCGGGCGTTGCCGACCGGTTACCCGGCCTGGTGATGCTGTGGTTGAGCAGTAGCCCCCCGGTGCGCAGCTTGGAGCGTAGGAAGCGGAAATATGCCGGGTAGTTGGAGACACCGATGTGCTCGGTCAGGCCGATCGAGGACACCGCATCGAAACCGCCCTCCAGTACGTCGCGGTAGTCGCCGTGGCGGATCTCGGCGAACTCCGCCAAACCCTCCTCGGCGATGGCTTTCTGCCCCCACAGGGCCTGCTCGCGGGACAGTGTCACGCCGATCACCCGCACGCCCTTGCGTGCGGCGTGGCGGACCATGCCGCCCCATCCGCACCCGACGTCGAGCAGCCGGTCGCCGGGCCGAAGCCGGAGTTTCTCGAAGACCAGCCGGTACTTGTTGGCCTGGGCCTCCTCGAGGGTGGCGCCGGCATCGGGATAGCACGCGCAGGTGTAGGTCATCGACGGACCCAGAACCGATTCGTAGAAGGCGTTGGACACGTCGTAGTGGTGGTGGATCGCGTCGGCGTCGCGTTTTCGGCTGTGCCGCAGGCCTTCGGCCACCCGGCGCCACCGGGGCAGGGCCTCCTGTGGCGGCGGCGCGATGGGTTTGAGGTGCCCGATTCCCAGCGATCGCGCGATGTCGAGCAGGGTGCGGGCCGGTGGCCGTTTGAGGTCCGAGGCGGCCAGCGCCTTGAGTAGTTCGTAGGGGTCGCCGGGGTGCACCCCGCGCATCGCCAGGTCGCCGGCGACATAGGCTCGGGCCAAGCCCAGGTCACCAGGTGCGGTGGCCAGGTAGGTGGTGCCCCGCGGAGTGAGCAGATCCAGGCCGAGCCGGGCGTCATCGGCCCCGGCGCTGCTGCCGTCGTAGGCGGTGAACCGGAGCGGCAACTCGCCGTTGGCGGCGAACAGTTCCAGGATCTCCGCCAAGGTCAGCTTTCCGGTCCGCACCGGCTCGTCGAATGTCGTCATTGAAGCCTCCCTTTCATGGGTCCACCGTCATGGGTTCACCGTCGCTGCACCGCCTTGGCGTACAGGTCCAGCAGCCGGGAATCCGGGTCGTAGGTTTTCTTCACCGTCTTGTAGGTTTCGCCGCCGTAGAGCCGGTCAAACTCCTCGCGGCCGTAGAAGGCATCGGAATACAGCGATTTGTGACCGTCGAGCTCGCTGACCTTTCGCTCTATCAGGCGGTTGGTGCTACCCGGTTCCGGCCCGGCGGGTACCGACGACCAGAAACCGACGTTGACATAGGTGTGGCCGGCGCGCAACGGGTAGAGCGGCCAGCCGGCCGGATCGCGGAGCCGAAGCGGACACAGCCACACCGGTTCGATGGGCACCTCCGCGGTGAACCAGTCGAGGAATTCCGCGCAGTTCTCGATCGGGACCTCGACGTCCTGCACCACCCGCTCCCGGGGCGGCCGGCCGTGGGCGGCCTCGATCCGGTCGGCGATGCCGAACCGCTGGTCGTAGGCGATCAACTTCCAGTAGACGCTGCTGCGCCGGTAGCGGCGCGGCCAGAGCCGCCGAATCCTCGGATTCTGGGCGCCGAACGCCCGGGAACACCAGAACCAGTCGGTGTCCCAGCGCCATAGGTAGTCGTGGATGGTCAGCCGGTCGTCGGTCATCCCGGCCCGATGCTGGATCGAGCGGTAGTAGACGTCCTGCCCGGTGTAATCGCTGACCGGCCCGGGAACCGCGGTTCGCGTGCCGAGACACAGATAGCCCTCGTCGGCGCTGAACACCACACCGTCGAGGTAGTCCACCGCCATACCGTCGTGGGTGCCGGTCGCCGCGATGTCTGCCATGGTCTCGACGAGATCGGGCAGCCGGTCGAATCGCACATGGCGCAGGGCCACGAAGGGCAGCACCGGCTCCAACTCGATCCGCAACCGCACCGAGTAGCCCAGGGTGCCGTAGGAGTTCGGGAAGGCCCGGAACAGGTCGGTGTGCACGTCGCGGCCGGCGGTGACGATCTCACCCGTCGCGGTGAGCACGTCCATCTCGAGGACCGACTCGTGCGGCAGACCGTTGCGGAAGGAGGCCGACTCGATGCCCAGTCCGGTGACGGCCCCACCCAGGGTGATGGTCTTCAACTGCGGAACGACCAGCGGGCAGAGCCCGTGCGGCAGTGTGGCGGCCACCAGGTTCTCGTAGGTGCACATGCCCTGCACCTCGGCGTACCGCTGCTGCGGGTCGACGGAGATGACACCGGTCAGTCCGCTGGTGTCCAGGCCGGGGGTCCGCGTGCGGGTGCGGGCCCGGAACAGGTTGGAGGTGGGCTTGGCCAGCCTTACCGGTTCGCCGTCCGGGATGGCGCGATAACTGTCGAGGAGTCGCTGCACACCTCGCTGGTGGGCGGCCCACGTCAGCCCTTCGGTCACATGACTACGCTAAACCGAACAGCGGCCCGCGCGGGATGCGGGCCACCTCACCGAGGAGTTCGATGGGACAGGTCAGTGCCTCCAGCAGCGTCGCGGTCAACGCCGATCCGGCCACGGTTCTCGCCGCGATCGCCGATTACCAGGGCGTGCGCCCGAAGATCCTCTCCGCGCACTACAGCGAGTACCGCGTGCTTCAGGGCGGTCAGGGTCAGGGGACCGTCGCCGCGTGGCGCCTGCAGGCCACCAAGTCCAGGTCGCGGCAGGTGCAGGCGGACGTGGACGTTGCGGGACACACCGTCATCGAGAAGGACGCCAATTCGTCGCTGGTGACCAATTGGACCGTCGCTCCGGCCGGCCCGGGCTCGACCGTCACCGTCAAGACCACCTGGAACGGTGCCGGCGGCGTCAAGGGTTTCTTCGAGAAGACCTTCGCCCCGTTGGGCCTGCGCAAGATTCAGAACGAGGTGCTGGCCAACCTCAAGAAAGAGGTGGAGGGCTAACGGCGGCCCGGGTCGGCTGGGTCTGCAGGAAGGCGACCACGCCCCGGACCACGGCGTCGGCGTATTTCTGCCGCCCTTCGGCGCTCTCCATCAGGGTGGAGTCGACAGGGTTCTTCATATTGCCCAGCTCGACCAGGATCGACGGGTACTGCGCCAGGTTCAGCCCGGCGATGTCCGACCGCGGGTTGAGCCCGCCGGTGCCGATGTAGGTCGCCGGCGGGATGCCCGAGGCGGCCAGTTGGTCGCGCATCATCCGGGCGAGTTGTACCGCCGGACCGGCCTGCGCGGCGTTCAGCGGCGGGTTGGAGAACAGGATGTGGAATCCGCGACCGGTGGCCGGACCGCCGTCGCCGTGGATCGAGACCACGGCGTCGGGCTGCAACGAGTTGGCCGTCGCCGCCCGCTCGTCGATACACGGTCCGAGGGCGTCGTCGTTGCCCCTCGACATCGCGGTGCGAACGCCCAGGGCGTGCAGAGCCTGCCGAACCCGCAACGTGGTGTCCCAGTTGAAAGTGTGTTCGGGATAGCCGCTGTTGCTGCTGGTGCCGCTGGTCTGGCAGTCCTTGGTTCCGCCGCGGCCGTTGGTCACCTGTCGGCTGATCGAGGCGTCGTTGGCGCCGTTATGGCCCGGGTCGAGGAACACGATCCTGCCGGCGACACTGCCCGGAGCGGCGTTGGTGACGGGGGCGGCCGGACAGGACGCGGCCAGCAGCACTCCGGCGGATGCCGCTGCCACGACACGCATGGGGGCGATCTTCAGCACGATCGTCACGGTAATCCCCCGCCGTCTAGGCTTGAAAGTCACCGGCAGCCTGAAACGCCAGGCCGCAACCAACTCGAAATCGAGACGCAAGGAGACCGTCATGCAACCCGGTACCCCACCCGGAGACCCCGGGCACCTCGGCACCTTCGGTCAGCAGGTGCCGCCGCAGGGGATCCAGGATCTCCAGGCCGCGCTGGCCAAGGCGGCGCAGATGCAGCAGGCGCTGGTGGAGGCTCAGCGCAAGATCGCCGAAACCGAGGCCACCGGCCAGGCCGGCGGCGGGCTGGTGCAGGCCACCCTCAACGGCAACGGCCAGGTGGTGTCGGTCCGGATCGACCCGCAGGTCGTCGATCCCAATGACGTCGAGACCCTGCAGGACCTCGTCGTCGGTGCGTTGCAGGACGCCGCGCAGAACATGCGGGAGACGGTCAAGGCGATCCTGGGTCCGGTGGCCGCGGCCTCCGGCCGCCCGTTGCCGGAGTCCTGAGCTGTACCGCAATGTTTGAGGGCCCGGTTCAGGATCTGATCGATGAACTCGGCAAGCTGCCGGGTATCGGGCCCAAGAGCGCGCAGCGGATCGCCTTCCACCTGATCTCGGTGGAACCGCCGGACATCGACCGCCTCACGGCGGTGCTGAACCGGGTCCGCGACGGCGTGCAGTTCTGCGAGGTCTGCGGCAACGTCTCCGACGCCGAACGCTGCCGGATCTGCAGCGACGCCCGCAGGGACGGCTCCCAGGTGTGTGTGGTCGAGGAGCCCAAGGATGTCCAAGCCGTCGAACGCACCCGCGAATTTCGGGGCCGCTATCACGTTCTCGGCGGTGCTTTGGACCCGCTGTCGGGGGTGGGCCCCGACCAACTGCGCATCCGTCAGTTGCTCAATCGGATCGGAGAGCGCGTCGACGGTGTCGATATCACCGAAGTGATCATCGCGACCGACCCCAACACCGAGGGCGAGGCGACCGCCACCTACCTGGTGCGCATCCTGCGCGACATCCCCGGGCTGACCGTCAGCCGGATCGCCTCGGGGTTGCCGATGGGCGGTGACTTGGAGTTCGCCGACGAACTGACTCTCGGCCGGGCACTGTCGGGCCGGCGAGCGATGGTCTGAGCGGGCCCCGGGCGGGCTGAGCGCTGTTGCGCCCAGCCCGAAATCTCTCCCCGGCAGGCCCGTCCGACTACGAGGAGGCGGCGGCCCGGGCGGCGCGCTTGCCGGTCGCCTTCGCCGGCGATTCGCTGTCGCCGCCGGCCGTCGCGGCGGCGTCACGCGAGCCCGCCCGTGCTGCGGCCCGGCGGGGCGCCGGGTCGCTCGCCGGTGCGCCGGCCGCCGCAGCCTCGGCGGCGCCGCCGCCCGGATCGGCGGCAGCGGGAGTTTCGACCGCGGCCGAGACGGGTGCCTCGACGACGCGGGGTGACTCCACGGCGGGCGCTGCGGCTGCGGCACTCTGCGGCGCGGGTTCCTGCACCGGGAGGATGGTCACCGGGCGGGCCGCGAGCGCGTCGGCGATGGTGTTCTGCGCGGCCACGATGCCGTCGACGGCGGCCTGTCCGCCGGCGCCGATGGACGCGATCACACCGGTCACGCCGTCCGCCACGGCCTGGACGATATTGGCGATGTTCAGCGACAGCACGGCATCAACGATGTTCTGGCCGGCCGTGATGACAGCGCGGGTGACGGTGTCGAACGCGTCGAAGAGGCCCGCACCCAGTTCGATGAACGCGATGGGTTGGGCCGGCAGCAGCGCGGACTGGATCGCCAGCTGGATCTGCCCGACGTCGATGCGGGAGGCGATCACCGGGATCAGCGTCGCTTCCGCGGTACCGATCGCGGCCTCCTCGACGGTGGTGAGCGCGCCGAGAACGTCGCCGCTCAAGATCTGCTGGACCGTGGTGATCAGGGTTTCCGGCAGCGCCGCCACCGACTGGGCCAAGCCCGCCCCGCCCTCGGCCAGGCCCGCAGCGAGCAGGGTGGCGAACTCCACCTCGTTGACGATCGACTGCTGGATCGCAGGGAACTTGAAGATGTCCAGGACGGAGGCCTGCAACTGCACGGCGACATCGCTCAGCCGCGGAGCGCTCACCTGGACTGGGGCGATCGCGGAGGTGGCGATGAGGCCCGCGCCCACCAAAGCGGTTCCGGCGGCGGTCAGGGAACGGCGTTGAGCGAGGATCACGAGGGTCTCTTTCCGTGGACTACGACTAGTCCAGCTAACATACAACGGGCCGGCGACGTTGCGGAAATCGTCGGCCGCCGCCCGGTGACGGGCTGGTTAAACGCGACGTGGGGCGGCCAGTCGCTCGCGACGCAGTTGGTCGACCTCCGGCAGCGGCAGGGGATCCAGGGGGCCGACGACCCGCGAGAGCAGCATGTCGGCCAGTTCGGGATTGCGCGCCAGACAGGGGCCGTGCAGATAGGTCGCGACCACGCTGCCCTGGACCGCGCCGTCGATACCGTCGCCGAGACGGTTCCCGGCGCCCTTGACCACCGCGGCCAGTGGGCGCGCCTGCGGACCGAGGACGGTTCCGCCGCGGTGGTTCTCGAAGCCGGTCAGCGGTTCGGCCAGCCCGTCGATGAGCGGCGTGGACACCACTTCGCCGATGGTGCGCTCGGGCTGGGGGGAGGTGGTCACGTCCAGCAGGCCCACGCCCTCGACCCGCTCCCCGGCGGAAGTCTCGTACCAGTGGCCGAGCACCTGGATCGCCGCGCAGATCGCCAGCACGGGCGCCCCGCGCGCGACGGCCCGCTGCAATCCGGGGTGCCGCTGCAGGTGTTTGGTGGCCAGGCGCTGCGCGTAGTCCTCGGCCCCGCCGAGCGTGTAGAGGTCCAGGGAATCCGGCACCGTCCCGTCGAGGGTGATTTCGACGATCTCGGCGGGGATGCCCCGCAGCCGCAACCGCTGCCGCAACACCACCGCGTTGCCGCCGTCGCCGTAGGTGCCCATCACGTCGGGCAGCACGAGTCCGATCCGTACCGGTTCAGCCATTGCGTTCCCGCCCGCCTGCCGATCGCTCAAGGGCCCGCTGCAGCTGGAGGAAGGCCGTGTAGTTGGCGACGACCTCGACGTGTCCCGTCGGGCAGGACGCGATGGCCCCGACGGTGTCGTGCACCAGCGTGTGCTCGACTCCGGCGTATCCCAGCCGGACCGCCAGATCGGTGCCGCGCTCTCCCGCGGCGACCACCGCGGTGGTCCCGAAATCCTCGAACCGCACGTCCCACAGCCACGACAGGTCCTCGCCGTCGGGAACCTGTCCGTTGACCGAGATCACCACTCCGGCGGCGGACTTGTCCACCATCGACAGCGCCTCCTGCCAGCCGGCCGGGTTCTTGGCCAGCAGCAGCCGGACGGTGTGGTCGCCGACCCGCACGACCCGGTACCGGCCGGCGACCTCGTCCACGCCGCAGACAGCGGTCACCGCGGCCGCCGGGTCGGCTCCCAGGGCGACCGCCGCGGCAACCGCCTGGGCGGCGTTGCCGCGGTTGACGGCACCGGGCAGGGCCAGACGCATCGGCAGCGCCACACCGCCGGGCCCGTGCAGCTTCGCGCCGTCGACCCACCACTGCGGTTCGGGCCGGGCGAAATCCGTCCCGCTGGAATACCAGTGAGATCCCTCGCGCACGATCACCTCCCCGGAACGGGGGCAGCTCACCGAATCGTTGGCCCACCCGCCGCCGGCGGCGACCCACACCACGTTCGGACAGTCGTAGGCCGCCGAGGTCATCAGCACGTCATCGCAGTTGGCCACCACGACCGCGCTCGGGTGCCGGGCCAGTCCGGCCCGCAGCGTGCGCTCGATGTGATTGATCTCTCCCACCCGGTCCAGTTGGTCGCGGGAGAGATTCAGCAGCACGATCACGGCCGGGTCGAGGGCGTCGGCCACATGCGGCACGTGCATCTCGTCCACCTCGAGGGCGGCCAGCGGGGCGTCTCGGTCGGCGGCCAGCGCAGCCACCAAACCGGCGTCCATATTGGCTCCCTCGCCGTTGGTGGCGACGGATCCGATCGAGCGCAGCGCCGCGGCCACCATCCTGGTGGTGGTCGACTTCCCGTTGGTCCCGGTCACGATGACAACGCGACGCCGGTTGCCCAGCTGTCGCAGCACCGACCGGTCCAGGCTCATCGCCACCAGGCCGCCGATCATCGCCCCGGCGCCCCTGCCGGTGACCCGCGAGGCCCAGCGCGCGGCCGAACCGAGCGCCAGTGCGGCGCGTGCGCGCGCCGTCATCGCCCGTCGGGTTCCCGCCTGCCTGGTCATCGCAGGTGAGTGTATGCAGTGCCTGCCCTGGCCGGGTGACCGTGCTCCGACACGGGGCCTGAAGGTGTGGTGACTGTCGGGGGCGCGTGCAATCCTGATTTTGTGAGCCACACCTGGGGACTGCCGGCCCGTGACTCCGGCGAGGGCTGGGTTGCCGTCGACGTGGAAACCTCGGGCTTTCGTCCCGGGCAGGCCCGCGTGCTGAGCATCGCCGCCCTGGCACTGGACCCGGACGGCAACGTCGAACACTCCGTGGTGAGCCTGCTCAATCCGGGTGTCGATCCCGGCCCCACACATGTGCATGGTCTGACCGCCGAGATGCTGGAGGATCAGCCGACCTTCGCCGATATCGCCGGGGACGTCGCCGAGCTCATGCACGGGCGAACACTGGTTGCGCACAATGCGTCCTTCGACTACTCGTTTCTGATCGCCGAGGCGGAGTTGGCCGGCACCTCGCTGCCGGTGGACCGGGTCATGTGCACCGTCGAGCTCGCTCGAAGGCTGGATCTGGGCCTGGCGAATCTCCGGCTGGAAACCCTTGCGCGGCACTGGGATGTCCCGCAGAACCGGGCCCATGACGCCTTCGACGACGCGCTGGTGCTCTCCCGTGTGCTGATGCCGGCGCTCGAACGCGCCCGGGAACGCGACGTGTGGCTGCCGGTTCGGCCGGTTGGCCGGCGCCGCTGGCCCAACGGAGCCGTCACCCACGAGGAACTGCGGCCGTTGAAAGCGCTGGCTTCGCGAATGCCGTGCGCGTATCTCAACCCGGGCCGCTACCAGCGTGGCGGCCCGCTGGTGCAGGGCATGCGGGTGGCACTGTCGGCCGAGGTGAACCGCACCCACGAGGAGTTGGTGGAGCGGATTCTGCACGCCGGGCTGGCCTATGCCGACGCCGTCGACCCCGAGACCTCGCTGGTGGTGTGCAACGAGCCGGCACCGGAACACGGCAAGGGGTTCGCCGCTCGCGAACTCGGCGTGCCGACGGTCTCCGACGAGCAGTTCATGCGCAGCGTATCCGCGGTGGCCGGGGGCACCGGTGTCGACGACTTCGTGCAACCCGTCGACCGTGGCCAGCAGTTCGCCCTGTTCTGAGCACCCCGACGTCCTACGGGTCCATCCGGGCGGCACGGTTGACCGCGGACACCACCGCCCGCAGGGAGGCCGTCGTGATCGAGGTGGCGATCCCCACGCCCCACACCGTGCGGCCACCGACCGAGGCCTCGACGTATGCCGCCGCCGCCGCTTCCTCGCCGGCCGACATCGCGTGTTCGGAATAGTCCAGGACGTGGACGTCGAAGCCGACGCGACCCAGAGCGTCGACGAAGGCGGCCAGCGGGCCGTTGCCCTCGCCGCGGATCTCGGTCTCGGCGCCGTCGACCTTGACGGTCGTCTCGATGACGTCGATCCCACCGTCGGTCTCCGAGCCGATCACCCGCTGGCGGATGCGCTCCAGTGGCCGCACCGGCGCGAGGTACTCATCGGCGAAGGCATCCCACATCTCCTTCGACGAGACCTCGCCGCCCTCGCCGTCGGTGATCTTCTGGATCACCTGGCTGAACTCGATCTGCAGCCGCCGCGGCAGCACCAGACCGTGGTCGGCCTTCATGATGTAGGCCACCCCGCCCTTGCCGGACTGGGAGTTCACCCGGATGACGGCCTCGTAGGTGCGGCCGACGTCCTTGGGGTCGATCGGCAGGTAGGGCACCTGCCACAGGATGTCCTCGACATCGGCATCCGCCTCGTCGGCGGCGATCTTCATCGCGTCCAGGCCCTTGTTGATGGCGTCCTGGTGGCTGCCGGAGAACGCCGTGTAGACGAGGTCGCCGCCGTAGGGATGACGCTCCGGAACGGGCAGCTGGTTGCAGTGTTCGACCGTGCGGCGAATCTCGTCGATGTTGGAGAAGTCGATCTGCGGGTCCACGCCGCGGGAGAACATGTTCAGCCCCAGGGTGACCAGACACACGTTGCCGGTGCGCTCGCCGTTGCCGAACAGGCACCCCTCGATCCGGTCGGCGCCGGCCTGGTAACCCAATTCGGCTGCGGCAACCGCGGTTCCGCGGTCGTTGTGCGGATGCAGGCTCAGGATGATCGAATCGCGACGGGCCAGGTTGCGGCTCATCCACTCGATGGAGTCGGCGTAGACGTTCGGGGTGGCCATCTCGACGGTGGCCGGCAGGTTGACGATCAGCGGCCAGTCGGGGGTCGGCTGCAGGACGTCGGCGACCGCGTCGCACACCTGCTTGGCGTACTCCAACTCGGTTCCGGTGTAGGACTCCGGCGAGTACTCGTAGCGCCACCGCGTCCCGGGGTGTTTGGCCTGTTCCTCCAGGCACTTGCGGGCGCCGTCGGTGGCGATCTTCTTGACCTCGTCGCGGTCGGCGCGGAAGACCACGCGGCGCTGCAGGATCGACGTCGAGTTGTAGAAGTGCACGATCACGTTCGGTGCGCCGTCGCACGCCTGGAAGGTCCGCTCGATCAACTCGTCCCGGCACTGGGTCAGCACCTGGATGGTGACGTCGTCGGGAATGGCGTTCTGCTCGATGATCTCGCGGACGAAGTCGTAGTCGGTCTGGCTGGCCGAGGGGAAACCGACCTCGATCTCCTTGTAGCCCATCCGAACCAGCAGTTCGAACATGCGCCGTTTGCGAGCCGGGCTCATCGGGTCGATCAGGGCCTGGTTGCCGTCGCGCAGATCCACCGCGCACCAGCCCGGGGCGTGGTCGATGACGCGGTCCGGCCAGGTGCGGTCCGGCAGGCTGACCGGTTCCACCTCGTCGGCGAAGGGCCGGTAGCGCGACACCGGCATCGCCGAGCCGCGTTGGGTGTTCCATGCCGGCTGGCCTTGGCGGCGCGGGCCGGCCGGGGTCTTGATGGTGCGTGCAGATACATAGGCGTCGACGGAATCGAACGACACTGAAGAACCTGAATGGGAGATCACGATTTAGCTCCGGAGAATTGGGGGGACTTCAGACCGGCCGCATCGCGAATACCCGCGACGGGAAGCCGGTCTGGATCAGACCCCGTCGCGGCGTCCGAGAAGGAGCACCCGCTGCACGCAAGACACTGTACTCCGATTGTCCGACCGGGCATAGTCGTGTCATGGCGACTCGGGACACCCCGCACCACCACCGTTCGGCCGCCGATCGGATGGCCTCGGTGGTGATGAGCACTCTGGCGCTGCTGGCGGGTCTGGTCTCGCTGTTCGTCTCCCCGTTCTTCGCGATGTCGACCGATGCCTGTGGTTCCACCGGCTGCCGCGATTCCTTGATCACCTGGGCCTACGCGGTGACCTGGGGCGGTGTCGGTGTGGGGGTCGGGGTGGCGGTGACCGGAATGGTGATGGCGGCCCGGCGCGGGACGGTCATGTGGGTCTGGCCGGCGCTGGCGCTGGTCCTGGTCGTCGCGACGTTCGTGAGCGGCTCGCAGCTGGCGAGCGCGGTGGCACCGGGCGGCTGAGTCCTCGCCGAGTCAGCAGGAGCCGGGCTCGGCCGGCCAGCTCCGGCCCCAGGTCCGGCAGAACGCGACCTCATCGAGGGGCCGGCGTTTGCGCGGCAGCGCGTCGCGCTCGGCGATCTCGGTGCTCACCGTCGCGTAGTCCCCGAGCGATCCGACGGCGACGACCATCAGCGGCCGGACCCCGGACGGGATGTCGAAAGCGGTTCGGGCCCCATCGGGGTCGAATCCGGCCATCGGATGGGTGATCAGTCCCCGTGCGGTCGCCTCGACGGCCAGGTTGGCCGCCGCGGCGCCGGCGTCCACCGCGCTGTAGCGCGCGACGGCTTCGTCCTCGCCCTCGTCGGCGCACACCAGGATCAGCGCCCCGGCCGCGCGGGCATAGGCGTTGCCGCGGCTGAGCAGGCCGGCCAGGGTGTCGAACGTGTCGTCGCCGGTCTCCTCCGATGCCGGGCCGCGGCGCACGCCGACGACGAAGCGAACCGGCTGGCGACCGCCCCAGGTGGCGGCCCACCGGGCGGCCTCGAGAAGCCCGGTCACCTCCGCGGCCGTCAGCACCGCAGCGGGGTCGAAGGCCCGGGGGCTCCACCGGCGGGAGATCGGTGGGTGGATCGGAACCCGGGTCTGGGCATCGCGGTCTGCGGGATGGTTGGGCACCGAACTGAGATTACCGTGCAGGCAGCGCGGGAAAAGCGGCCTCGTGAACCCTTTATCCTTGACGAGAAACCGATCCTGGAAAGGGCAGTTCAGTGGCGCTCGTCGTACAGAAGTACGGCGGATCCTCGGTGGCCGACGCCGAGCGGATCCGCCGCGTCGCCGAGCGCATCGTCGAGACCAGGCGGCAGGGCAACGACGTGGTCGTCGTCGTCTCCGCCATGGGTGACACCACCGACGACCTGCTCGAACTGGCCCGCCAGGTGTGTCCGGCGCCGCCGCCCCGGGAACTCGACATGCTGCTGACCGCCGGGGAGCGGATCTCCAACGCACTGGTGGCGATGGCCATCGAGTCCCTGGGCGCGCAGGCCCGTTCGTTCACCGGTTCTCAGGCCGGTGTCATCACCACGGGCACCCACGGCAACGCCAAGATCATCGACGTCACCCCGGGCCGGCTGCGCTCGGCCCTCGACGAGGGACAGATCGTGCTGGTCGCGGGCTTTCAAGGGGTGAGCCAGGACAGCAAGGACGTCACGACGCTGGGCCGAGGCGGGTCGGACACCACCGCCGTCGCGCTGGCCGCGGCCCTGCACGCCGACGTCTGCGAGATCTACACCGACGTCGACGGCGTCTTCACCGCCGACCCGCGGATCGTGCCCAACGCGCGACGGCTGGACACGGTCACCTTCGAGGAGATGCTCGAGATGGCCGCGTGCGGGGCCAAAGTTCTGATGCTGCGGTGCGTGGAGTACGCGCGCCGCTACCACGTTCCGATTCACGTCCGGTCGTCGTACTCCGACAAGCCCGGCACCATCGTCACCGGATCTATCGAGGACACCCACATGGAAGACGCCATCCTGACCGGAGTCGCCCACGACCGCAGCGAGGCCAAGGTCACCGTCGTCGGCGTCCCCGACGTTCCGGGATACGCCGCCAAGGTTTTCCGCGCCGTCGCCGACGCCGACGTCAACATCGACATGGTGCTGCAGAACATTTCCAAGGTCGAGGACGGTAAGACCGACATCACCTTCACCTGTTCGCGCGATTCCGCGGCCACGGCCGTGGAGAAGCTGGCCTCGCTGCAGCAGGAGATCGGTTTCACCAGCGTGCTTTTCGACGACCACATCGGCAAGGTGTCGCTGGTGGGTGCGGGTATGCGCAGTCATCCCGGAGTGACCGCCACATTCTGCGAGGCGCTGGCCGAGGTGGGCATCAACATCGATCTCATCTCCACCTCCGAGATCCGGATCTCGGTGTTGATCAAGGACTCCGAACTCGACAAGGCCGTCGCGGCCCTGCATGAGGCGTTCGGCCTCGGCGGCGACGAGGAGGCCGTGGTGTACGGCGGGACGGGCCGCTAGATGGTCAACATCGCTGTCGTCGGCGCCACCGGCCAGGTCGGGCAGGTGATGCGAACCCTGTTGGAGGAGCGCGGTTTTCCGGCCACCGACGTGAGGTTCTTCGCCTCCTCCCGCTCACGGGGCCGCAAATTGGACTTCCGCGGCCGGCAGATCGAGGTCGAGGACGCCGAGGTCGCCGACCCCTCGGGAGTCGACATCGCGCTGTTCTCGGCGGGTGCCACCATGTCTCGGCTGCAGGCGCCCCGGTTCGCCGCCGCGGGGGCCACGGTGATCGACAACTCCTCGGCATGGCGCAAGGACCCCGACGTTCCGTTGGTGGTCAGCGAGGTCAACTTCGATCGCGACGTGCGCGACGTTGCGTTGGCCAAGGGCATCATCGCCAATCCGAACTGCACCACCATGGCCGCGATGCCGGTGCTCAAGCCGTTGCACGACGAGGCCGGGCTGGTCCGGATGATCGCCTCCACCTACCAGGCGGTGTCGGGTAGCGGGTTGGCCGGGGTGGAAGAGTTGGCCACCCAGGCCCGGGCGGTGATCGACGGTGTCGAGCGGCTGGTCCACGACGGTGGCGCGCTGGAGTACCCACCCCCGGCGAAATACGTCGCACCGATCGCCTTCAACGTCGTTCCGCTGGCCGGATCGTTGGTCGACGACGGATCCGGCGAGACCGACGAAGACCAGAAGCTTCGTCACGAAAGCCGCAAGATCCTCGGCATCCCCGACCTCGCGGTCAGCGGCACCTGTGTGCGGGTGCCGGTTTTCACCGGCCACTCGCTGTCGATCAATGTCGAGTTCGCCGAACCGATTTCGCCGCAGCGCGCCGCCGAACTCTTGTCCGGTGCGCCCGGGGTCAAGCTGGTGGACGTTCCGACTCCGCTGGCGGCGGCCGGAATCGACGAGTCGCTGGTGGGCCGGATCCGGCAGGATCCCGGTGTGCCGGACGGCCGCGGGCTGGCGCTGTTCGTCTCCGGCGACAATCTGCGCAAGGGTGCGGCGCTCAACACCATCCAGATCGCCGAACTGCTGGCCGCCCGACTCTGACGCCGATGCGCCCGGCCGGCGGTTCGGGTGTCGGCGCACGGTTGTCGGCGCCGCAGGCGTTCACAGCCGACTCATAACCGCGACCTAGTCCGCACATGGCGCCGCCGGTCAGGATGGTCGTATGACCGAAACAACCGAACCAACAAATCTTTCAACGATTGAGCCGGATGCGCCGGACCGTCCACGGCCCGGCAAAGGCTCCTCCCGGGTTTATCAGGCCGCTGCATGGGTGGCGATCGTCGCCGGTGTGGTGTTCATCGTCGGCGCGGTGTTCTTCACCGGGTTCGCGCTCGGCCGTCACAGTGACGGCGGACCGGGTTGGCATCGCGGCGACCATGGCCCCAAGGCGGTGCGTCTGATGCCTATGGGCCCGCCGATGATGGGGCCGGAAGACGGACCGAGGGGCCCGATGGGGCGGGGCGGTCAGATGGGGCCGGGCGGTCAGATGGGGCCGGGCGGTCAGATGGGGCCGGGCGGGCAACCGCCGAGTTCCCAGACTCCGGGAAACCCCGCCGAGCGTCCCTAACCTCTGTCCGCACTGATTTCTTCCCGCACCGGTCATGCCGGCCCTTGGGGCCGGCATGACCGGTGCATGGGTATCGACGCCATCTACACCGCGGAGTCGACGGCCACCGGCGACGACAACGCCCGCGGCCGGTCCGCCGCCGGGTCCCGGCGTGATGTCCTACCGGGTGCCGGGTAACGGTTTCACGCGGCCCGGAACACCGACTACTGCCAGGTGTGCACCGGTTCGTTGGTGTGCATCAGATCGCAGTACCGGCGCAGCATCTCCGCCAGCGCCTCGGGCCGGTCGAGTCCACCTTCCTCGAGGCTGCGCACCGTTTCCACCTGCCAGACCGACCCGTTGCGGCCGGTCTTGGCCCGGCCCTCGATCACCCCCAGATACCGTTCGCGCACCGTCGCGGCCACGCCCCAGCGCCGCAAGCCCTCGTCGGCCATCGGGAGTAGTTGGCGTAGTACGAGCTCCTCGGGCGTCACTTCGCCCAGGCCCGGCCAGTACAGCCGGGCGTCCATGCCCTGACGTGCCGCCTCGATGAAATTGTGCTGTGCCGCAGCGAAACTCATCTTCGTCCATAGCGGCCGTTCGTCCTCGGAGATGGTCCGCAGCAATCCGTAGTAGAACGCGGAGTTGGCCATCATGTCGATGACCGTCGGTCCGGCGGGAAGTACCCGGTTCTCCACCCGCACATGCGGGCGGCCGTTGACGACGTCGTACACCGGTCTGTTCCAGCGGTAGACCGTGCCGTTGTGCAGGCGTAACTCCGGCAGCAACGGCGTTCGTCCGGCGTCGAGCTCGGCCCGTGGATCCTCCTCGGACATCTCCGGCAGCAGGGTCGGGAAGTACCGGACGTTCTCCTCGAACAGGTCGAAGATCGAGGTTATCCACCGCTCGCCGAACCACACCCGTGGCCGCACACCCTGAGCTTTCAATTCCTCGGGGCGAGTGTCGGTGGCCTGGGCGAACAATTCGATCCGGGTCTCGGCCCACAGTTGGTGGCCGAAGAAGTACGGCGAGTTGGCGCCCATGGCCAGCTGCGGGCCGGCGATCACCTGAGCGGCGTTCCAATTGTCGGCGAAATCGGCCGGGGACACCTGAAGGTGCAACTGCATGCTGGTACAGGCCGATTCGGGGGCGATGGACTCGGCGTGGGTACTGAGCCGCTCGGCCCCGGAGATGTCGATGAGGATGTCCTCGCCGCGGGCGGTGAAGATGGAGTCGTTGAGTGCCTGGTACCGCATCGACGGGCTCATCCAGCTTCCGGTGAGATGCTCGGGCATCAGCGTCGGGAGGATCCCGATCATCACGATGTGCGCACCGTCGGCGCTGGCCTTGGTCTCGGCCGCGTTGAGGCTGTCGCGGACCTCGGCTTCCAGTTTCAGCGCTGCGCGACCGGGCAGCGGGCGGGGCGGAACGTTGAATTCGATGTTGTAGGCGCCCAATTCGGTCTGATACGCCGGATCGGCGATCGAGGCGAGCACCTCCTGGTTGGACATCGCCGGTTGGTAGGCGCCGTTGACGAGGTTGCACTCGATCTCCATGCCGGTCAGCGGCCGGTCGAACTCGAAGCTGGATTCCGCCAGCATCGTCTCGAAGACGTCCAGGCACAGCTGCACTTTGCGCCGGTACTGCTGACGATGCGCCCGGCTGTAGCTGGTGTGCTTGACCTCTTCACCCACGGTGACGATGCAACCCGGTCGGGCCGCCCCCGCGCAAGAGAATCGTCGGCTTGGCGCCGTTGGGCCCGGGGCGCCCCGCGCTCGACGGCGCCGCCGATGGGCAATTGCCCATGTGAACCGGGGCCGACGATGGCAGACTCCCAGGACAGCCTGAACCGCGCACGACCCCGAGGAGCACCCGTTGGCCGACTTCGTCGCCTCGATAGACCAGGGCACCACCAGCACCCGCTGCATGATCTTCGATCACAACGGTGTCGAGGTCGGCCGTCACCAACTCGAGCACCAGCAGATCCTGCCGAGGGCCGGCTGGGTCGAGCACAACCCGGTGGAGATCTGGGAGCGCACCCAAAGCGTGGTGATGTCGGCGCTGAACAACACCAGGCTCTCGGCAACCGATCTGGCGGCGCTGGGCATCACCAACCAGCGCGAGACCACACTGGTGTGGAACCGCAGGACCGGCCGACCGTATTACAACGCGATCGTCTGGCAGGACACCCGTACCGACCACATCGCCGCCGCGCTCGATCGCGACGGTCGTGGCGACGTGATCCGGCGCAAGGCCGGGCTGCCGCCGGCCACCTACTTCTCCGGCGGCAAACTGCAGTGGATGCTGGAGAACGTCGAGGGTCTGCGGGCCGACGCCGAGCGCGGCGAAGCCCTGTTCGGAACCCCCGACAGCTGGGTGCTGTGGAATCTCACCGGGGGAGCCCCCAACGGTGTTCACGTCACCGATGTGACCAATGCCAGCCGAACCATGCTGATGAATCTGGAGACCCTGGACTGGGACGACGAACTGTTGTCGTTCTTCGGGATTCCGCGGGCGATGCTCCCCGCGATCCGCCCGTCGTCCTCCCCGGAGCCCTATGGGATGACGCACCCCGACGGGCCGACCGACGGCGAGGTGCCCCTGACCGCGAGCCTGGGCGATCAGCAGGCCGCGATGGTGGGGCAGGTGTGTCTGAAGCCCGGAGAGGCCAAGAACACCTACGGGACCGGCAACTTCCTTCTGCTCAACACCGGCGAGAATATCGTCCGAAGCCAGAACGGCCTGCTGACCACGGTGTGCTACCAGTTCGGGGACGCCAAACCGGTCTACGCCCTGGAGGGATCCATCGCGGTCACCGGGTCGGCGGTGCAGTGGTTGCGCGACCAACTCGGGATCATCAACGGAGCCGCCGACAGCGAGCTGCTGGCATCCCAGGTCGAGGACAACGGCGGCGTGTACTTCGTGCCGGCCTTCTCCGGACTGTTCGCGCCCTACTGGCGCTCCGATGCCCGCGGTGCGATCGTCGGCCTGTCGCGGTTCAACTCCAACGCGCACGTCGCCCGGGCCACCCTGGAGGCGATCTGCTACCAGAGCCGTGACGTCGTCGACGCGATGGCGGCCGATTCCGGGGTCAAACTCGAGGTGCTCAAGGTCGACGGCGGGGTCACCCTCAACGAACTGTGCATGCAGATCCAGGCCGACGTGCTCGGTGTCGACGTGGTGCGACCGAAGGTTCCCGAGACCACCGCGTTGGGGGCGGCCTACGCTGCGGGCCTGGCCGTCGGGTTCTGGTCTGATCCGGAGGATCTGCGGGCCAATTGGCACGAGGACCGCCGGTGGAACGCGTCGTGGACCGAGGAACAGCGCGAAACCGGATACGCCGGGTGGCGCAAGGCCGTTCAGCGCACCTTGAACTGGGTGGAGGTCTAAAACCCGCGCACGGCGGAAACCCGGGTGAAGTCATGCCACAGTGAAGTCAAGTCACAGTGAAGTCATGTAACAGTGGTGGTATGACCGACACGGCCGCAGACTCCGCCAACCTTCCCCCTGACACCGGTCAGTTCTTCACCCGGGGCAACTACGCACCGGTCCCTGACGAACTCACCGAGTATGACCTGCCGGTGCAGGGCGCGATCCCGCCCGAGATCGACGGCTGGTATCTGCGCAACGGCCCCAACCCCCGGCAGGCCACCGGACACTGGTTCACCGGCGACGGCATGGTTCACGGCGTCCGCATCTGTGACGGAGCGGCTCAGTGGTACCGCAACCGCTGGGTGCGGACCGAGAGTTTTGAGAGCCCGTTTCCGGTTTACAACCCCGACGGCAGCCGCAACCTGCGCTCGGCGGTGGCCAACACCCATGTGGTCAACCACGCCGGCAGGACCTTGGCCCTGGTGGAGTCCTCGCTGCCCTACGAAATCAGCAACGACCTCGAGACGATCGGTTGCTACGACTTCGGGGGCAAACTCAATGACGCGATGACCGCGCACCCCAAGATCTGTCCGACCACCGGGGAGTTGCACTTCTTCGGCTACGGCAATCTGTTCCAGCCGCACGTGTCCTATCACCGCGCCTCCGCCGATGGTGAGCTCACCGTCAGCCGGGGGATCGAGGTTCCGGCGCTGACGATGATGCACGACTTCGCCATGACCTCGCGCCACGTCGTCTTCATGGACCTGCCGATCGTCTTCAACCTCGACATCGCGATCAACGGCCGCGGCGATATGCCCTACCGGTGGGATGACGGCTACGGTGCCCGGTTCGGGGTCCTTCGCCGCGACGACCCCTTCGGCGAGATCCGCTGGTTCGAGATCGACCCCTGCTACGTGTTCCACGTCGCCAATGCCTACGACGACGGTGATTCCGTCGTGGTGCAGGCGGTTCGCTACCCCGAACTGTGGCGCAACGACGGCGGGTTCGACCAGTCCGGCGTGCTGTGGAAATGGACCGTCGACCTGGGCGCCGGCACGGTGACCGAAACCCAGCTCGACGACCGCGCGGTCGAGTTCCCCCGGATCGACGACCGGCTCGCCGGTCTGCCCGCCCGATATGCGGTATCGGTGGGCGATGCTCGGCTGGTGCGCTACGACCTGCGCACCGCCGCGGCCGAGGAACACCGCTTCGGTACCGCCGCGGCACCCGGTGGACCGGGCGAGGCCGTCTTCGTGCCGTCCGCTTCAGGCCCCGCCGACGAGTCCAACGGGTGGTACCTGGGCTTCGTCTACGACCCGGCGCGCGACGGCAGCGACCTGGTGATCATCGACGCCTCGGACTTTTCCGGCGATCCGGTGGCGCGCATCAGCCTGCCTCGACGGGTGCCCTACGGATTCCACGGCAACTGGATCGGCGCCTGACCGGCGGGGCCGGGATCGGCCGCTGCGGCCGATGATCGCGATCAGTCCGGCGGGGTGAAGCCGCCGCCGTCATGGGGTGGCAGGGGTGGCGCCGCGGCCGGGGGAAACGCGGCCGGGGGCGGGGGAAACGCGGCCGGGGGCGGTGACGGGCGAAGCCGAGCAAGTTCGCGGCGGTGCCGTTCGGCGAGCACGGCGGCGAGCACGAGCGCCGGTGGCGTGCCCGGTGGGGGAGGCGGGGAGATCCGCGAGACCACATCGGCGGTGACCCGGTAGGCCATCTCGGCTCGAACGGCCGGGTTGAGCTCGGCTGCGCGGGCCAGGAACTGACGTGCCGCCTCGGTCTGTTGGGGTCCCAGCCCGGACAATTCCAGAGACGCCGACCACCAGGCCAACCCGGGGGGCATGGCCGGCGGCGCGGCCGGTCTGGGGCCACGTTCGCTGATCACCACGGTGCCGGCAAACGTATCGCCGATGCGTTTGCCCTTCGCCGACAGCAGGCTGGCGATCACCGCCGGGCCGCCGGCCAGCATCCAGATCTCGACGAAACCCGCCAGCGCGCGAAACAGGGCCTGCCGGAACCGTTCCGGGCCGCCGTCCTCGGAGACCACCCGCAGTCCCATCGCCATCTTGCCAACCGAACGCCCGCGGGTCGCGGTTTCCATCACCACCGGATAGCCGACGATGACCCCCACGGTGAAGACGATCAGGATGGCCGCGGTGAGTGCGTCGTCGTAGCGGGGCAGGGTCGCGGCCCACAGCAGGATGGCGATCAGATAGCCGACGGCGATGATCGACATGTCGATCAGAGCGCCGAGTGCGCGTACCGGCAACTGGGCGATCTGTACGTCGAGCACCACTGCGTCGCCGGTCACGACCGTTTCCGGCACCGAAGCCATGAGGCTCAGGCTACGCCGAGGGCCTACCGGGCCCACCCACCCGGAGTCGGAGTGGGTGGATGCCGCTGCCGTCGGGGTGGGCGAGTCCGTTCGGGCAAATTCTCAAAACCAGTCACAGGAGCTATATCCCGCACCTACAGTTGCGCACTGTTCAAGTGCCTCGGATCACAAGCCGAAGAAAGGGTGTGACGCCGTGAAACGACCGATCGGTTGGTTTCGGGTGTTCCGTTCCCGGACGGGCATCACTCCGGGGACGGTAGCCGGATGACGACAGCGGAAGCCGGACGCCGGCACGACGGAGTTCGGGAGATCGACGACTGGGTCTCCGGATATGTCGAGCGCCACCCGCGTGCATCGATCAACACCGTCGGCGACCAGGCCATCATGGCGGTTCGCACCATCCAGACCCTGTTCGTGGACCTGTTCACCGGGAAGTTCCAGTGGAAGGAATTCGTCCACCAGGCGGCCTTCATGGCCGGCACCTCTGTGATGCCGACGATCTTCGTGGCACTTCCGATCGGTGTGACCCTGTCGGTGCAGTTCGCCCTGCTCGCCGGGCAGGTGGGCGCCACCTCGCTGGCCGGGGCGGCCAGCGGCCTGGCGGTGATTCGGCAGGCCGCGTCGCTGGTGGCGGCGATCCTGATGGCATCGGCGGTCGGCTCGGCCATCACCGCCGACCTCGGCGCCCGCAAGATCCGTGACGAGATCGACGCCCTGGAGGTGCTGGGCATCTCGGTGATCCAGCGACTGGTGGTTCCCCGGTTCGTGGCCTCCATCCTCATCGCGGTGGCGCTGACCGGGCTGGTCTGCTTCACCGGATTCCTGGCCAGCTACCTGTTCAACGTCTACGTCCAGCACGGCGCACCCGGCAGTTTCGTGGCGACGTTCGCCTCGTTCACCACCACGGCGGATATGAAACTGGCCATGGTCAAGGCCGTCATCTACGGAGCGATCGTCGCGATCGTCGCCTGCCAGAAGGGCCTGTCCACCCGCGGCGGATCGGCGGGGGTGGCCAACTCGGTCAACTCCTCGGTGGTCGAGTCGATCCTGCTGCTGATGATCGTCAACGTCGCGATCAGCCAGCTGTACCTCATCCTCTTCCCGAAGACGGGGCTGTAACGCGATGGTCGCCACCGCCAGACCCACTCCACCGGTCCTCCAGCCGGTCGTCCGGCAGTTCCAGCAGCTGGGCTCCAAGATCACCAACCCGATCATGCAACTCGGACACATCATGGTGTTCGCGGGACGCGCGATCGCCGGTGTTCCGATCGTGCTGAAGAGCTACCGCAAGGAGTACACCCGCCTGCTGTCCGACGTGGCCTGGGGCAACGGCTCGCTGGTGGTCGGCGGCGGCACGGCCGGCGTGGCGCTGGTCCTGGGTGTCGTTGTCGGCGTCATGGTCGGTATCGAGGGTTACAACTTCCTGCAACTGCTCGGCCTGGGTCCGGCGGTCGGCATCATCTCCTCGCTGGTCAACACCCGGGAGCTGGCGCCGATCGCCGCGGCGCTGGCATTCGCCACCCAGAGCGGCTGCCGGTTCACCGCCCAGCTGGGCGCCATGCGGATCTCCGAGGAGATCGACGCCCTCGACGTGATGGCGATCCGGCCCATCCCGTACATGGTCACCACCCGTCTGATGGCCTCGATCACCGCGATCGTTCCGCTCTACGTCGTGTGCCTCGGCGTCAGCTACCTCAGCACGCAGATCATCGTCTCGGTCATCAGCGGCGGGTCCATGGGCGGTTACATGCACTACTTCGGCTTGATGCTCAACGGAACCGAAATTTTCTACTCGGTGCTCAAATGCGTCATCTTCGTGGCCATAGCGTCGGTGCTGCAGAGTTACTACGGGTTCTACGCCAGTGGCGGCCCCGAGGGTGTGGGGGTGGCCGCAGGTCATGCGATGCGTGCCTCGATCACCGTCGTGGTGATCGTCAACATGCTGCTCACCATGGCGATGTTCAGCCTCTCCTCCGGCGCAAGGTTCGGTGGCTGATGGCCAAGACCTTCGATCTCAGCGGGCGCGGACCGAGCAACCGCCAGTTGATGCTGGCCGGCATCGGCATGATCGCCGTCTCGGCGCTGGTGGCAGTCCTGCTGGTGGCAAAGTCGACGGGCCGGTTGGAGTCCTACACCCAAATCACTGCCGATATGGACAATGTGGGCGACGGTCTGCCGAGTCGTTCCGATGTCCGCTACCACGGTCTGCTGGTCGGTTCGGTCAACGATGTGGTGCCCGGCACCTTCGGCAAACCGAACCTGGTCAACATCGACATCGAAAAGCAGTACGCGCCGTCGATTCCGAACACGGTCACCGCGCGGGTCGTCCCCAGCAACGTCTTCGCGGTCTCCGGCGTCGAGCTCGTCGACAACGGCGACGCGCCCGCGATCAAATCCGGTGACCGCATCAAAGAGGACACCGCACTGCCGACCGTGCTGTTCCAGACCACCATCAGCAAGCTGCGCGACATCCTCTACGCAACCGGACGCGGTAAGGAGGACCACACCCTCGGTGTGCTGGCCGCCCTCGGTGCCGCCACCCATGACCGCCGTCCGCAGCTGCTGCAGGCGGGCGCCCAACTCGACCGGCTCGTCAAGCAGCTCAACGATGTGGTGGCCACCGATACCACCAGCCCGTCCATGCTGAGCGCCCTGGTCGGGGCGGCCGAAGGGTTGCAACAGACCGCGCCGGACCTTCTCGACGCGCTGCACCAGGCCGTGGTGCCGATGCAGACGCTGGTCGAGCAGCGGGCCCAACTCGACTCGATGCTCACCGCCGGCACCAACACTCTGGGCACCACGCACACCGCGCTGGCCAACAACATCGACCAGATGATCACCATCGGCAAGCAGCTCACCCCGGTCACCGGGGTGCTGGCACAGACCTCGCACAACTTCCTGCCCGGTTTCCAGAAGCTGAACGCCTTCTCCGGCAAGTTCTTCGAGGGCTGGTTGCCGAGTATGGACGCGTTCAACCTGCGGGCGAACCTCTCGCTGCAACCGTCCTTCTACTACACCCGCGCCGACTGCCCCGCCTACGGGGAGTTGAAAGGTCCGAGCTGCTTCACCGCTCCGCAGATCGCGGTCAGGCCGGACATGCCGGAAGTGCTGCTGCCGCAGAACTACCAGCCGCCCAAGGACCTCATGCCGCCGCCAGGCACCGTCGTCGGCCCGAACGGCAATCTGGTCGCGGTGGGCCCCCCACTGATCCTTCCCGACGGCCCCAGCCTGGTTGATCCCAACCCGCCGCTCTCGGAGGGGGTCGGCACAGGAATCCTCGGCACCAACGGTCCGGCGATGGCGCCGGCTGCGCCGGTACCGGGAACGGCCAACCCGGCGCTGACGCCGGAGCCGGTCTCGCCCACCCCGGCGCCGATCGCGCCGGTCGCCCCATGGCCGCCCGGCTTCCTGCCCGCCGAACCGGGACCGGCCCCGCTTCCGGCCGAAGCCGCGCCCGCATCGTACGGCGGCAATGTGGGCCCCGTCGGGAGTCCGCAGGAGGTACGGCAGTTGTCCTACATCACCGGCCAGCCGGCCACCTCGGCCACCCAGTTGTTGCTCGCACCCATGGTGCGTGGGATGACGGTGGGCCCGGCTGAGGGGGCGTCGGAATGAAGATGCGAAAAGTGGCCACCGGACTGGCCGTGTTCCTGCTGGTGACCTCGGTGATGACGTGGCTCGTCTACTCCACGCTTGAGCGCGAGGTCAGCGGCGACACGACCGAGTACTCCGCGGAGTTCACCGACGTTTTCGGTCTGCGCGACGGCGACGACGTCCGGATGGCCGGTGTGCGGGTCGGCCGTGTGATGCGCGTCGACCTGACCGGCGACAACCGCGCCAAGGTGGACTTCGAACTGCAGAACGACCAGAAGCTGCTGGACAACACCGAAGCCGCGATTCTCTACCAGAACATCGTCGGCCAGCGGTACCTCGATCTGCGTCTGGGCAAGACCGGCGATCCCAAGCCGCTGCCGGAGGGCAGCGTGATCCCGGTGGCCCGAACCGTTCCCTCCTTCGACGTCGGGGTGGTGCTCAACGGCTACGAGCCGCTGTTCGCCACCATCGATCCCAAGGCGGCGGATCAGATTTCCAACGCCGCCATCCAGGCGCTGCAGGGTGACTCCACTTCCTGGGTCACCCTCATGGACCAGACCGGGAAGCTGGCCGACACCTTCGCCAGCCGAGACGAGCTGCTCGGCGACATGATCACCGGTTTGGACCGGGTGTTCGGCACCCTGGCCAAGCAGAACGACAACCTGGACAAGACGCTGAAAAACGCCGAGCAGATGGTCGGCACGTTCAACGCCCGGCGGCCCGAATTGGTGTCGTCGATGGGCTCGATGTCGCGGGTGGTCAGCCAGTTGGGTGCAATCACCAACGAGGTCAACCCGTCGTTGCAGGCGCTGATAAACCGCGAGCCGGGATTCGCGGCCCACATGGTCTCGCGTGAGCCGCAGCTGGCGTTCATGGGAGCCAACCTGCCGAAACTGCTCAAAGGCCTGGGGCGGGTCACCAACGAGGGCTCGTACCTGAACATCTACGTGTGCGACCTCAACGCGACGGCGTTCTTCCCCGGACTCAACGACGTGATTCCGATCGTCGTCAACGCGGCCACGCCCGGCAACAACGCACAGCACACCCAGAAGTGCAGGAACTTGGCCAATGGATAACGACAGCCCCAACCCGATGCCCGTGCGGAAGTTCAAGGGCCAGCCGCGGAAGACCACCCTTGAGGACCGCAGCCGAACGATGATCGGCCTGGTCGCGCTGGCCGTGCTGGCCGCGCTGATGGCGACCTTGGTCATCATCACCAAGGTGGGGCCCGGCTATAAGAAGGTCAGCGCCGACTTCATCCAGGCCGCCGCGCTGCTGCCGAAGAACCCGGTCACCGTCGCCGGCATCCCGGTCGGAACCGTCACCGGGATGAAGCTCAAGGGCGACCACGTCACGGTGGAGATGCGGATCCAGAACAACATCGACCTCGGCAAGGACTCCCGCGCCGTCATCATGGTCACCACCATCCTGGGCTCGCGCTACCTCGCGCTGCACCCCGGCGGCGGAGGGCCCCTGCCGAACAACACCATCGACCTCAACCACACCGAGGTCCCCTACGACCTGCAGCAGGCTCTGCAGGACGTCGCGGTCAACTACGGCGAAGTCAACACCGACGATCTCGCGCGGGCCGTCCAGGTCCTGGGCAAGCAGATCGAGGGTCTGCCGCCGCTGATCCCCAAGGCGATGGACAACCTGAAGAGGCTCTCGACGGTCATGGCAGACCGGCGCGATCAGGTCGGCAGCATGCTCAAGACCATGGACATGGTCACCACGACCCTGCAGCGTCAGCAGGCCAGCATCGGCAGCATGGTGCGGCAGGGCAACCAGCTGCTCGGGGAGTTCGTCTCGCGTCGGGCGGCGTTCCACGCGATGATGCAGGCACTGACCGACCTGGTCAACGTTCTCGATGACACCGTCATCGACGACCGCCAACAGGTCGACGCGTTGCTGGCCAACATGAACACCCTCACCGGTTTGCTGAACAAGAACGACGGCATGCTGCGCGGCATCCTGCAGAGCGCGCCGATCGCGCTGCGCGGCCTGGCCAACGCGACCGGTACGGGCAATGCGATCGACACCAACTTCACCAACGGCATTCTCGTCGACTCCTGGATGTGCGCGATCAGCGGGCGTGCCAAGCAGTTCGAGATGATCCAGTACTACAAGGACTGCAAGTGAAGCGCGGCAGAGGTTTCATGATCCTGGCGATCGTCGCGGCGTTGGTCGTCGGCGGCGTCGCCGCCTACTCCTGGAAGCTGGCCAAGGCCCGGATGGACACCATCAGGCTGACCGCTCAGTTCGACAACACTGCCGGCCTGTATCCGACGAACAACGTCATGGTGTTGGGAATGAAGGTCGGCAGTGTCACCAAGGTGACCCCGAAGACCGGCTACGTCGAGGTCGAGTTCACCGTCGACAAGAACGTCAAGATTCCGGCCGACGCGCAGGCCGTCACCCTGCAGACGTCGATCCTCGCCGAACGGTCCATCGAACTCACCCCGCCCTACAAGGACGGCCCGGCGATGCAGGACAACACCACGATCCCGCTCACGATGACGAAGACACCGGTCGAGTTCACCAAGACCCTCGACATGGTCGATCGCCTGGCGGTCTCCCTCGGCGGTGACGGCAAGGGCGGCGGGGCTGTGCGTACGCTGCTGGACTCCACGGCCGCGATGGCCTCAGGTAACGGCGAACGCATCAAGTCGGCCCTGAGCGAGCTGTCGAAGGCGCTCAAGCTCAGCGCCGACGGGGGTGCCGAGACCAAGGAGCAACTCACCACCGTGGTGGACAACCTGAGCACGCTGATGGGCGCCGCGGCGGAGAACGAGACCACACTGAGCGAATTCGGTTCGACGGTTCGCGTTCTGACCCAGGTGCTCGCCGATGAGAACCTGGGCAGCGGTACCACGGGCAAGCAACTCAACGCGGTTCTCGTCCAACTCGGCGACCTGCTGGAGTCCAACCGCGAAACCATCAAGGACGTCATCACCAACACCGACGCGACCCTCGGTGTCACCGTCGAGCATCAGCGCGATCTCGCCGAGTTGCTCGACCTGGCCCCCATGACCCTGGACAATCTCTACAACGTCATCGACCGGAAGAACGGTGCCGCCAGGGTCCACATCCCGGTGGACAAGGTGCTCTTCGACACCCAGACGGTCAAAGAGGTCTGCAATCTCATGCATCTGCGGCAGTTGGGCTGCAGCACGGGCACTCTGCAGGACTTCGGTCCCGACTTCGGGGTGTCCTACATTCTGGACGGTCTCGCAGCGATGGGACAGAAATGATGACCCGACGCAGGAAAACCACGGCCGCGCTGGTGGCGGCGGTGTCGCTGGTCACGGCCGGCTGCTCCACGAGTGGCCTGGCCAGCCTCCCGCTGCCCCACCCGGGCATGGGCAAGGGCGGCTACAGTCTCAACGCGGTCTTCGCCAACGCGCTGAATCTGCCCGCTTACGCCAAGGTGCGTCTGGCCGGCGCCGACGTCGGCCAGATGGACGCTCTGGAGGCGCGCGACTACACGGCTGTGGCGAAACTCCGGATCCGTGAAGGAGTGCGGTTACCGAAGGGAACCACCGTCGAACTGCGGTCGGCGACCCCCCTCGGTGACGTCTTCATCGCCGTCAAACCTCCGGCCAATGCGCCGGCCAACGCCCCGTTGCTCAAAGACGGCGACACCATCGGCATCAAGGACACCGCCGAGGCGGCGACCGTCGAAAACCTGCTGACCGGAGCGGCCGTTCTGGTCAACGGTGGCGCCATCAAGAACCTGACCGACATCATCAACGGTGCCGGTAAGGCGGCAGGGGAGGACGGCGGCCGCAACTTCCGCCAGCTCGTCGACAGCACCAACCGCCTACTGGGCACGATGGATGCGCGCACCGTCCAGATCTCGGACTCCCTCGATGCGCTGTCCACGTTGTCGAACCGTATCGACTCCAAGAACCAGGTGATCAGCGACCTGATGGTCGCGGCGGCGCCGGCCACCGACACCCTGGCCGACCACACCACCCAGATCGCCGATCTCGTCGTCCAGGCCGGGAGCACCACCGAGATGCTGGGCAAGTTCCCGTCCATCGCCGGCACGGACACCAGCGGACGCAGCGTGATCGCCGATATGAACACGATTTCCAGTGCATTCAACGACGTCGCAGTGGACCCCGGGACCAGCTTCCCGGCGCTGAACAGGTTGATGCCGCCGGTGATCAAGGCGACGTCGGGGAGTTCGGTCGCGCTGCGCGGCAGCATCGACCGGTTGATCCTCGGGTACATCCCGGATATCGGATTCCCCGGCGACCCGGGCTTCCACGGACCCAAGTGGTCGAACTACAACCAGCTGATCGGGGCCTTCAAATACACCCTGCTCAGGCTGCAGGAGCGTGTCGTCGGGCGCGGCCCCGACGTTCCGCAGGTTCCGGTGGTCCCGAGCGCGACCGAACCCGGTCAGTGGGCGGTGCACGGGGCGCCGCCGGGGCCGACGGCACCAGGGGAGTTCGTCCAGCCGGCAGGTCCGGCGCCCGGCCCCGCTCCGGCGGCACCGGCCGCTCCTGCCGTGGAGCCGGCGCCGTGATCGGGCCGATCGCCGACGGGATCGTCGGGGCGGTCAAGTACGGGCATCGGAAGAAGGCGTGGTTATCTGCGCTGGCGCTGCTGGTGACCCTGCTCGTCGGTATGAGCTACCTGCTGCTCGGTGCTCTGCGCTGGAATCCGCTGCGCTCGGTGTACCGGGTCACCATGGAGCTGCCGGCCTCCGGTGGTCTCCTGGTCAACCAGGACGTCACGCTGCGGGGTGTTCAGATCGGCAAGGTCGAGCAGTTGTCGATCACCCCGGACGGGGTCAACGCCGAGGTGCGGCTGAATTCCTCGGCCAAGCTCTCGACGACGAGCAAGGCCCGGGTGGCCGGCTTGTCGGCGGCGGGCGAGCAATACATCGACTTCGACGGCGGCAACGGTGAGGCGCCGTTCCTGTCGAACGGGAGCACGTTCCCGATGGGGCGCACCGAGATACCGGTCACGATGGCCGAACTGCTCGGCCACTCAGACGGCATGCTCAAGCAGGTCGACACCGAGAAACTCGAGATCATCAAAGAAGAGCTCGGAACCAGCAAGGACGGACCGCAGAAGCTCACCGATATCGTCGAAGGCGGAACGTTCCTGTTGTCCACACTCGACGGGGTGCTGCCGCAGACCACCCAGCTGCTCAACACCAGCCGGATCACCCTTCAGTTGGTGTCCGACAAGAACGAGGGCATGAAGGTCGCCACGGCGAACCTCACCGAGGTGTTCGGTGGGGTGAATCGGATGACCGGCGGATTCCGGACCCTCACCAATGAGGCGCCGAAGGCCCTCGCCGCGACCGACACGCTCTTCAGCGACAACTCCGACACCATGGTGCAGTTGCTGGGCGATCTCACCACGGTGACCGAGTTGATGTACCTGCGGGTCCCGGCGCTCAACGCGCTCTTCCCGAGCTACCGCGGTTCGGTCATGGATTCCCTGTCCAGCATCGTCCACGACGACGGGTTCTGGGTTACGGCCGACATCTACCCGCGCTACACCTGCGATTACGGCACCCCGCGGATGCCACCGTCGTCGGCGGAATTCCCCGAGCCGTTCATGTACAACTACTGCCGTGACACCGATCCCGCGGTGCTGATCCGCGGGGCGAAGAACGCGCCGCGGCCGGCCGGGGACGACACCTACGGTCCGCCGCCCGGTGCGGACCTCGGCAAGCGCACCGACCCCTCCCCGGAGGGCCGGTACTCCATCCCGACCCCGTACGGCGGCCCGACGCTGCCGATCGAGCCGCCCAGCTGATCGGGCCGAGGAGACATAGACCAAGATGCCAGTCATGACCGATGAGGGATCCGAGGCCGTGCAGGCCGCCACCGAGACCGAGCTGGAAACCACCGACGACACCGAGGTGGTTGCCGCCTCGGAGGACGGCGTCGAGCCGGACGGTGCTGTTGACGACCCGGCCGCCGAGTCGACGGAGTCGTCCGCCGGCGCTCGTCGACGGCGACCCAGCCTGCGCGTCGCGGCCGTATCGGCGGCCTTCGCGGTGTTGGTGGTTCTGACCGGGTTCCTGGCCTGGCAGGTCTGGCAGCAGAACCAACTCAACCAGGCCAGCGAGGCGGCCCAACGCGCGGCGGTCAGCTACGCCCAGGTGCTCACCAGCATCGACTCGGACAACGTGGACCAGAACTTCAAAGAGGTTCTTGACGGGGCGACCGGTGAGTTCAAGGACATGTACTCGCAGTCCAGCGTTGAACTGCGTCAGCTGCTGATCGAGAACAAGGCCACCGCGCACGGCATCGTCGTCGAATCGGCGGTCCAGTCGGCATCCAAGGACAAGGCCGTGGTGCTGTTGTTCGTCGATCAGTCGGTGTCCAACACCAAGCTTCCCGATCCCCGTATCGACCGCAGCCGAATGAAGATGACTCTGGAGAAGGTCGACGGGCAGTGGCGGGCAAGCAAAGTCGAGCTCCCGTAAGTAAAGGCGGACAAGCAATGCGGATGGCCGGGCTCGTCGGTGTGGTGGTCGCTGCGGCGGCCTCGGTGCTTACGGCACCGAGCGCCTCGGCGTCGGCGGTCTCGTTCTGTGACCAACTCGGCGGTCAGTGGAACGGGCAGCACTGTCACACGTCGGTGGTTTCGGGCCGCAAGGCGGTCCGGGAGATCAACATCGCCATCCCGGCCGAGATCGACGGTCCGGCGGGTGCGGCGATCACCGATTACCTCACCACCCTGATGAACAACTGGCGGCGCGTCGGCGAGGGCATGGCTCAAAACAGCTGGGGCGATGCGAATTTCGAGACCTTCCAGCACGGAAGCATCCACACCGTGGTCTTCCACGAGACCTACAACTCCGAGAGTACGGCGCGGCTGGACGGTCCGGCCATTCAGAGCGCCTACCGTACCTTCACCTTCGACCAGGCGACGGGGCGGATGTTGCAGCTCTCCGACATCGTCGACCCCGCGGCGATCCCGTCGTTGGGCGCGCCCTTCATCCAGACCGCCCTGGACCAGGCACTGCCACCGCACCAGCCCAACACCTACCCGTTCATTCCGGAACGATGGACGCCGGACAAGGTGTACTCCGGCGGATACAAGGCATGGGCGCTGACCCC
>JAGQTQ010000171.1 GCA_020438905.1 Mycobacterium sp.
TCCGAGCCGCCCTGCTTCTCGGTCATCGACATGCCGGCGGTGATCCCGGCCTTGGTGGCGGGCACCTTCAGTTCCGGGTCGTACTGCCGGCTGGTCAGCAGCGGTTCGTAGATCGCGGCCAGTTCCGGGTTGTGCCGCAGCGCCGGCACGACGGCGTAGGTCATCGAGATCGGGCAGACGTGGCCGGGTTCGGGCGTCCACACGCTCATCTTCGCGGCGCGCACCACATGGGCGCCGGGCCGGTCGTCGGCCCACGGGGCGGCGTGCAGACCGTGGCCGACGGCCGCCCGCATCAGTTCGTGATACGCCGGGTCGTACTCGATCTCGTCGACCCGGTAGCCGTAGCGGTCATGGGTGTGCAGGATCGGCACGTTGCGGTCGGCCAGGTCGCCCCAGCGCTGCGCGGTGGCGCTGCCGGCCAGCGCGCCGAGTTCGGTGACCTCGTCCACACCCCATCCCCCGCCCTCCCGGATCAGGGCCTCCATCAGCACCGGCGAGGTCGCAGGGTTGTAGTCGAGCAGCGGGGGTACCTGGTTGGTCACGACGTGCGTATCCGGCATCCCTCTACTGTTACATTCTCACGACAATCGCACAAGATGCGTAATAGGAGACTCGCATGAAGCAGAACAGCCTCGTTCACGCCGGGTCGTTGTTCGTCGAGCATGCGCCGGTGCCGGCCGATCAGGTGGCCGGCGGTCAGCCCCGCACCGGGACCGGCACGCTGGGACGGTTCGCCGGCCTGGAGGTGGGGGTCTGGGAGATGACGCCGGGGGTGATGCGCGACGTCGAGGCCGACGAGGTGTTCGTGGTGATCGCCGGTGCGGCGACCGTCGAATTCGCCGACGGCACAGCACCGTTGCACCTGGGACCGGGTGACGTGGTGCGACTGGCGGCCGGGACCGAGACGGTGTGGACGGTGACCGAGACGCTGCGGAAGGTCTACCTCGTCTAGACGTTGGCGCGCAGGAAGGCGATGTCGTCGCGGCGACCCTCGTCGGCCGTCTCGCAGATCACCGGCGCCCCGGCGGCGCGGACCACGGCGACGAGCAGTTGCGGGTCGATCTGGCCGGTGCCGAAGTTGGCGTGCCGGTCGGCCCCGGATCCGGCGGCGTCGCGGGAGTCGTTGCAGTGCACCAGGTCGATGCCTCCGGTGATCGCCGTGATCCGCTCGACGGCGTCGATCAGCGCCTCGCCGGCCGCCCAGGCGTGGCAGGTGTCCAGGCAGAACCCGATACCCATATCGCCGATGCGATCCCACAGCCGGGCGATGGTGTCGAAGTGCCGGGCCATGGCGTGGGTGCCGCCGGCGGTGTTCTCCAGATAGACCGGCACGTCGGTGTTCAGCGCCTTGAGGGCCTTCTCCCAGCGCTCGAACCCGGCTTCGACGTCCTTGTCGTCGGCGTGGCCGCCGTGCACGATCACCGCCGTCGCATTGACCTCGGCGGCCGCGTCGCAGGTGTCCTGCAGGATCTTGCGGCTGGGGATGCGGATCCGGTTGTTCGCCGAGGCCACGTTGATCAGGTACGGGGCGTGGACGTAGATCGGGATCGGTGAGCGACGCAGCAGGTCGGCATCGGGACGCGGCGGCGGCTTCTTCCAGCTCTGCGGGTCGCCGAGGAAGAACTGGACGACGTCGGCCTCGTCGTCGAGCGCGCCCTGCAGGGGGTTGTCGCCGCGGACGTGGGAACCGATCTGCACCCCACCTTTCTACCGTGTGCCCCTCCCCCGTGTGCCCCTCCCCCTCCCCCGCGAGCAGACACAAAAGTCACCGACACGCCGGGGATTTGGGGTCGTTTGCGTCTGCTCAGCCGGCGAGACGGTGAGCCTCCAGGCGGCGCGACACCCGCAACACCAAGTCCTGCGGGTGCTGTCGCACGTCGTCGACGACGAACGAGACCACCGTCCAACCGCATTCGGCCAGCCGCGCGGCCTTGAGCCGGTCGCGCCTCCAGATCTCCGGGTTGGCGTGCCATTGCATGCTGTCGTACTCGGCAACCACCATGGCCTCGGGCCAGGCGAAGTCGACCCGCCAGAGTTTGCCGCAGAGGTCGATGATCTCGTGCTGCAGCACCGGGGTGGGCAGACCGCCGTCGAGGAACACCACCCGAGCCTCGCTTTCCATCGGCGACTCGGCCGCCGGGTCCGCGTGTGGGAGCAGGTCACGGACCGCCACGATCCCGCGACGGCCCTTCTGTTCGCGCACGGCCTTGTCCAACTCGCTAGACGTGCACGCCCCCGATCGCAGTGCCGCATCAAGGGTGGCCAGCACCCGCCGGCGACGCTTGGTCCTGGCGATCTCGACGGCGGTCCAGGCCGGTGTGGTCATCAACCGACCCTGCACGCGCAGCAGTGGCGCGCCGTCGCGCTGGTGCACCATCAGCTGCGGAGTCGGCCGGATCCGCACCCCCGGGTCCAGCACGTGCAGGCGGCCGTCGGCCTCGATGTCGAAACCCTGCAGTTCGGCGGCGGTGCCCATACACGCCACGATGGGCCTGGCGGTGGCCATCTCCAGGGCGGCCAGCCGGCCGAGGGTGTCCGGCGGTTCCAAGGCGTAGACGCCGTGGAACACCCGGACGATCGCGCCGGCCTCGAGATGGGCGGACAGCGTCCTGCGGTTGAACAGCGACAGCAGTTGGGCGGTGGTCAGCAGTCCGCCGTGGGCGCGGAACAGTTCGTCGAGAAGCACCCCGCGATGCTCGGCAATGCGGCGCTCGGTGCCAATTCACCCCTGTGCACAACCCGCTGAGCAGACGTAAACGACCCCGACACGCCCAGCGTGTCGGGGTCGTTTACGTCTGCTCGCGCCAAAAAAGGTGCGCGCGCCAGAAAGGGAACTAGCGGTAGTCGCTGTACCCGTAGTCGTCCAGCGGCACCGCAGCACCGGTGGCCTGGCCGAAGTCCGGGCTGTAGTACTGATCCTCGTACGACGGGATCGTGTACGCCGCAGCGCGGGCCTCCTCGGTGGGCTGCACCGCGATGTTGCGGTATCGGTTG
>JAGQTQ010000172.1 GCA_020438905.1 Mycobacterium sp.
GGGACTGGGCGGTGGCCGCCGACGGCACCCGCATCCCGATCTCGTTGATGTACCGCGCCGGAATCGAGTTTCCTGCGCCCACCGTGATCTACGGCTACGGCGCTTACGAGTCCAGCGAGGATCCGCGGTTCTCCATCGCCCGGCTCTCGCTGCTGGACCGGGGCGCGGTGTTCGCGATCGCCCACATCCGCGGCGGCGGCGAGATGGGGCGGCTCTGGTACGAGCGCGGCAAGTTGCTGGAGAAGAAGAACACCTTCACCGACTTCATCGACGCCGCCCGCCACCTCGTCGACACCGGACTGACCCGCCCGCGCAATCTCGTCGCCCTCGGCGGCAGCGCCGGGGGACTGCTGATGGGTGCGGTGGCCAACATGGCGCCTCACCTGTTCGCCGGGATCCTCGCCCAGGTCCCGTTCGTCGACCCACTGACGACGATCCTGGACCCCTCGCTGCCGTTGACTGTGACCGAGTGGGACGAATGGGGCAACCCCCTGGAGGACCCGGGGGTCTACTTCTACATGAAGTCCTACTCCCCGTACGAGAACGTCGAGGCCAAGGAGTACCCGGCCATCCTGGCCATGACCTCGTTCAACGACACCCGGGTCTACTACGTGGAGCCCGCCAAATGGGTTGCCGCGCTTCGACACACCAAGACCGACCCGCACCCGGTGCTGCTGCGCACCCAGATGGCGGCCGGACACGGCGGCATCAGCGGACGCTACGAGCGGTGGCGGGAGGCGGCGTTCCAATTCGCCTGGCTGCTCGCGACGGCGGATCCGGATCGCTTCGGCCGTGGAGCCTGCGGGCACTGACGCGGTTCCCGACGGTCGCCCGCCGGTGGGCCGATTGCCACGACCGGGACATCTGTGCGACACCCGGTGTACATCAGCGACGTCCATTCTTGGGATATGCCAGGCGAACTGATCGTCTCCGTCTCCGGAATCAGCGGCCGGACGCTGGGGGATCTCGACGAATTCCGTTGTGCGCTTCATGACCGCGGTGTTCCGGTCTCGTTTTTCGTCGCGCCCCGGCGCACCGACGGCTATCACCTCGAGTCCGATCCCGCCACGGTCGAGTGGTTGCGCCGCCAGCGGTCCGCCGGTGACGCGGTGGTCCTGCACGGTTTCGACGAGTCCGCCACCACGCGGCGGCGCAACGAGTTCGCGGTGATGGCCGCGCACGAGGCCAATCTGCGCCTGCTGGCCGCGGACCGGATTCTGGAACAGGCCGGGTTGCGGACCCGGTTGTTCGCCGCACCGGGATGGAGCGTGTCGGCCGGTACCGTCACCGCCCTGGCGCGCAACGGGTTTCGCTTGCTCATCGGACGCCATGCATCGACAGATCTGGTGCGGGGGGTCTCCCGGCAGGCGCGGGCGATCGGCATCGGCACGGGGTTCCTCACCGAGCCGTGGCGGTGCCGGGCGGTGGTGCTGTCGGCTGAACGCACCGCGCGGCGCGGGGAGACCGTCCGGTTGTCCGTTGCCGCGGAACAACTCGCCGGGGACGGCCCGCGCCGGGCCGTGATCGACGCCGTCGAGTTGGCGCTCCTGCACGGTTGCACTCCGGCGGTCTACCGTTGTCCGCCCGGGCCGGTGTCGTCCCGGGCGGCCTGATCGCGGCGGAGAGCGGCGGAGAACTCAGCGTCCGGTGCCGCCGGCGGTGGTCGCGATACCGCCGTCGACCGGAATGATCGCCCCGTTGACGTAGGAACCGGCCCGGCCGGCCAGAAAGACCGCGACACCGGCCATATCGTCGTCGCGTCCGATCCGGCGCATCGGGGCGGCCGCCGCGATCGCCTCGCCGAACGCCTCCAGGGTCGCGGCCATCATCTTCGAGGGGAACGGCCCGGGCGCGATGGCGTTGACCGTGATGTGCTGCGGGCCGAGTTCCCTGGCCATTACGCGGGTCAACTGGTGCAGGGCGGCCTTGCTGGCCGAATACGAGTAGGTGGGCATCGGGCTGACGTGGATCGCGTCGATACTGCCGACGTTGATGATCCGGGCCGGATCGTCGGCGGTCCCGGCGTTACGCAGTGCCGGCAGCAGTTCCTGAACCATCCAGAACGGCGACTTGACGTTGAGGTCGAGCACCCGGTCCCAGGCGGAGGCGGGAAACGACTCCAACGGTTCGCCCCAGGTCGCCCCGGCGTTGTTGAACAGGATGTCCAGTCGGTCGGTATCGGCGAGCACTGCGGCGGCCAGTCGCGCGCACTCATCCTGCTGCGACAGGTCCGCCGGTACCCCGCGCACCGGGCCGAACTCGGACAGCGCGGCTACCGCCTGATCGCAGGCGTCGGCCTTGCGGGAACTGAGCACCACCGCGGCGCCCGCCTGCAACAGACCGCGCGCGATCATCATGCCGATTCCCCGGGTGCCGCCGGTCACCAGAGCGGTCTTGCCCTCCAGGCCGAAGAGCCGCTGTAGATCGGTTGTGCTCATGTTCGATGCCTCCGTCGTTGTATCCATCCACCGTGTTCAGAACCGCTGCGCGTGCTCCTCGCGCAACACCCGGAAATCGGTGTCGGTCATTTCGGTCAGCCGACCGTAGAAGATGCCGCGGGCCTCGGGGGCGATGATGCCCTGGTGGATGGGCACCGCGTGCCTCGGCGCCACGGCTCGTAGGTAGTCGACGGCCTCGGAGATCTTCATCCACGGTGCCGCCGCCGGGGTGGCCAGCACCTCGACCGGTTCGCCCGGGACGAACAGCGCGTCGCCCGGATGCATCAGTTGCGCGGGATGTTCGGCGTCGCCGACCAGATAGGAGATGTTGTCGATCACCGGTATCTCGGGATGGATCACGGCATGGCGTCCGCCGACACCGCGGATGCTCAGATCCCCGACGGTGAAGGTGTCGCCGACCTGGACGGCCTGCCACCGCCCGCCGAGCATCTCGGCGGTCTGGGGGTCGGCGTAGAGGGCGGCCTGCGGGTTGGCCTCCAGCAGAGCCGGCAGCCGCTGCGGATCGGCGTGGTCGGGATGCTGATGGGTGATCAGGATCGCCGACAG
>JAGQTQ010000173.1 GCA_020438905.1 Mycobacterium sp.
ATGGTGGCCGGCGTGACCCGTTCGGCCAGTTCGTCCTCGGCGTCGTCGGCCCCGCCGAGCAGCGCGAGCAGTCGCTGCACGACGTGCCGCGGTGAGACGTGGCCTTCGCCGATGGCGGTGTAGAGCGCCGAGACGTCCGCGTAGCGCAGCTCCTTCGCCAATGCCGAAATCGCCTCGGCGTTGACCAGCCGCTGCAACGGCAGGCCCCCGCGGCGGACCTCCCGCGCGATGGAGTCCTTACCGGCCTCCAGCGCCTCCTCCCGGCGCTCCTTGGCGAACCACTGACGGATCTTGGCCTTCGCCCGCGGCGAGACCACGAAGCTCTGCCAGTCCCGCGACGGCCCGGCGTTGGGCGCTTTGGAGGTGAAGACCTCGACGACCTCGCCGTTCTCCAGCTTGCGCTCGAGGGCGACCAGGCGCCCGTTGACCCGAGCGCCGATGCAGCGGTGCCCCACCTCGGTGTGCACGGCATAGGCGAAGTCGACCGGGGTGGATCCGGTCGGCAGCGTGATGACATCGCCTTTGGGGGTGAACACGAAGATCTCCCGGACGGCAAGGTCGTAGCGCAGCGACTCGAGGAACTCACCGGGGTCGGCGGCCTCCCGCTGCCAGTCGAGCAACTGGCGCATCCAGGCCATATCGTCGATCTCGGCGGATGCGTGCGGGTGCACCACGCCGTTGCGGCCCTTGGCCTCCTTGTAGCGCCAGTGCGCCGCAATCCCGTACTCCGCGGTGCGATGCATGTCGCGGGTGCGGATCTGCACCTCCAGGGGCTTGCCCTCCGGGCCCACCACGGTGGTGTGCAACGACTGGTACACCCCGAAGCGCGGCTGGGCGATGTAGTCCTTGAAGCGGCCCGGCATGGGCTGCCACAGCGAGTGCACCACGCCGACCGCCGCGTAGCAGTCCCGGATCTCGTCGCACAGGATCCGCACGCCCACCAGATCGTGGATATCGTCGAAGTCCCTGCCCTTGACGATCATCTTCTGGTAGATCGACCAGTAGTGCTTGGGCCGGCCCTCGACGGTGGCGTGGATCTTCATCCCGCTCAGGGCGGTGTTGATCTCGGCCCGCACCTTGGCCAGATAGGTGTCCCGGGACGGCGCCCGGTCCGCCACCAGCCGGACGATCTCCTCGTAGCGCTTGGGGTGCAGGATCGCGAACGACAGGTCTTCGAGTTCCCACTTGACGGTGGCCATTCCGAGCCGGTGCGCAAGCGGCGCAATGACTTCCAGGGTCTCGCGGGCCTTGCGGGCCTGCTTCTCCGGAGGCAGGAAACGCATGGTCCGCATGTTGTGCAGCCGGTCGGCGACCTTGATCACCAGCACCCGTGGGTCGCGGGCCATCGCGATGATCATCTTGCGGATGGTCTCGCCCTCGGCGGCGCTGCCCAGCACCACCTTGTCCAGTTTGGTCACCCCGTCGACGAGGTGTCCCACCTCCTCGCCGAAGTCGGCGGTGAGTTCAGCGAGGCTGTAGCCGGTGTCCTCCACGGTGTCGTGCAGCAACGCGGCCACCAGGGTGGTGGTATCCATGCCCAGTTCGGCCAGGATGTTCGCCACCGCCAGCGGGTGGGTGATGTAGGGATCCCCGGAGCGGCGGACCTGGGTGGCGTGCCTGGCCTCGGCCACCTGATAGGCACGTTGCAGGCTCGACAGATCGGCCTTCGGGTAGATCCCCCGGTGCACCGAGATCAGCGGCTCGAGGACGGGGTTGGCGGCACTGCGCTGTGCGGTCATCCGGCGGGCCAACCTGGCCCGCACGCGCCGCGAGGCGCTGGCGGCGGTCTTGGGCGGTTCGAGCCGGGGCTCGGGAATCTCGGCGATCGGCAGCGGCTGGGTGACCGCACCGCCCGGTTCGTCCGCCATTCCCACCTCCGATGATCGTGACCCGAGGATATCGCCTCTAGAGCCGCTGCAGGCTTCGGACCATCAGCGGAGCGAGCCGATCCCGCCCGCGGAGTGCGACCAGTTCGGTCACCACCGCCGCCCCGGTCACCTCGGCACCGGCGGAGTCGAGCAGATCACGCGCGGCGGCCAGGGTGCCACCGGTGGCCAGAACGTCGTCGACGATGGCGACCCGCCGGTCGGACAGTTCGATCCCGGCTGCGGGAATCTCCAGGGTGGCGACACCGTACTCGAGGGTGTAGGTGCGGCTGTGCACCGGCGGGGGCAGCTTCCCGCCCTTGCGGATGGCGAGCACCCCGACCCCCAGCCGGTGGGCGACGGCTCCCCCGAGCAAGAAGCCCCGCGCGTCGATCCCGGCGATCAGGTCGGCGCCGGCCATCAGCCGCGCCAGCGCATCGGTCACCACCGCGAACCCGCGGTCGTCGGCCAGCACCGGGGTCAGGTCCCGGAACAGCACACCCGGCTCGGGAAAGTCCGGCACTTCCCGGGTCAGGGCGGCGATCACAGCCGCCGGGTCGGCCGGGCCGTCGTCGGGGCTCACGGCTCCAGCCGCCAGCGGTCCATGTTCCATCCCGAGCCCCACTTGGTCGGGTTGGGCTGGACGCCGACCATCTTCTTGGACCAGAGCAGCGTGCGCCCCTGGCGGTAGAGCGGCAGGGTGGGCACATCGGTCCACAGGATCGGGGCCGCATCGCCGAGCAGTCGGGAAATCTCCTTGGGGTCGCTGGTGACCGCCAGGGCCGAGATGATCCCGTCGATCTGCGGATTGGAGTAGCCCGGGAGGTTGTTGCCGTTGCCGGTGTGCAGAGCGTAGGCGTCCATCGCCGAGGACCCGGTCGAACCGCTGCCGACCGCGCCCCCGGTGCTGGCCACCAGCACGTCGATTCCGCCGTCCCGCAGGGTCTGGGGCCCGGTGGTCTCCGTCGTCGCGTCGACGACGGTGATTCCGGCCGGCAGACATGCCTGGGTGATCGCGGCGATCGTCGCGGCCAGCCGGGGGTTGGGCGCCTGGTAGCCGATCCGCACCGTCAGCGGCTGACCCTCGGTGTCCGAAATCGCCATATCGACGTTGGCCACGTCGTACTGCTCGGACAACGGGCCGGACTCGAGCACGCTGTAGGCATCGTCGTTGACCGGGTTGAGCCGGGCGTTGGCGATCGGCGTCTTGGCGTTGGCGGCGATGCGGTCGCGGGGGGTGCAGGCGGCCATCGCCCGACGGGCCTCCGGCGCGGCCAGCGGTCCCTGCGGGGCGAAGATCAGTTGCTCGATCCCCGCCGACGGGAACTCCACGGCGTCGTAGTCATCCGGTGTGGACAGCGTTCCCGAGGACCCGGTCGCCACGTCCACGACGTGGAAGGCGCCGTTGTTGATCTTGTCCTGCACGTCGACGCCGCGGGGCCAGACGGTGATCCGTTCGGTGATCGGCTTGGCCCCCCACCAGAGGCCGTTGGCGGTCAACACCACCGCCCCGGAGTCCAGCACCGACTCGATCCGGTACGGGCCCGACGACGGGAAGCGCTTGAGCGCCTCGGCGTCCATACCGGGTTTGAGTTCCCAGGTGGTGTTCCAGGCCTCGGCCACGCGGCCGGTCGCCGCGAGGTCGCCGCTCTGCAGGGCACCGGTGACGTCGAGGCCGAGCTGGTCGGCGATGACGTGGGATGGCATCAGCGAGGTGGCGGTGAACAACTGGTTGTAGTCGGCAATCGAGCGTCCAGGCAGGAAGTTGACCCGCGCCCGCTTCTGTCCGGTCTGGCATTCGATGCCGGCGATATCGCTGTAGCCGGCCAGGTTGGCGGCGTCGAAGCCCGGGAACCGGCCGGATTGCGCCGCCCATCCGAGCACCATGTCATCGCAGGTCACCGGCTTGCCGTCTGAGTACACGGCGTCGTCGGCGATCTGGTAGTCCAGCACCAGCGGTTCGCGGCCGACCACCGACACCGAACCGAAGTCGTTGTCGGCGAGCACCTGTCCGTCCGGCGCGTGGTAGCTGAATCCGGTCAGCGTCCGGGCGAAAGCCTGCGGTCCGGCCGAGGCGGCCCCCGCCACCGTATTGGTGTTGTAGCTGCTCAGCAGACCATCGACGGCGTAGTTGACCTGTTCGGCGGCCCTGCCCCCACACGCGGTGAGCGAGGCCGGAGCCGCCAGGCAGAACACGGCCGTGACCGCGATGGCGGCCGTGCGGCGCCTGACTGCCACGGATGCCCTAACGTTCCCGCTTGCCGGAGGGCCGGCGCGGCCGGATCGGCGCCGCGGCCGGGGCGGCGGTGCCCGCGTCGGCCGTGACGGTCTGCTTCTCCCCGGCCGCCGCCGAGTCCGTCGCGGCGGCCGCCGCGACCGGCTTGTTGCGGCGGTTGAGCACCCGCCGGGTGTGGGTGCGCACCAGTTCCGTGCGCTCCCGCAGGGTGACCAGCAACGGGGTGGCCAGGAAGATCGACGAGTAGGTGCCGACCATGACGCCGACCATCTGGACCAGCGCCAGGTCCTTGAGCGTGCCGACGCCCAGCACCCACACGGCGACAACCATCAGCGCCAGAATCGGCATGATCGAGATCACACTGGTGTTGATCGAGCGCATGAAGGTCTGGTTGATGGCCAGGTTGGCCTGCTCGGCGAAGGTCCGCCGGGTGGTGTGCTCGAACCCCTTGGTGTTCTCCTCGACCTTGTCGAACACGATGACGGTGTCATAGAGCGAGAAGCCCAGAATGGTCAACAGGCCGATGACGGTGGCGGGCGTGACCTCGAAGCCGACGACCGAGTAGACCCCCGCCGTGGTGATCAGGTCGAAGCCCAGTGCCGCCAGGGCGGAGATCGCCATGTACTTCTCGTACCGGATGGTGATGTAGATGGTGACCAGCACCACGAACACCGCCAGCGCGATGAGCGCCTTCTGGGTGATCTGCCCGCCCCAGGTCTCCGAGACCGCGGAGTCGCTGATCGCCTGCTTGGCGGGTTTACCGTCGCTGCCCTTGGGTTGGAACTTCTCGAACAGCGCCTCGCGCAACTTCTCGGTCTGCTGGTTGTCGAGGGTCTCCGAGCGGATCTGCACGGTCTGGGTGGCCCCGTTGCCCACCACCACCACCGACTGGGGATCGACGCCGATGGTCTCCCGGAAGGTCTCCTCGACCTGGGTGACGCTGGCCTCCCCGGTGGCGCCCGCCCGCGGGAAGGACACCTTGGTGCCGCCCTCGAAGTCGATACCGAAGGTGAAGCCGCGCAGCAGGATGCTGGCCACAGCCGCGGCGACGATCAGGAAGCTGAAGGCGAACCACAGCTTGCGCTTCCCGATGACGTCGAAGGCCCCGGTGCCGGTGTAGAGACGGGTGAAGAAGCCGTGCCGGGGCAGTTGGGCCTCGGCATCGGCACCGCCGGCCACCGGTTCGGCCGCCGCAGTCGTCGTGATCTCCGAAGTGGTCGTGATCTCGGTGTCCTGGTTCTTATCAGTCATCTGTCAGCGTCCCGTCCCGGCAGCCGCCGTGGTCTTCCCCGCGGCACGCCGCTCACGCGCGATCTGCTGGACCGCCCCGAGTCCGTTGAAGACCGGCTTCGACAGCGTCGCCGACTTCGAGGCCAGGTAGACCAGCGGCCAAGTGATCAGGAACACCACCACCACGTCGAGAACGGTGGTCAGGCCCAGCGTGAAGGCGAAGCCCTTGACCTGGCCGACGGCGAGGAAGTACAGCACCGCCGCGGCCAGGAAACTGACCGCGTTGCCGGACAGGATGGTCTTGCGGGCGCGGGCCCAGCCTCGCGGAACCGCCGAGCGGAACGAACGTCCCTCCCGGATCTCGTCCTTTATGCGTTCGAAGAACACCACGAACGAGTCGGCGGTGGTGCCGATGCCGATGATCAGACCGGCGATACCGGCGAGGTCGAGGGTGTAGTTGATGTATCTGCCCAGCAACACCAGGATCCCGTACACCATCGCGCCGGAGGCGACCAGCGACAAAGCGGTGAGCAGACCCAGCACCCGGTAGTAGACCAGTGAGTACAGCAGCACCGCGGCCAGGCCGATGGCACCGGCGATCAGGCCGGCCCGAAGCGAGGTCAGTCCCAGCGTGGCCGACACGGTTTCGGCCTCCGAGGATTCGAAGGACAGCGGCAGCGAGCCGTACTTGAGAACGTTGGCCAGCTGTTTGGCCGAATCCGCGGTGAACGGCGGGTCCCCGCCGGAGATCTGGGTGCGCCCGCCGGGGATCGCCTCGCGGATCTGCGGGGCGCTGACCACCTGAGAGTCGAGGGTGAAGGCGGTCTGGGTGCCGATGTTGGCGGCGGTGAAGTCACCCCAGGTCTTGGCGGCCTCCTCCTTGAACTCCAGGTCGAC
>JAGQTQ010000045.1 GCA_020438905.1 Mycobacterium sp.
CCGACACGCCGGGCGTGTCGGGGTCTTTTGCGTCTGCTCGCGCCAGTGGGGGATCAGCGCTGGGTGTTGCAGGTGCACTGCTGGCCGGCGGGCACGTTGCGCATCACCTGTTCGGCGTGTTCGCCGCAGCCGCCCCAGGTGGTCTTGCTGCAACGGGGGCAGGTGGCCGGGTAGCACATGGTGGGTCTCCTTCGTGGGGGTTGTGTTGTGTAGTGGGGTTGATCAGGCTTGTGAAGGCGCGGTCTGGGCCGCGATGCTCGCCCGGACCTCGTCCATGTCGAGGTCCTTGATCTTGGTGATCAGTTCCTCCAGTGCCGCGGCCGGCAGCGCGCCGGGCTGGGCGAAGAGCAACACGCCCTCGCGAAACGCCATGACCGTCGGGATCGAGCGGATCTGCAGAGCGCCGGCCAGTTCCTGCTCGGCCTCGGTGTTGACCTTGGCATGCACCACATCGGGATGCTTCTGGGAGGAGCTTTCGAAGACCGGGGCGAAGGAGCGGCAGGGCCCGCACCAGGAAGCCCAGAAATCGACGAGGACGATGGGACTCTCGGTGACCGTCGACTCGAAGTCGGTCGCGGTGAGCTCAACGGTGGCCATGCGTGGTCCTTTCGGTTCGGTAGACCTTCCCCTCGTACAATACCCCACAGGGTATATCTATTCCCGGGGCTTCTCATACCCCCCGCGGTATGCTTAAGATGGTGTAGGGCATACCCCGCAGGGTATCTACTGCAAGTAGCCATTCCACGGAGGAGATATACGCATGAAGACACCTGCCGTCCTCGGCGCCGCCGAACTGCGCGGACTGATGGAATCGGGAAACTCGCCCCGTGTCCTGGACGTCCGGACCCCGGGAGAGTTCGAGACCGCCCACATCTCCGGGGCCTACAACGTGCCACTTGATCTGCTCCGCGAGCACCGCGACGAAATCCGTGCCCACCTCGACGAGCAGGTGGTGCTGGTCTGCCGTTCCGGTCAGCGCGCCGCGCAGGCCGAGCAGAGCCTGCGCGAGGCGGGCCTGGACAACGTGCACATTCTGGACGGCGGTATGAACGCCTGGGGGGAGGCCGGTTTCGCCGTCAACCGGGGAACCCAGCGCTGGGATCTGGAACGTCAGGTCCGGTTCGTGGCCGGGATGATCGTCGCACTGTCGGTGCTGATCGGCGCCTTTGTTCCCGGGGTCCAATGGGTCGCGTTCGTGATGGGCGCGGGGCTTGCCGTCGCGGCGGTCACCAACACCTGCCTGATGGGGATGATGCTGGCGAAGCTGCCCTACAACCGCAGTGCCGCCTGCGACGCGCAGACCGTGGTGGCCCAACTCGTCGGCTCGCGGCCGGTCAACACCGGTCGGGAGTGAGGCGGCCATGGTCACCCTCACCGTAGTCCTGGCTCTGCTGGTCGGCGTCTCGCTGGGGTTGCTCGGCGGTGGCGGATCGATTCTCACCGTTCCACTGCTGGCCTATGTGGCCGGAATGGACGCCAAGCAGGCGATCGCGACCTCCTTGCTCGTCGTCGGGACCACCAGCGCGGTGGCGGCGGTCTCGCATGCGCGAGCGGGCCATGTGCAATGGCGCACGGGCCTGATCTTCGGTGTTGCGGGCATGGCCGGCGCTTACGCGGGCGGGGTGTTGGCCCACTTCATTCCGGGAAGCGTTCTACTCCTCGCCTTCGCCGTCATGATGATCGCGACCGCGATCGCCATGCTGCGCGGACGCAAGCAGGTTTCCGCGGGGGCCGACAACGGCGCACCGCACGACATGCCGGTGGTCAAGGTCATCATCGAGGGGTTGGTGGTTGGTCTGGTCACCGGAATGGTCGGCGCGGGTGGCGGTTTCCTGGTGGTTCCGGCGCTGGCGCTGCTCGGCGGATTGCCGATGCCGGTCGCGGTCGGCACCTCGCTGGTGGTCATCGCGATGAAGTCCTTTGCCGGCTTGGCCGGTCATCTGAGCAGTGTGACGATCGACTGGAAACTCGCCGCGATGGTGACCGCTTCGGCGGTGGTCGGCGCACTGGTCGGCGCGAGGTTGACGGCGTTGGTGAACCCGGACAGCCTGCGGCAGGCGTTCGGCTGGTTCGTTCTGATCATGTCCTCGGTGATTCTCGGCCAGGAAATCCATCCCGTGGTCGGGTTCGCCGCGGCCGCGACAATCCTGGCCGCGGCGATCGTCTATACCCTCTGCGGCCGCTGGGAGCGGTGCCCGTTGCGCGGCGCCAAGCCGCCGGTGGCGACGGGGGTCGCGGCAGGGGGACCGCGCGATACCCCCTAGGGTAAGCTGGGGTTCTGATCCCAAGGAGGCCCAGATGGCTGGTGGCGGCGCAGTTCACGACGGCGCAGTTCAGCAGAACAGGGACGCCACCGACGTCCTCAACCGGCTGCGTCGCGCCCAGGGCCAGCTGGCCGGGGTGATCGCGATGATCGAGAACGGCCGGGAGTGCAAGGACGTGGTCACCCAACTCGCCGCGGTCTCGCGGGCGCTTGACCGGGCCGGCTTCAAGATCGTCGCCACCGGACTTCGCCAGTGCGTGCTCGGTGAGAGTTCCGGGGACAAGACCCCGTTGACCGAGGCCGAACTGGAAAAGCTCTTCCTGTCGCTGGCCTGAGGACGGGGCGGCTCAGTTCAGCGGCCGCAGCACGATCGGCATGCCGTCGATCGGCATCGGCATCCCGGCGAAGTCGTAGCGCGGCTGGTAGCCCGGATGAGGAAGTTCCAGTCGGTAGTTGCGCAGCACCCGGTGCATGACCGACTTGATCTCCAGCTGTCCGAACACCAGCCCGATGCACTTGTGGGCACCGCCGCCGAACGGCGTGAACGCGTAGCGGTGCCGCTTGTGCTCCGAGCGCGGTTCGGCGAAGCGCGCGGGGTCGAAACGCTCCGGGGCGTCCCACAGTTCCGGGAGCATGTGGTTCATGCCCGGCCACAGGTTGATATTGGTGCCGGCCGGAATGAAGTGACCCTGGATCGAGGTGTCCCGCACGGCACGGCGGACGTTGAACGGCAGCGGGGTGACCATCCGCAGGCATTCTTTGATCACCAGGTCGAAGGTTTCCAGCTTGTCGAGGGTGTCGATGTCCAGCGGGGCGTCACCGATCAGCCGGTCGCCCTCCTCGCGGAGCCTGTCCTGCCACTCGGGATTGGCTGCCAGGTGGTAGGCCATGGTGGTCATCGTCGAGGACGAGGTGTCGTGCGCCGCCATCATCACGAAGATCATGTGATTGACGATGTCGGTGTCGGAGAAGGTGTTGCCGTCCTCGTCGGCGATATGGGTCAGCACCGTGAGCATGTCGGTGCCCACCGAGCCGCGCTTCTCCCTGACCCGCTCGACGAAGTAGTCCTCCAGCACCTTTCGCGCCTGCAGTCCGCGCCACCACTTGAACGGCGGGAGCGGTGTGCGGATGATCGCCCCGCCGGCCCGGGTGGTGGTTTCGTAGGCCGCCTTGATCTTGGTGACCAGTTCGTGGTCGCTGCCCGGTTCGTGGCCCATGAACACCACCGAGGCGATGTCGAGGGTGAGGTCCTTGATCGCCGGCATGAACAGGAAGCGACGGTCGTTGACCGGCCAGTCCTGCGCCACCACCTTCGTCGCGACGGTGTCCATGTGCTGGATGTAGCCGGACAGCCGGGTGCGGGTGAACGCCTCCTGCATGATCCGGCGGTGGTACATGTGCTCGTCGAAGTCCAGCAGCAGCAGTCCGCGGTCGAAGAAGGGCCCGATGACGTCGTTCCAGGCGACGGTGGTGAAGTCCTTTCTCCGATTGGAGAACACCTCCTGAGTGGCGTCCGGGCCGAGTGCGACGACGGCATTCATCGCCGGGGTCTCCGTGTAGTACACGGGCCCGTACTTGCGATAGCTCTCCAGTACGAACTCCGGCCCGCCGCGGAAGATCTCGATCAGATGGCCGAGCAGGGGCAGGCCCGAATTGCCCATGGTGGGTTTGAGCCCGCTGCCGGCGGGCGGTTGGGCGAAGACGAACTCATCCCAGTCCTGCTGGCGCAACCGTTCGTCGATGAGGCCCATCCCAGGAATGGTCTGCAGGGTGGGCGTCAGCCGACGCCGCGCCTGATCCAGCAGGTATTGCGCGGTGGTGATGGTGGCCATGGGGATCCTTCTGGAAATGCGTTACCGGCGGTAACGCCATAGTCCCGCCCTAAGTTGACGGCTGTCAAGTATCTTTCTGGCGTGGCGTGGGGCAAGGTGAACGGGTGAGCGCACCACAGGAGGCGGGTGACCCGCCGTTGCGCCGTGGCGACCGTCAGCGAAACGCGATCGTGGCGGCGGTCCGCGAGCTGCTGACCGAGAAGCCGTTCGCGGAGTTGTCGGTGAGCACCATCAGCGACCGGGCCGGGGTGGCCCGCTCAGGGTTCTACTTTTACTTCGACTCTAAGTACGCGGTGCTGGCGCACATCTTGGGCGAGGTCGCCGAGGAACTCGAGGAACTCACCCAGGACTTCGCCCCGCGCGGCGCCGGTGAGACCCCCGCGGAGTTCGCCGAGCGGATGGTCGGCAGCGCGGCGGCCGTCTACGCCCACAACGACCCGGTGATGTCGGCGTGCAATATCGCGCGCGGAACCGACGCCGAGATCCGCGAGATCCTCGACCGCTACAACGAGGCCGTCATCGACCAGATCGTGCCGATCGTCGAGGCCGAGATCGCCGGCGGCAACGCCGATCCGATCACCTCCGATGTGCGCGGGCTGGTGCGGATGTTGTCGGGGGTCACCGCGATGACGCTGTCCGGGGAGACGATTTTCACCGGTCCCGACCGCGACCTCGACCGGGCGGTGGACGTCCTGGAGAAGTTGTGGCTGCACGCCCTGTGGGGCAGCCGGGCCGGCGGGTAGCCGTGGCCTACAGCTTTGCCGGCAGGCGGGTGCTGGTGACCGGAGCGGCCAGTGGAATCGGGCGCGCGACCGCGCTGCTCCTGGCCCGCGAGGGCGCCGAGTTGTATCTGACCGACATCAACAGCGAAGGGCTCGAGGAAACCGTCGCCGCCGCCCGGGCGGCCGGGGTGGGCGTCGCCGAGCACCGCGCGCTGGACATCTCCGACTACGACGCGGTGGCGGCGTTCGCCACAGAGGTCCACGCCCGCCACCCGGCCATGGACGTCGTGATGAACGTCGCCGGCGTCTCGGCGTGGGGCACCGTCGAGAACCTGACCCACGCGCACTGGCGGTCGATGGTCGACGTGAACCTCATGGGGCCGATCCACGTCATCGAGACCTTCGTCCCGCCGATGGTGGCCGCCGGGCGCGGCGGACGACTGGTCAACGTGTCCTCGGCCGCCGGGTTGGTCGCGCTGCCCTGGCATGCCGCCTACAGCGCTAGCAAGTACGGGCTGCGTGGCGTTTCCGAAGTCCTGCGCTTCGACCTGGCCCGCCATCGCATCGGCGTGTGCCTGGTGGTGCCCGGCGCGGTCGACACCCCGTTGGTGCAGACCGTGCAGATCGCCGGTATCGACCGGGAGGACCCCGGTGTGCGGCGCTGGGTCAAACGGTTCAGCGGCCACGCGGTGTCGCCGGAGGCCGCTGCCGAGAAGATCCTCGCCGGGGTAGCCAAGAACCGGTTCCTGATCTACACCTCGGGCGACATCCGGGCGCTGTACGCATTCAAGCGGTTCGCCTGGCTGCCCTACAGCGTGGCGATGAAACAGGTGAACAGGTTGTTCACGCTGGCGCTTCGGCCGAGCCGGTAACGACGGCGCCCCGGATTGTCGGGGGCCGGTGGTAGACCAATCCTGTGGCTACGGCGTGTTGTGATCTGCGACACGCCGTAGCCGTCGCCGCCGAAAGGCTTACGACCAGGGAATTTCATAAATGTCATTCGGAACATGTTGTATCTCTACGTGTTGTGAGCCACTAGGTGTAGTGTTTGGGGCGTCGGCAGGCCCGTGGTCAGCGGGTCCGCCGGGACCACTGGCAGCAGCCCTAATTCGTCCGGTTTTCGCCGTTTCCGTTCGCCGAGGAGTCACCCCGCAGATGACCATCACCGTCTACACCAAGCCCGCCTGTGTGCAGTGCAACGCCACCTACAAGGCCCTCGACAAGCAGGGTCTGTCCTACGAGATCGTGGACATCACCGAGGTTCCGGAGGCGCGGGACTACGTGATGGCCCTGGGCTACCTGCAGGCTCCCGTGGTGGTCGCCGGCGGCGAGCACTGGTCGGGCTTCCGTCCCGATCGCATCAAGGCCCTGGCCGGGGCGTCCGGTTCGGCCGCCACGGCCGTCAGCGCCTAGCGGCACCGGGGCGGGGGGTAGGACCGATGGACCCGGAAGGCGACGACCTGGAAGACGGAGACCGGGGGCGGGAGCCGGTGCGGGTGGTGTATTTCTCCAGCGTCTCGGAGAACACCCACCGCTTCGTGCAGAAACTCGCTCTGCCCGCCGTCCGGATCCCTCTGCACGGCCGGATCGAGGTCCGGGATCCCTATGTGCTGATCCTGCCGACCTACGGCGGCGGCCGCGCTAACGGTCCCGATCCCGACGCCGGGGGCTATGTGCCCAAGCAGGTCATCGCGTTTTTGAACAACGAACACAACCGATCGCTGATCCGCGGCGTGATCGCGGCCGGCAACACCAACTTCGGCGCCGAATTCTGCTACGCGGGCAATGTCGTGTCCCGCAAGTGCGGGGTGCCGTATCTGTACCGATTCGAACTGATGGGAACCGCGGAGGACGTCGACGCCGTCCGCGCGGGTCTGGCTGCTTTCTGGAAGGACGAAGACACGTGTCACCAACGGTCACAGCTGCAGAGCCTGTAAAGACGCCGACGTCGGTGCATGCACTGCCCGGCGAGACGGACTACCACGCGCTCAACGCGATGCTCAACCTGTACGGGCCGAACGGGGAAATCCAGTTCGACATGGACGTGCTCGCCGCCCGGCAGTACTTCCTTCAGCACGTCAACCAGAACACCGTGTTCTTCCACAACCAGGATGAGAAGCTCGACTACCTGATCCGGGAGAACTACTACGAGCGCGAGGTTCTCGACCAGTACTCGCGCAACTTCGTCAAGTCGCTGCTGGATCGGGCGTACGCCAAGAAGTTCCGTTTCCCGACGTTCCTGGGTGCGTTCAAGTACTACACGTCCTACACCCTGAAGACCTTCGACGGGAAGCGGTTCCTGGAGCGCTTCGAGGACCGCGTGGTGATGGTGGCCCTCACGCTGGCCGCCGGTGACACCACACTCGCCGAGCATCTGGTCGACGAGATCATCGACGGCCGGTTCCAACCGGCCACCCCGACGTTCCTCAACTCCGGTAAGAAGCAGCGCGGTGAGCCAGTGAGCTGTTTCCTCCTTCGCATCGAGGACAACATGGAGTCGATCGGCCGCTCCATCAACTCCGCGCTGCAGCTGTCCAAGCGGGGTGGCGGGGTTGCGTTGCTGCTGAGCAACATTCGCGAGCACGGTGCGCCGATCAAGAACATCGAGAACCAGAGCTCCGGGGTCATCCCGATCATGAAGCTGCTGGAAGACTCGTTCTCCTACGCCAACCAGCTCGGTGCCCGCCAGGGCGCCGGCGCGGTGTACCTGCACGCACATCACCCGGACATCTACCGGTTCCTCGACACCAAGCGCGAGAACGCCGACGAGAAGATCCGGATCAAGACACTCTCGCTGGGAGTGGTGATCCCGGACATCACCTTCGAGCTGGCCAAGAAGAACGAGGAGATGTACCTCTTCTCGCCCTATGACGTCGAACGCGTCTACGGTGTCCCGTTCGCCGACATCTCGGTCACCGAGAAGTACTACGAGATGGTCGACGACGCACGTATCCGCAAGCACAAGATCAAGGCCCGCGAGTTCTTCCAGACGCTGGCCGAGCTGCAGTTCGAGTCGGGCTACCCGTACGTCATGTTCGAGGACACGGTGAACCGGGCCAACCCCATCGACGGCAAGATCACCCACTCCAACCTGTGCTCGGAGATCCTGCAGGTCTCCACACCGTCGACGTTCAACGACGATCTGTCGTATTCCCATGTGGGCAAAGACATCTCGTGCAACCTCGGCTCGCTGAACATCGCCAAGGCGATGGACTCGCCGGATTTCGCCCAGACCATCGAGGTGGCGATCCGGGCGCTGACCGCGGTCAGCGATCAGACCCACATCAGCTCGGTGCCCTCCATCGAGAAGGGCAACAGCGAGGCCCACGCGATCGGGCTGGGACAGATGAACCTGCACGGCTACCTAGCCCGGGAGCACATCTTCTACGGTTCTGAGGAGGGTGTGGACTTCACCAATATCTACTTCTACACCGTGCTCTACCACGCGCTGCGGGCCTCGAACAAAATCGCCATCGAGCGTGGCAGTGCCTTTGCCGGCTTCGAGAAGTCCAAGTACGCCAGCGGCGAGTTCTTCGACAAGTACACCGAGGGTGTGTGGGAGCCGCAGACCGAGAAGGTGCGAAAGCTCTTCGAGGAAGCGGGAATTCGCATCCCGAACCAGGACGACTGGCTACGGCTCAAGGAATCTGTGCAGCGCAACGGCATCTACAACCAGAACCTGCAGGCGGTGCCACCGACCGGATCGATCTCCTACATCAACCACTCGACGAGTTCGATCCACCCGATCGCCTCGAAGGTCGAGATCCGCAAGGAAGGCAAGATCGGCCGCGTCTACTACCCGGCGCCGTACATGACCAACGAGAACCTGGAGTTCTACCAGGACGCCTACGAGATCGGCTACGAAAAGATCATCGACACCTACGCCGCGGCGACCCAGCACGTGGACCAGGGGTTGAGCCTGACGCTGTTCTTCAAGGACACCGCTACCACCCGGGATGTCAACAAGGCGCAGATCTACGCCTGGCGCAAGGGCATCAAGACGCTCTATTACATCCGGCTGCGTCAGATGGCGCTGGAGGGAACCGAGGTCGAGGGCTGCGTGTCCTGCATGCTGTAGTGAGCGTTCGTGCAGGTCACAGAGGCGGGATCGCTTATCGCCCGCCTGTGTGCCCGTTACGATCACGCGTACCGAACAGGGGAAGGCCTTCGGCGGTGGCTCCGACAATCGCGTTCGCCGCCGAAGAGTGTGGCGACGGGCTGACGTTGAATCAATCGGGACAATGCGTTCCGGTCTTGGTGACATCGCCGCAACCCGAGGGTCGCGATGCTGTGGGGGAGTTCGGCACTTCATTTCCGCCCTGCGCGGTTCGCCGAGTAGCCGGAAGCGTCGGTAAACTCGGGCGGTGAATCAGCGGTCGCAGGCGGTGGAGGACGCCGAGCTCGGTGCCCCCGCTGCCGATGTCGGTTCGGATCGGCCGACGCACTTGCGGTCGGACGTGAGTCGCGTTGCGGCGGTGTTCTTCGCCTTCACCGGATTCGCGGTGCTGTCCTGGCTGTCCTTTGGTTCATGGGAGGGCCCGTCCTTCTTTTACCCGGCCGCCGGCGTCACCGTGGCCGCCATGATGCTCAGCCGCCGGTCCCTATGGCCGTGGTTCGCGGTGGCGGTCTTTGCCGCCGAGGTTCTGGTCGACAGCTTCTACAAGAGCCCGCTGTGGGTGTCGGCCGGATTCGCCGCGGCCAATGTGGTGGAACCGATAATCGGCGCCTCACTGGTGTTGGCCTGGTGCGGCGGCCGACCTGACCTGCGGATACGCCGTCACTTCGCGGGCTTCGTAGCCGGTGCGTGTGTCATCGCGCCGATTGTTGGAGGGTTGATCGGCGGAACCTTCGTCTCCGTCCACTACGGGTCACCGTGGCTGGGCGCGACGGTCACCTGGTGGGCGGGCGACGCTCTCGGGGTCCTGGTGATGGCGACGCCGGTCCTGTTGTGGACCGTCCAGGCCTCGGCCGTGCGCCGGCGGCCCTGGGAGATGGCAGGGGTGCTGGCCCTCACCGCCGCCCTGTCGGTCGCAACCCTCTGGACCGACGTCCCGCCGTCGATCCTGATCCTGGCGGTGCTGGCCCTGGCGGCGTTCCGGCTCAACATGCTGGGCGCCGCGATCGCGGGAGCCGTGGCTGCCCTGCTGGCCAACATCATGACCACGCACGGACGGGGGATCTTCTCAAGCACCGGCGCACCGCGGGAAACCCAGGTCGCGCTCACCCAGATTTATGTCGCGGTCATCGTGGTGGTCGCCCTGCTGATCGCCCAGGAGGCCGCAGCGCGCCTCAATGCCGTCCGTGAACGTGAACTTGAACGCCGGGAACGCGTGCGCCTGGAGACGCTCGCGCGACTGGCCCGCCAGCTGTCGGCCGCGTTGACGCCCGAGGACATCGGCGAGGCGTTGGAGGACCAGGTGATCAACGAGGCCGGCGCCAAGGCGCTGAGTCTCGGGCTACTGAGTCCGGACGGTAGGCGGCTGGACTGGATCACCGCATCCGGTTTCCCGGCCGCCATGATCGAGGAGGTCCGGGCCGAGGTCGACCTCGACACCCCAACGCTGGCCAACGACGCCTTCCGATCCGGCGCGCCGCTTACGGTGCAGAGCGCCTCGGAGTACGCCGCCGGTTATCCACACCGCGCGCACTGGATGTCAGTCACCGGCACCGAGTCGGTCGCGGCCTGGCCTCTCGCCGCCGGTGGGGATCCCTTCGGTGTCTTGCAGCTGACATGGTCGGAGCGCCAGTCCTTCGACGAAGCCCAGCTGGCCTACGCCTCCGCGGTGGCCACCATGGTCAGCCAGGCATTGGTGCGCGCGCAGATCTATGCCGACGAACACGCCCGCGCTGCTGTGCTCCACACGCTGGCCCAACCGGTCGCCCGGGTCGACACCGTGGGGATGGAGTACTGCGCGCAATATGAGTCGGCCGACTCCGACCGCGGGCTCGGCGGGGACTGGTACAGCGTGATGGCACTGCCCGGCGGGCGGACGTATCTGGCCATCGGTGACGTGATCGGTCACGGGCTGCTCAGCGTCGAGGACATGGCTCAGATGCGCAGTACCGGAAACGCCTACGCCCACCTCGGTCTGTCGGCCGCGCAGATTCTCACCGAGTTGAACCGATTCGCCGCGCATCAGATCCAGGGTGAGTTCGCCACCAATCTGGTCGCGATCTTCGATCCGGAAGCGCGCACGCTGTCCTACAGCTCGGCCGGACATCCGCCGGCCATGCTGCACCGCGCCGAGACCGGAGAAGTGCTCCGGTTGTCCGACGCGTCGGGCCAGATGCTCGGCCCGTTCGACGACGCCGTCTACCCGCAGGCGACCGTGGCGATCGAGCAGGACGACGTCCTGATCATGTACACCGATGGCCTCGTGGAGCACTACGACGCCGATCTGAACGTGGGCTTGGACCATCTCGAGCAGGTGGTGGCGGCGTGGCCGCCGGACGCCCTGCTGGACTGCGAAGCCCTGGCCCGCGACGTCGCGCCCGACTCGCATGACGACGACGTATGCCTGCTCGTTGTCCGATTCGACCCGGACAACGCCGACTGACCGACCGTGCAGCTGGTGAAACGACAGAGTCCCGTTGACGCGTCGGAACTTGTGCCCTTAGAACTTGTGTAGGGGCCCCTGGGCCTTCTTGTACAGCGAGCGCAGCAACACGTCCCGGAAGCGGGCGTTGTCGATCAGCTTGATGCCGGCGCCCGCCACGTGCGGGTTGCCGGCGAGCTTGTGCAAGTACCGGCCACGCCGGTACTCCTTGCCCCACGCGGCCTCCATCCGCTGCGCGTAGTTGGTGAAGTCATCCGGTCCGCCGTTCTCCAGTGCCGCCATCGCGCACTCACCGGCGGCCAGCCCGGACTCCAGCGCCTTGGAGATACCCGCGCCGGAGGCCGGCTTGCCCGCGCCCAGCGAGTCGCCGGTGAACAGCACGCCCGGGCGCCACGGCGGCCACGCGGTGAAGCCCATCGGCAACCGCCAAGCCCGCACGCTCTTGTTCTTCTTGAGCTCCTCGATGGAGGGCAGCTTCCATTCCGGCGGGAGGGTGCCCAGGAACTCCCCGAGGAACTGGGTGGCGTTGATGGCCTGCCAGTTCTTGTAGCTGTTGACATAGCCCAGGCCGATGTTGAGCCGACCGCCGCCCATCGGGAACACCCAGCCGTAGCCGGGCAGCTGGTCACCCTGGAACTCCAGCTTCAAGTAGATGTCGAGGCTGTCGGAGTCGGCGACGTCGGCGTCCATCTCCGCCCGGATGGCGATCGCGGAGTAGCCGTTGTACTGCGAGTCCAGCTTCAGCGCCCGCTTGATGGGGGAGTAGGCGCCATCAGCGGCAATGACGGCGTCTCCGAATACCTGCTCGCCGCCCTTGAGCTTCACGCCGCATACCCGGCCGCGTGAGTCGAGGACCGGCTCGCTGACCTCCGCGCCCTGGCGGACCACCGCTCCGGCCTTCCCGGCGTGTTCGAGCAACATGGTGTCGAGCAGGGTGCGGCTGACGGTGTGACCGTGGTCGGGCATGCCGGGGCGCTTGGGGAAGGACAACTCCCAGCGCGACGGGCTGAACACGGTGACCCGGTCGATCCGGTGGAAGCCGGCGACCTCGTCGGCTAGGCCGATCTTCTGTAGATAGCTGACCGCTCGGGCGGTCAGGCCATCGCCGCACGGCTTGTCGCGCGGGAACACCGCCTTGTCCAGCACCACCACTCTGGCACCGGTCTGCGCGGCCTGCCAGGCGGCCGCCGAACCCGACGGGCCACCGCCGGCAATCACCAGGTCGAATCGCTCGGTCACGGCTCTCCGGCTCTGTCTCGTCGTCGTCGTTGCGACCTCGATGCTAGCCGGGGCCGACGAACGCCCCTACGTGCGGACCGGTCGGTCCCATCCGGTCGGTCCAATCCGGTCGGTCCAATCCGGTCGGTACAGTCCTGTGGGTGCGCAAACTCCCCGTAGCTGCGCCGGGATCCGGTTCGGGCAAAGTCGACGCGCGCAGCGAGCGCTGGCGTGAGCACCGCAAGAAGGTGCGGGCGGAGATAGTCGACGCTGCCTTTCGGGCCATCGACCGCTGCGGTCCGCAGGTGAGCCTGCAGGAGATCGCCGCCGAGGCCGGTACCGCCAAGCCCAAGATCTATCGTCACTTCAACGACAAGGCCGATCTTTTCCACGCCATCGGCAAGCGGTTGCGGGAAATGCTGATCGCGGCGATCTTCACCAATATCGACCTGGCCACCGACTCCACCCGGGAGGTGATCCGCCGCGCCGTCGCGGAGTACGTCGACCTGGTCGACCAGCACCCCAACGTCCTGCGTTTCGTCCTGCAAGGGCGTTTCCCGGAACCGACCGGGTCGACCACCCGCGGTTTCAGCGAAGGCCGGGACATCACCATGGCGATGGCGGAGATGTTCAACAACGAACTGCGGGAGATGCAGCTCGAGCCGGCCACGCTGGAGATGGCTGCGGCGGCGACGTTCGGTTCGGCCTCGGCGGCCACCGAGTGGTGGCTCGGCAGCGACCCGGACAGCCCGCGCCGGATGCCCTCGGAGCGCTTCGTCGCGCATCTGACCACGATCATGCTGGGAACCATCCAGGGCATCGCCGACCTGCTCGGAGTCGAGCTCGACCCCGACCTTCCGGTCGGAAGCGCAGTCCCTCGCGACGCCCCGGTGGCCTGACTGCCGCGACACGCACGAACACAACCGATTGTGCTGACTCGGCTTGTCGCACACCAGGGGTAGTGTCTGGGTGTCGGCGGAATTCTCTGGCGACCACATGTTTCGGCGGCAATGAAGTGGGGTTCTCGGGTGAGTGAAGGCCTGAAGCTGATCGACCGCGCATCGGCGATCAACTGGAACCGGGTGACCGATGAGAAGGACGCCGAGGTCTGGGACCGGCTGACCGGCAACTTCTGGCTGCCCGAGAAGGTTCCGGTGTCCAACGACATCCCGTCGTGGAACACCCTGACCCCGCACGAGAAGGAACTCACCATGCGGGTGTTCACCGGCCTGACCCTGCTGGACACCATCCAGGGCACCGTCGGAGCGGTCAGCCTCATCCCCGATGCGGTGACGCCGCACGAGCAGGCGGTACTGACCAATATCGCCTTCATGGAGTCGGTGCACGCCAAGAGCTACAGCTCGATCTTTTCCACCCTGTGCTCCACCGCCGAGATCGACGACGCCTTCCGCTGGTCGGAGGAGAACCCCAACCTGCAGCGCAAGGCCCACATCGTCATGGACTACTACCGTGGCGAGGATCCGCTCAAGCGCAAGGTGGCCTCCACGCTGCTGGAGAGCTTCCTGTTCTACTCCGGGTTCTACCTGCCGATGTACTGGTCCAGCCGGGCGAAGCTGACCAACACCGCCGACATGATCCGGCTGATCATCCGCGATGAGGCCGTGCACGGCTACTACATCGGCTACAAGTTCCAGCGGGCGTTGGCCGAGGAAACCGAGGAGCGTCGCCAGGAGCTCAAGGACTACACCTACGAGCTGCTCTTCGAGCTCTACGACAACGAGACCGACTACACCGAGGACCTCTACGACAGCGTCGGGCTCACCGAGGACGTCAAGAAGTTCCTGCGCTACAACGCCAACAAGGCGCTGATGAACCTCGGCTACGAGGCGCTGTTCCCGCGCGACGAGACCGACGTCAACCCGGCGATCCTGTCCGCGCTGTCGCCCAACGCCGACGAGAACCACGACTTCTTTTCGGGCTCGGGGTCGAGCTATGTGATCGGCAAGGCTGTGGTGACCGAGGACGAGGACTGGGACTTCTAGCGTCCGCTGGCCGCTGAGCAGGTGAATAATCGTCAAACTCACTGGTGCGACGGGCCGGCAGCGGCGACACTGGGCGTCATGACGGCCAAGTCACGTGCGCAATCGGTCCTCAATTGGCTCCGTGCCGGTTACCCGGGTGGGGTGCCCGGCCCGGACCGGGTGCCACTGCTGGCGCTGCTGCGCGATACGCCTTTGACCGAAGACGAGGTCAAGGAGGTGGTGCGCGAGATCGTCGCCGAGGAGCAGACCGCTCCGGCCGGTCATCTCATCGACCACGACGAGATCGAACGGTTCATCGAGGGGGTGGCCCACCACGACGCCGGGCCGGAGAACATCCGGCGGGTGGCCGCCAAGCTGGCGGCCGCTGGCTGGCCGCTCGGTTCGCTCGACGACTGACACCTCGGGGCGGGCTTACCCGTTGCGCAGGGATTCGGTGTCGATGACGAAGCGGTACCGGACATCGCTGGCGATGACCCGCTCGTAGGCCTCGTTGACGTAGTCCGGCTCGATCACCTCGACCTCCGAGACGATCCCGTGCTCGGCGCAGAAGTCCAGCATCTCCTGGGTTTCGGCGATCCCGCCGATCATCGAGCCGGTGACGCTGCGGCGCATGCCGATGATCGAGAACGGCGGCACCACCAGCGGGTGCTCCGGGGCGCCGAGTTCGACGAAGACCCCGTCGAGATCGACCATCTCCAGATAGCGCCCGAGGTCGAGGTTGGCCGAGACCGTGTTGAGGACGACGTCGAAGCGATTGCGCAGTCGCTTGAAGGTGTCGCCGTCGCTGGTGGCGTAGTAGTGCTTGGCGCCCAGGCGCAGCCCGTCCTCCATCTTCTTCAGCGACTGGGACAGCACCGTCACCTCCGCACCCATCGCGGTGGCGAGCTTGACGCCCATGTGCCCCAGGCCGCCCAGGCCGATCACCGCGACCCGGCTGCCCGGCCCGACATTCCAGTGCCGCAGCGGCGAGTAGGTGGTGATGCCTGCGCACAGCAGCGGCGCAGTGGCCTCCAGCGGCAGCGACTCGGGGACGTGCAGCACGTAGTTCTCGTCGACGACGATGCTGCCGCTGTAGCCCCCCTGGGTCGGCAGGCCGTCTCTGCCCACCGCGTTGTAGGTGCCGGTCATCCCGCTGCCGGTGCAGTACTGCTCCAAGCCGGCCAGACAGTTGTCGCACTCCCGGCAGGAGTCGACGAAACAACCCACGCCCACCCGGTCGCCGACGCTGAAACCCTCTACCTCCGAACCGATTTCGGTGACGGTGCCGACGATCTCGTGGCCCGGGACCACCGGGTACCGGGGCTGCCCCCATTCGGCGCGAACGGTGTGGATGTCGGAGTGGCAGATCCCGGCGAAGTGGATGTCGAAGCGGACGTCGCGCGGGCCGGTGGCGCGGCGGGTGATCGAGGTCCTGCTCAGCGGTTCGGTTGCCGACGTCGCAGCGTAGGCGCTCACGGTGCTCATGCTCCCGAGACTAGGCGGTTGAATGGACAGTCGAGTGCGCAGCCTCCGGGGCTGTGCCGGAGAGAGGAAGCCATGTCGCCGTATCTGGACGGCAAGGTCGTCATCGTCACCGGCGCCGGCAGCGGCTTCGGTCGGCTCATCGCGCAGAAGTGCGCCGCCGGCGGCGCCCGGGTCGTGGGTGTTGACGTCGACGCCGAGCACCTCGAGGAGGTCGTTGCCTTCATCGGGGAACGCGGGGGAGAGGCGCTGGCCAGGGTGGCCGACGTCACCGACCTGGAACAGCTCAGGGCCGCCGCGGCCGATGCCGTCGAGACCTTCGGCGCCATCGACGTCCTGGTCAACAACGCCGGTGTGATGCCGTTGTCCTACTTCGCCGACCACCAACGGGCCTGGCAGCGCTGGCATCGGGCCATCGACGTCAACGTCAAGGGCGTGGTCAACGGCATCGCCGCGGTCTACGACCAGATGATCGCCCAGGGCCGCGGGCAGGTGGTCAACATCTCCTCGATCTACGGCAACGGCGGCATCGAGGGCGCCGGGGTCTACAGCGCCACAAAAGCGGCGGTCACCGCGTTGTCGGACGCGTTGCGGGTGGAGACGCAGGGGCGGATCAAGGTCACCACCGTCAAGCCCACCGGGGTGTTCGGCACCAACCTGGCCGGCGGGATCGTCAACCAGACCGCGATCATGGGCCTGGCCGGGCAGAAGGGTCGGCTGTTCGCCGAGAACCTGGCCAATTACATGTCCGGGTCGCTGCGGCCCGAGCAGACCGACGTCGACTCGGTGCAGTACTGGCTCATCACCCCGGACGACCTGGCCGATGTGGTGATGCATGTCATCGACCAGCCGTGGGGCGTCAGCCTGTCGGATGTGACGGTTCGGGCCAGCGGGGAGAACTACATCCGCTAGCCCCGCTCAGTTGATCGGCGCGTTGAGCCAGCGCAGGTCGTCGACGATCCCGCGGGCGGCGATCAGACCCTGCCCGGTCTGCCACACCTCGTTGTTGACGATGAACACCCGGTTGTCGCGGTTGGCCGACAGCTTGCGCCAGCCGTTGCTTTCCAGCAGCGCCGCCGCACGGTCCTTGGCGGCCGGAGAAGCGAACGACATGTAGACGATGTCGCCGTCGGCGGGGGAGAAGTCGGCCTCGTCGGTGATCCCGATCTCCAGATAGGGCTGGTCGGTGAACCGTTGCGCCGCCGGGCGCTCAACCCCCACCGCCGCCAGCACGCTGGCCGGGAAGTTGTCCGCGCCCCAGACCCGCAGCGCCGATTCGGTCAGCTGCACGATCGAGGCCTGGAAGTGGGTGGCGTCGTTGGCTTCACCGGCCTTGGCGGCTCGCTCGGTGAACCCGGCGATCAGATCGTCGGCGGCGCGTGCCCGGCCCGTCGCGGCGCCGACCAGGCGCAGGTTGTCCTGCCAGCGGGCCCCGGGCGCCTCGGTGAACACGGTCGGGGCGATGGCCTCCAGTTCGGGGTAACCGTCCGGGGTGAGTGCCTTCGATCCGAGGATCAGATCGGGTTTGGCCGCCGCGATGGCCGCCAGGTCCGGCTCGCTGCGGGTGCCGGCGGCCGGGACGTCGTGGACTACGGTCCCGAGGTACCACGGCTGGCTGTCGGATCCGTCGGGCAGCGCGGCCGCCACGATCCGCGACTGCAACCCCAGCGCGCACAGCGCGTCGAGTTCATCGCCGGCCAGCACGACGATGCGCATCGGGTCGGCGGCGACGGCGGTCTGCCCGGCGGCGTGGCCGACCGGTCCCGGGGGCGGGCCGTCGAGCGGGGCCGGTTCGGCCGCGCAGGACTCGTCGGGGCGGCGCTGGTTGCCCAGCACACCGGCCGAGGCGATCATGGTGGTGCTGGTCACCACGGTGCTGCTGCCCGGCTCACCCGGGCCGGCTTCGGGTGGAGGATTCGACCCTCCGCAGCCGGCCGCGGCCAGCGTCGCCGCGGCGAGCGCTGCGATACCGGGACGCAGGACGCGGGACAGCACGCCGCGACGGTAGCACCCGCGCGGCCGCAAAACACCGCTGAACTGGCCTTCGCCGTCGACCGTGCGGGGGTTCGGCGCGAAATACGACAGAATGTAGGACCGGCCGCACGCTAGGGCTGGTTTGGGGATAGGATGCGGCTTAGATTCTTTGGGACGCGCCCATGGATGGTTGGAGGATCCTGTGACAGCCGTAATTCCCCCCCGTGGAGAACTTGAGGCCAGTCGTCCGTTCCCGGCTCGCACCGGGCCCAAGGGCAACCTCATCTACAAGGTCATCACCACCACCGATCACAAGCTGATCGGCATCATGTACGTCATCGCGTGCTTCACCTTCTTCGCCCTGGCCGGGTTGATGGCGCTGTTCATCCGCGCCGAGCTCACGGTTCCTGGCCTGCAGTTCCTCTCCAACGAGCAGTACAACCAGCTGTTCACCATGCATGGCACCGCCATGCTGCTGTTTTACGCCACCCCGGTGGTGTTCGGCTTCGCCAACCTGGTGATGCCGCTGCAGATCGGCGCGCCCGACGTGGCCTTCCCTCGCCTGAACGCGCTGTCGCTGTGGCTGTTCGTCTTCGGCGCCCTGATCGCGCTCGGCGGCTTCATCACCCCCGGCGGCGCTGCCGACTTCGGCTGGACCGTCTACGTGCCGCTGTCGGATGCGGTGCACTCGCCCGGGCCGGGCGCGGACCTGTGGATCCTGGGTGTGGCCGTGGGCGGTCTGGGCACCATCCTCGGCGCGGTCAACATGATCACCACCGTGGTCTGCATGCGCTGCCCGGGTATGACGATGTTCCGGATGCCGATCTTCACCTGGAACATCTTCATCACCTCGATCCTGGTCATCCTGATCTTCCCGCTGCTGACCGCCGCCGCCTTCGGCCTGGCGGCCGACCGTCGCCTCGGGGCGCACATCTACGACCCGGCCAACGGCGGCGTGATACTGTTCCAGCATCTGTTCTGGTACTTCGGCCACCCCGAGGTCTACGTCTTGGCATTGCCGTTCTTCGGCATCGTCTCGGAGATCTTCCCGGTGTTCTCCCGCAAGCCGATCTTCGGCTACTCCACGCTGGTCTACGCCACCATCAGCATCGCCGCGCTGTCGATGGCGGTGTGGGCGCACCACATGTACGTCACCGGCGCGGTGCTGCTGCCGTTCTTCTCCTTCATGACCTTCCTCATCGCGGTTCCGACCGGTATCAAGTTCTTCAACTGGATCGGCACCATGTGGAAAGGCAAGTTGACGTTCGAATCGCCGATGCTGTTCTCCTTCGGCTTCCTGGTGGTCTTCCTGTGCGGTGGTCTGTCCGGTGTCCTGCTGGCCAGCCCGCCGCTGGACTTCCACGTCAGCGACACCTACTTCGTCATCGCGCACTTCCATTACGTGCTGTTCGGCGTGATCGTGTTCGCCACCTACGCCGGTGTGTACTTCTGGTTCCCGAAGATGACGGGACGGCTGCTGGACGAGCGGCTGGCCAAGATCCACTTCTGGCTCACGATGATCGGGTTCAACCTGACCTTCCTGGTGCAGCACTGGCTGGGTAACGAGGGCATGCCGCGGCGCTACGCCGACTACCTCCCCACCGACGGGTTCACCGCCCTGAACGTGGTCTCCACCATCGGTGCGGCGATCCTGGGTATTTCGATGCTGCCGTTCTTCTGGAACATCGTGAAGAGCTGGCGGTACGGCGAGGTCGTCACCGTCGACGACCCGTGGGGCCATGGCAACTCGCTGGAGTGGGCAACCTCCTGCCCGCCCCCGCGGCACAACTTCACCGAGCTGCCCAACATCCGCTCGGAGCGGCCCGCGTTCGAGCTGCACTACCCGCACATGGTCGATCGGATGCGCCGCGAGGCCCATGTCGGCCGCTCGCACCACGAGATCGACGCCTAGGGTTCGCGTCGCAGAGCGGCTCGCCGTTCTCGTCGTCCTGCCCGCGATCACACTGCGATGACCGCAGAGAAGGTGTCGGTGCTGATCACCGTCACCGGAATCGACCGGCCGGGAGTGACCTCAGCTCTGTTCGAGGTCCTCTCCCGGTACGAGGTTGAGCTGCTCAACGTCGAGCAGGTGGTGATCCGTGACCGCCTCACCCTCGGGGTGCTGGTGTCCGGGGTCCCCGAAGTGGCCGACGGTGCAGCCCTGCGCGGGGGCGTCACCGGGGCGATCCGAGGGATGGGCTTGGAGGCGACCATCGAGCGCAGCGATGACGTACCGATCATCGCCGAACCCTCGACTCACACGATCGTCGTGCTGGGCCGGCCGATCACGGCGGCCGCGTTCGGCGCGGTGGCCCGTGAGGCGGCGGCACTGGGGGCCAACATCGACGTCATCCGCGGCGTCTCCGACTACCCGGTGACCGGGTTGGAACTGCGCGTCTCAGCACCGGCCGGGACCGGTGGACGACTGCAGGCGGGTCTGGCCCGAGTCGGCGCGCAGCAGGGCATCGACATCGCGGTGGAGGATTACAGCCTGGAGCGGCGCAACAAGCGACTGATCGTCTTCGACGTCGATTCCACGCTGATCCAGGGCGAGGTGATCGAGATGCTGGCCGAACGGGCCGGCGCCGGGGAGGCCGTCGCCGCGGTCACCGACGCCGCGATGCGCGGGGAGATCGACTTCACCGAATCCCTGCACAAGCGGGTGGCCACCCTGGCCGGTCTGCCCGCCGCGGTGCTCGACGAGGTCGCCGAACAGGTCGAGCTCACACCGGGTGCCCGGACGACCATCCGGACGCTGCGCCGGTTGGGATTCCAGTGCGGCGTCGTCTCGGGCGGCTTCCGCCAGGTGATCGAACCGCTGGCCCATGACCTGATGCTCGATTTCGTCGCCGCCAACGAGCTGGAGATCATCGACGGCAGGCTGACCGGACGGGTGGTGGGCCCGATCGTCGACCGGGCGGGCAAGGCCAAGGCACTGCGCGACTTCGCCACCCAGGCCGGCGTGCCGATGGAGCAGACCGTGGCCGTCGGTGACGGCGCCAACGACATCGACATGCTGACCGCCGCGGGGCTGGGGGTGGCGTTCAACGCCAAACCCGCCCTGCGCGAGGTCGCCGACGCCTCGCTGAGTCACCCCTATCTGGACACCGTGCTGTTCATCCTCGGGGTGACCAGGGCCGAGATCGAGGCCGCCGACGCCATGGACGGCGGGGTGCGCCGGGTCGACATCCCGTCGCGGTAGCGCTTGGGCGCGCTGGTCACCGCTCAGCGCACATGTTCGCGCCGAAGCGGTGGCGACGACCCGGACGTGGGACAGGCCACCGGATGCGGCACGATGAACGGGTGACCGATGGTGCCGAGGAAGATCTGCTCATCGACTTCCGGGGCGTGACTCTGCGTCGCGGCGGCCGGGCGCTGGTCGGCCCGGTCGACTGGCAGGTGGAGCTCGACGAGCGCTGGGTGGTGATCGGGCCCAACGGCGCCGGTAAGACCTCGCTGCTGCGGATGGCCGCGGCGATGGAGCATCCCTCCGACGGCATCGCGATCGTGCTGGGGGAACGGCTGGGCCGAGTTGACATGGCAGAGTTGCGGCAGCGGGTCGGGCTGAGCAGTTCGGCTCTGGCCCAGCGGATTCCCGACGACGAACTGGTGCGCGACCTGGTGGTCTCGGCCGGTTACGCGGTGCTCGGCCGCTGGCGGGAACGCTACGACGAGGTCGACTACACCCGCGCTCTCGACACCCTGGAGAGCGTGGGCGCCGAGCATCTGGCCGAGAGGACCTACGGCACCCTCTCGGAGGGCGAACGCAAGCGGGTGCTGATCGCCCGGGCGCTGATGACCGACCCGGAGTTGTTGCTTCTCGACGAGCCCGCCGCGGGCCTTGACCTGGGTGGCCGGGAGGAACTGGTGGCGCGGTTGGGGGATCTGGCCGCCGACCCCGACTCCCCGGCCCTGGTGCTGGTGACCCACCACGTCGAGGAGATCCCGCCGGGGTTCAGCCACTGCCTGATCCTTGCTGAGGGACGCGTGGTGGCCGCCGGGCTGTTGCGCGACGTCATGACCGCCGAGAACCTCTCTGCGGCGTTCGGACAGTCCATCGCGGTGGACACCATCGACGGGCGCTATTTCGCGCGTCGAGTGCGGGGCCGCGCGGCGCACCGGAGGCGCCAGTGAGCGAGAACCTCGAACCCCGGCCGGTCCGGCCGGCCGCGACCGTGATGCTGGTGCGTGACACCGCCGAGGGGATTTCGGTGTTCCTGATGCGTCGGCATGCCGCGATGGAGTTCGCCGCCGGGATGACGGTGTTCCCCGGCGGCGGTGTGGACGAGCGCGACAGGGACGGCGGCCTGGCCCGGCGGGGCGCCTGGTACGGACCCGAACCGCAGTGGTGGGCGGCCCGGTTCGGCATCGAGGCCGACCTGGCCGAGGCGCTGGTGTGCGCGGCGGCCCGGGAAACCTTCGAGGAGTCCGGGGTGCTGTTCGCCGGACCGGCCGACGACCCGGACAGTATCGTGCGCGACGCCTCGGTCTATCGCCGCGAGCGTGCCGCGCTGGAGGACCGCAGCCTGTCCTTCGGCGACTTCCTGCGCGAGGAGAACCTGGTGATCCGCGCCGACCTGCTGCGGCCGTGGTCGAATTGGGTGACTCCGAAGGAGGAGCGCACCCGCCGCTACGACACCTACTTCTTCGTCGGAGCCCTGCCGGAGGGTCAACTCGCCGACGGCGAGAACACCGAAACCGACCAGGCCGGCTGGGCCCGCCCCGAGACCGCGATCGAGGACTTCGCCCGGGGCCGCGCACTGCTGCTGCCGCCGACCTGGAGCCAGTTGGACTCCCTGGCCGGCCGAACGGTCGCCGAGGTCCTCGCCCTCGAGCGTCAGATCGCCGCCGTCGAACCCGATATGACCATTCTCGAGGACGGCAACTGGGAGATCGAGTTCTTCGACGCCGAGCGCTACAACCAGGCCCGCCGCCAGGCGCTGCGCCGGCTGGCCGGGGGCTGAGCATGGCCGAGTTCGTCGGCGTGCACACCCATGACCACCAGCCCGGGATCGGCACCGTGCTGATCGACCGTGAGCCGACCAACGCGCTGAGCCGGCAGGCCTATCGGGAATTGGCCGCCGCCGCCGCGGAGGTGTCGCGGCGCGAGGACATCGCGGCGGTCATCCTCTACGGCGGCCACGAGATCTTCAGCGCCGGTGACGACGTTCCCGAACTGCGTACCCTCGACCGCGCGGCGGCCGAGATGGCCGACCGGCTCCGCCGCACCGCCATCGACGCGGTCGCGGCGATCCCCAAACCCACCGTCGCGGCGGTCACCGGCTACGCGCTCGGCGCCGGGCTGAGCCTGGCGCTGGCCGCCGACTGGCGGATCTGCGGCGACAACGCCAAGCTGGGCGTGACCGAGATCCTGGCCGGGCTGGTGCCCGGCGGCGGCGGGTGTTCCCGGCTGGAGCGGGCGGTGGGCCGCTCCCGGGCCAAGGAACTGGCCTTCAGCGGCCGTTTCGTCGGGGCCAAGGAAGCCCTGGCGCTGGGTCTGGTCGACGAACTGGTGTCCCCGGACGACGTCTACGACTCGGCATTGAGCTGGGTGGGCCGGTTCGTCGACGCCCCGGCGGCCGCGGTGGCCGGGGCCAAGGCGCTGATCGACGCGGGTCTTGACGCCGAGGGGCAGGTGCACCTCTACGGCGAGGTTTTTGCCGCCGGAACCGCGGGTTAGGCTGCCCTGCATGACGACGACGAGGGAGACCCGGGTCGCCGGCGACCCGGCCCCGAACCCGCACGCCACCGCCGAGCAGGTCCAGGCGGCGCTGAAGGATTCCAAGCTCGCCCAGGTGCTCTACCACGACTGGGAGGCCGAGACCTATGACGACAAATGGTCGATCTCCTACGACAAACGCTGTGTGGACTACGCGCGGGACCTCTTCGACGCCACCGTTCCCGCTGAGGAGCTCCGCGATCTGCCCTACGAGCGGGCCCTGGAACTGGGGTGCGGAAGCGGTTTCTTCCTGCTCAACCTGATCCAGGCCGGGGTGGCCCGGCGTGGTTCGGTCACCGACCTCTCGCCGGGCATGGTGAAGGTCGCGGTGCGCAACGGCGAGTCCCTCGGTCTGGACATCGACGGCCGGGTCGCCGACGCCGAGGGCATCCCCTACGACGACGACACTTTCGACCTGGTGGTCGGGCACGCCGTGCTGCACCACATCCCGGACGTCGAGAAGTCGTTGCGCGAGGTGGTGCGGGTGCTCAAGCCGGGCGGCCGGTTCGTGTTCGCCGGCGAGCCGACCACCGTCGGCAACGGTTATGCCCGCAACCTGTCCACGCTGACCTGGCGGGTGGCCACCAACCTGACCCGGCTGCCGGGACTGGGCGGCTGGCGCCGCCCGCAGGCCGAACTCGACGAATCCTCCCGCGCCGCCGCACTGGAGGCCGTCGTCGATCTGCACACCTTCGACCCGGCCGATCTGGAACGCGCGGCGCGCAGCGCCGGTGCCGTCGAGGTGACCACCCAGACCACCGAGTTCACCGCCGCCATGCTGGGCTGGCCACTGCGCACCTTCGAGGCGGCGGTCCCGCCGGGCAAGCTCGGCTGGGGATGGGCCAGCTTCGCCTTCAAGAGCTGGACCACACTGAGCTGGGTCGACGACAACCTCTGGCGCCGGGTGGTGCCGAAGTCGTGGTACTACAACGTCATGATCACCGGAGTCAAACCCTCCTGACGTTCACCCGAGCCGATGTCGGCTATCTGAGCGGCGAGGCCGGTGCCACCGCGTTGGCGGAGGTGGCGCGTTTCGCTCTCTCCGACGCCTCCCTGGTAACCGACGTGGCCGCGATCCGGGACCGCTTCGGCGATCACGCCGCGGTGCTGGTCCAGACGACCCAGCTGCGCCGCAAAGCCGTCGCCAAATTCGGCGCCGAGGCCGGCGGCTGGCTCTTCACCGACGAGGCCCTGCAGCAGGCCACCACCGCGGCGGTCGCCGGGCACCGTGCCCGGCGGCTGGCCGGACGGGTGGTGCACGACGCGACCTGCTCGGTCGGGACCGAGCTGGCCGCTCTGGCCGGCACCGCCGACTACCTGGTGGGCAGCGATATCGACGAGGTCCGGCTGGCGATGGCCCGGCACAATCTCTCCGACCGGATCCCGCTGTGCCGCGCGGATGCGCTGCACCCGGTCACCGGAGCTCCCGACGTGGTGGTGCTGCTGGATCCGGCGCGGCGAAGTGGGGGCCGGCGGCGGTTCGACCCGCGCGCCTACACCCCACCGTTGGACGCGCTGGCCGAGGTGTACCGGGGCCGCGCCACGGTGGTCAAGTGTGCGCCGGGAATCGACTTCGACGCCGTGCGGCGGCTGGGCTTCGACGTCGAGATCGAAGTGACCTCCTCCGGCGGGTCGGTGCGGGAGGCCTGCCTGTGGACGGCGGGACTGTCCGAACCGGGGGTGCGGCGCCGGGCCAGCGTGCTCGACCGCGGGGAGGAGTTGACCGACGCCGACCCGGACGAGTGTCCGACCGGCGCGGCGGGCCGGTGGATCGTCGACCCGGACGGCGCCGTCGTGCGAGCCGGATTGGTGCGGCAGTACGCGACCCGGCACGGGTTGTGGCAACTCGACCCCGAGATCGCCTACCTCACCGGGGACCGGCTGCCCGTAGGGGTTCGGGGGTTCGAGATTCTCGATCGGCTGCCGTTGCGGGAAAAGACACTGCGTCAGGCACTTTCGTCGCACGACTGTGGAGTGTTGGAGATCCTGGTGCGCGGGGTCGACGTCGACCCCGATGCGCTGCGCCGTCGGTTGCGCCCGGCCGGAAGCCGGCCGCTATCGCTGGTGATCACCCGGCTGGGTGTGGGGGCCTCGGCCCGTGCGGTGGTCTTCGTGTGCCGGGCTTCGGTCGACGGGGTGGGCGCTGCAGACCGGTAGGCTTCGGTGTATGCGAACTGTGAGTTTGGCTGCGGTGTTGGTCGGTGCCATGATCCTGACCGCGCCGCCGGCCGCCGCGGGCCCCGAGGCCTGCACCGCCCTGGGGGGTGTGATCGAAGCGGGTGACATCTGTGGTGTTCACGCCAGCGACCCGGCATACACCATGGACGTGACCTTCCCGCTGGGCTACCCCGACGAGCAGGCGATCATCGACTACCTCGGCCAGACCCGGGACGGCTTCGTCCGGGTCGCACAGGCCCCGGACGCCCGCAACCTGCCCTACGAGATGGACGTCAGCGCACAGTCGTTCGCCTCGGCGCAGACCCGCAGCGTCGTGCTCACCCTGTTCCAGTCCGTGGGCGGTGCCCATCCGACGACCTGGTACAAGTCGTTCACCTTCGACGTCAGCCAGAACCGACCGGTCACCTTCGACATGCTCTTCGCCCCGGACACCAAGCCGTTGCAGGAGATTTTTCCGCTCGTTCAGCGGCAGTTGGAGAAGGACACGATTCTGGCCGGCAGCATCTCGCCCGGCGACGGCCTGGACCCCTCCCATTATCAGAACTTCGCCGTCACCGACGACGCCGTGATCTTCTTCTTCGGCCGCGGCGAACTGTTGCCCTCCTATGTCGGGGAGACATCGGTGACCCTGCCGCGCAACGAGATCCCGCCGCTGCAGCTTTAGCGAACGCCTGCTACGAGATCGTGGCCCAGTGCGCTTCCAGCGCCGGGACAAGTTCTGCGGCCCGCTCGTCGACGTAGAACAGCCGGCCGCCGGGAACCTCGACGATGCCGGTCACACCGGGGATGAGGCGCTGCAGCCAGTGCGCCCATTCGATTCCGAAGAAGATGTCGCCGGTGCCCCACACCAGGATGGTGGGGATTTCACACCGGCTCAGCTGCGGCCGGATCGCCGAGAGCTGATCGGGCGTCATCGAGATCAGCAGCCGCTCCATGAAGCGGGCGCCCTCGCTGGTGCCGAGAATCGGCGTCAGATAGTCGATCACGACGTCATCGGGCACCGCGGAGGCGTGCTGATAGCCGCTGCGATAGATCTGCTTGGCCAGCAGGGGAGTCCGGGCCAGCGGCCCGGCCACCCGCAGCAGGCGGGTCTTGGCCGCCCACACCGCCGGCTTGAACGCCCGGGGCGGGAAGTTGCCCTCGGTGTCGCAGTTGGTCAGGGCGAAGGAGGCGAACCGCTCCATGTCACGGGCCAGAACCACCTGCGAGACCGCGCCCCCGGTGTCGTTGCCGACGAGATGGACCTCATGCAGGTCCAGTTCGCGGATCAGGCCGCCGACCGCGTCGGCCAGCCCCCACACCGACGGCTCGCCCGCCGGCGGGGTATGCCCGTGGCCGGGCAGGTCGACGGCGATGCAGCGGCGGTGGTCGGCGACCATCCGGATGCAGTTGCGCCAGAGCCGGCCATTGGTGAAGACGCCGTGGACGAACAGCGTGATCGGCCCCTCACCGACGTCGATGTAGCTGACGCCCGCGGCGGTGTGGCGGTACTGCGCGTACTCATCGGTCATGGTTTCTCCCGTGGGTTTCAGACCGGGCTGAAGCTGTAGACCTGGCCGGTGCTGGTGGCCACCACCACCCGGCGGTCGTGGGCTACCGAGACCCCGACCGGGTAGCCGCCAGCACCGTCCAGCGGATAGCTGTTAAGGGTGCGCCCGCCGTCTTCGGGGTCGAAGACCAGCAGGGAGAGCTTGTCGGGACCGTCGGCCGTCACCGTGTAGGCGACCTTCCCGCCGGCCCGGCTTGAGGTGGACAGCGGGGTGATGTCATCGCGGCGCCACGCCACTTCCGCGCTGTCGCCGGAGTCCCTGACCCCAACCAGTTCCGTGTTCGGGCCGCCGCCGGCGATGATCACCCCGCCGGGCGCGACCGACGGCGGGGTCTGGGGCTGGAATCCCAGCGGGACAGACCATTTCGCCGATCCGTCGGCGGCGTCCAGCGCCCACAGCCGACGGTCGCGGCCGTTGACGTAGACCGTTGTGCCGTCGGCGGACAGTACCGGGCTCGCGATCACGCCCGCACCCACGGCGTCGGAGGTCCACTCCCGCCGCAGCAGCGGCTTCTGGCCGGGCTGATAGCGCAGGGCGGTCAGCACCGAGGATGCCGCGCCGGGCTGCCACACCCCGATCACGACCATCCTGCTGGCGGGCGAGAACGCCGGGGCCGAAGCCACCGGGCAGCCGGGCAGCGAGCGCTGACAGTCGTCCAGGCCGCGGGTGGCGTCGGTCGGGTCGATTCCCTCGACGAGGTCCACCGGTGTTCCGTCCACCACGCCGCGGTGGGCGTCGAAGACCAGAACCTGGCCCAGGTGGGTCACTACCAGCAGCTGTCCGCCCGCCAAAAACCTTGCGGTGGTGGGCATTCCGATGACGTTGGTGCGCCAGCGCGCCCATTGGGTGGGCGGGTAGGAGATCATCAGGCCGGGCTGGCCGATGTAGAGGTTGTCGAAGCCGTCGAACAGCGGGCTGGTGAATCCGCCGCCGAGCACCATCCGGGTGCACCAGCGCTGTCGGCCGTTGTTGTCGTTCTCCCAGACCATCAGCGAGCAACCGCCTGCGGTCTGACCGTTGACGGCGAGGTACCCGTCACCGCCCAGGGCGGCGGCCGCCCCGAGCTCGCCCTTGACCTCCCGGCTCCAGCTCAGCGCCAGGCTCTGGGCGCCCTCGGTCGGGGTGTAGCTGGTGTTCTCGGCGTCGGCGTACTGGGCCGGCCAGCCGCGGGCCGCCACCGCCTCGACCCAGGAATCGGTGTCGCCGCACCCGGCCAGCGTGCCGGTCAGCATTACCGCCGACGCCACCGCGAGCACCCGCCGCGACACCGGTGTCCGTCTCATCCAGGCGAGACTATCGGGTCAGGGCCCCATTTCCCGTGCTTCACCCCTGCCGAGCAGACACAAACGTCCCCAAATCTCAGCGTGTCGCGGGTACTTTGCGTCTGCTCGCGGGGAAGGGACTCGCGGGGGAGGGGAGCACGCGGACTAGGCTCTGCGGGCATGACGAGCATGTGGGGTGCGCCGATCCACAAGCGCTGGCGCGGTTCCCGGCTGCGTGACCCGCGCCAGGCGCGATTCCTCACCCGGGCGTCGCTGAAATGGGTGGTCGCCAACCGGGCCTGGACTCCCTGGTATCTGGTGCGCTACTGGCGGCTGCTCAGGTTCAAGCTGGCCAACCCGCATGTCATCACCCGCGGCATGGTGTTCCTGGGCAAGAACGTCGAAATCCACGCCACCCCGGAGCTGGCCCAGTTGGAGATCGGCCGGTGGGTGCACATCGGCGACAAGAACACCATCCGCGCGCACGAGGGCTCGCTGCGGTTGGGCGACAAGGTGGTCTTCGGCCGCGACAACGTCATCAACTGCTACCTGGACATCGAGTTCGGTGAGTCGGCGCTGATGGCCGACTGGTGCTACGTCTGCGATTTCGACCACAAGATGGACAACATCGAGATGGCGATCAAGGACCAGGGCATCGTCAAGACCCCGGTGCGGATCGGTCCGGACACCTGGATCGCGACCAAGGTCACCATCCTGCGGGGTACCACCATCGGCCGCGGCTGCGTGCTGGGTGCGCATGCGGTGGTCAAGGGCGACATCCCGGACTTCTCGATCGCGGTGGGATCCCCGGCCAAGGTGGTCAAGAACCGCAAGCTGGCCTGGGAGACCTCCGCGGCGCAGCGGGCCGAACTGGCAGCCGCGCTGGCCGATATCGAGCGCAAGAAGGCGTCCCGGTAGGGTCACCCCCCTCTGCCGAGCAGACGCAAAAGACCCCCGACACGCCGGTATTCGGGAGTCTTTTGCGTCTGCTCGCGCGGAGAAGGAAACGCGCGTCGAGCAGCTCAGCGGTCCGGCAGTGCATGCTCGACGATGGCCCGGCGATCCAGCGGCGGGCGCGTCCTGCGGGTGGCGCCCCGGTAGACACCGGCCGTGCGGTCCGCAACGGTGCCCCAGTCGAAGTCCGCGGTGAGGCGCCTACGGGCGGCCAGGGCCCGGCGCTGGGCGGCGGCAGGGTCGTCCAGAGCGGCCCGGACCGCGGCGGCCAGGGCGCCGACATCGCGCGCGGGAAACGACAACCCGGTGCGCCCGTCGATCACCGCCTCCCCGAGGCCGCCGACGTCGGAGGTCACCAGGGGAGTCCCAGCGGCCGCGGCCTCCAGGGCCACGATGCCGAACGGTTCGTAGTGGCTGGGCAGCACGGCGACGTCGGCGCGGTGCAGAAGTCGCAGGAGTTCGTCGTGGTCGGCCCGGCCCGTGAAGCGGACGGCTTTGAGCACCTTGTTCTTTCGCGCGACGTCGATCAGCCAGGCCTGCTGGGTGCCGTCGCCGGCGACGGTCAGGGTGGTCCCGGGATGGGTGCGCCGGATCCTGGGCAGTGCGGCGATGGCGTCGTGGACGCCCTTCTCGTACTCCAGGCGGCCGAAGTAGAGCAGTTCGGGCGGTCCGTCGTGGGAGTGGCGTTTCGCGAACGGCCAACGGCTGGAGTCGATCCCGTTGGGGATGACGCTGATATCGTCGAGGTCGGGGCCGAACAGTTCCGCGATCTCTGCGGCCATCGACGCCGAACAGGCGATCAGGGCGTCCGATGACCGTGCCAGCCAGGACTCCAGGGCGTGCACCTGGCGGTTGACCGGCCCGGACACCCAGCCCGAGTGCCGGCCCGCTTCGGTGGCGTGGATGGTGGAAACCATAGGGGAGCAGAAGAAGTCGGCCAGGGCGATGCAGGGGTGGGCGACCAGCCAGTCGTGTGCGTGCACGACATCGGGTCGCCAATCGCCCAGCAGGGCCAGCCCGGCCCGGATCATGGCGTGACCCATGGCCAGCGTCCAGGCCATCATGTCGCGGCCGAACTCGAACTCGTGCGGGTCCTGTGCGGCGGCGATCACCCGGACGCCCTCGTGCATCTCATCGCTGGTCGGGTGGCTGACCGGGTCGGTGCCGAACGGCCGCCGGGACAGCACCACCACCTCGTGCCCTTCCGCGGCCAGTGCGGTGGCCAGGTGATGCACGTGGCGGCCCAGGCCGCCGACGACCACCGGCGGGTATTCCCACGACACCATCAGGATCTTCACCGGCGTCTCACCGCCGCCGAGCGTGCGTGAAGTGTCGCGCCCGGCGGCGTGTCGTCGTACCGACACGCACGCTCGCGGGAAGGCGGCGGGTCGCTCGCGGGAAGGCGGCGGGTCATCCGCGGGGCAGGCGCCGGGCGTCCAGTGCGCCGAACAGGCCGTCAGCCCGGTTCCAGCCCTCGGCCAACCGGGTGGCGACCTCGCGGCGCCCCGCGGCCAGGGCGTCGGCGATCTCCCGGGTGGCGTGGGCGTGCAGATGCGCGCGATACCGCGCGTAGTCCGCGGCGGAGTCCTTGCTGACCATGAACGGCCAGTCGCTGGAGACCGTCAGCAGCGTCTCGCGCAGGATCTGGTCGGCCACCGGGTCGCGGGTGGGAGCGGTGCAGGTCTGCGCGAGTGCCTTGTCGACACATGCCAGTGCGGTGTCGACCACTTCGCCGTTGAGCGCCACGAGGTCGGCCACCTGCTCGCCGGCCCACACCTGCCAGTCCTTGCCCGATCCCCATGAGCTTGGCGGCAATTCCACCGGCGCGCCGAGGAAGCCGTTCTCCTTGGCGTCGCGCAGCGTGCCGACTCGCACCCCGGCCTCGGGCAGCGCGCGCAGTACCCGTTCCAGCCACACCGGACCCTCGTACCACCAGTGGCCGAACAGTTCGGTGTCGAAGGCGGCCACCACGTGCGCGGGCCGGCCGATACGTTCGGACTCGCTGATGAGGCGCCGGCGCACCAGTTCGACGAAGTCCTCGACGTGGGCGTCGACGGCCCGGTCGGCGCGGTCCGGGTCATAGGGCGCCTTGGCCTCGGAGTCCACGTTGCGGCCGGTGACCCGGGCGGGCTTGAGTCCGGTGAGGTGGTCGTAGGTGTGGAAGTCGCGATAGGCGGCGTGGCCGGGGTAGCCCGACCGCGGCGACCAGACCCGGTAGCTGACCTGCAAATCACGGCCGAAGGCGACCACACCGGTGCTGCCGACGGGTCGGCCCAGCGCGGTGTCACCGTGCAGCGATGGGCCGTCGACCATGAAGTGCCCGACTCCGGCGGCGGCATAGTCGTGCTCCATCCCGGGGGCGTAAGCACACTCCGGGGCCCAGATGCCGGTCGGGGTGTGGCCCAGCCGCTGTCCGGCGTCGGCCAGCCCCTCTCGCAGCGCAAACTCGCGCAGCCGCGGATTCAGCAACGGCTGGAACGGGTGGGCCAGCGGGCCGCCGAGCAGTTCGACGGTGCCGGCGTCGATGAGTTCGCGCAGCGGCGGGCTGGCGCCGTGGCGCCAGAGGCCGGTGAATTCCTCCAGGGCCCGGGTCGCCTCTTCGCACTCGCGGACACCGAAGCGCCGCAACGCTTCCGGAGTACTGGCGGTTCCGGCGGCGGCACCGGTCGGAGCGTGGACGGTGGCGGCCTCCAGTGCGCGGAGCTGCCAGTTGGCCAGCCAGTGGTGCATCCCGTCGAGGCAGTACGGGTCGTCGAGTTGCGCCATCACCACCGGCGTGAGGCCCAGGGTGATCAGGCCACGGCGGTCCTCGGCGGCAAGCTTGCGCAACACCCGCAGCAGCGGAAGGTAGGCCGCCGCCCACGATTGATACAGCCACTCCTCGCCCACCGGCCACCGGCCGTGGTGGGCCAGCCAGGGCAGGTGGGTGTGCAGCACCAGGCTGAACTGTCCGGGCACCGGCTCCCGGGCGGTCACGGACGTACCGCGATCGCCAGCAGATCCAGGCTTGCGTCGATATCGCGGCGACCGGTTCCGGCGCCGTCCTCGACGATCTCGAAGTCCTCGCAACGCACCGCGGCGACGTCGGCGAGCAGGTCGTCGTCCCAGGGGGCGTCAGCGACCGCGCGGGTGATCTGGGCGTCGATGATCGATCCGCCGTGGCGGGCGTCCATCTCGGTCAGCCGGGGGCCGTGGAAGACCCCGTAGAGGCCGTCGACCCGGAAGCCGCCGGTTTCCAGTAGCTCGCGGAGTTCGGCGGCGTTGAGCTCGCGGGTGTGGAACGGGTTGACCGGGGTGTCGCTGCCGGGGGTGAAGGTGATCCGGTTCGGGGTCGACATCAGCAGCAGCCCGCCCGGGCGCAGCAAGCGTAAGCATTCCGTCACGAACTGTGGCTGATCCCACAGATGCTCGATGACCTGGAAGTTCACCACAACGTCCACCGAGGCGTCAGGCATCGGGACCGAGGCCAGATTGGCGGCCATCACCTCCACCCGGGGGTAGCGGGTGGACACGTGGGCCACGGTTGCCGCGTCGTAGTCCACGGCCACCACCCGGCGAGCTGTCGAGGCGATCAGGTCGGCCCCGTAGCCCTCGCCGCACCCGGCTTCGAGAACCTCCTGACCTGCGCACATGTCCGAACACCAGCGGTAGACCACCTCGTGGCGGCGGAACCAGTAGTTCTCCTGCGCCAACCCGGGCACGGTGCGTTCGCCGGTCAGCGGCAGGCCGCCGTCGGCGGCGTCGGTCAGGTGCGCGTTCATCGCAACGCAGGCTATCCCGCCGCCGGGAAATCGCGAACCCGTCCGGTGGCGACAGGCCTGCGAGAACACCTTCGGCGGCAAGCTATCGTTAAGATGCGATCCGCCATAAGTTACCGACTAGTAACATGGTGAGGTCAGCGGATGTGACCCCCCACAGCGCGGCACATGACGGTCGCGCGATCTGCCAGGAGGACGTAGAGAAGCCATGACGAATATCGTGGTTCTGATCAAACAGGTTCCCGATTACGCGGACCGCAGGTTGTCGGACACCGACTTCACCCTTGACCGGGCGGGTTCGGACGCCGTGCTCGACGAGATCAACGAGAAAGCCGTCGAAGAGGCGCTGCAGATCAAGGAGCGCGAAGGCGGCGACAGCACCGTGACCGTGCTGACCGCCGGCCCGGAGAAAGCCGGCGAGGCCATCCGCAAGGCGCTCTCGATGGGCGCCGACAAGGGTGTGCACCTGCTCGACGCCGGCCTGCACGGCTCGGACATGATCCAGACCGGCTGGGCCCTGGCTCGCGCGCTGGGCGCCATCGAGGGCACCGAGCTGGTCATCACCGGCAATGCGGCCAGCGACGGTACCGGCGGCGCGATCCCGGCCATCATCGCCGAATACCTCGGGCTGCCCCAGATGACCCATATGCGCACCGTGGTCATCGAGGGCTCCAAGATCAGCGGTGAGCGGGAGACCGACGAGGGTGTCTTCAACGTCGAGGCCACGCTGCCCGCGGTGGTCAGCGTGCACGAGAAGATCAACGAACCGCGCTTCCCGTCCTTCAAGGGCATCATGGCCGCCAAGAAGAAGGAAGTGACCACCCTGACGCTGGCCGACATCGGCGTCGAGGCCGAAGAGGTGGGACTGGCCAACGCGGTTTCGCGGGTGCAGTCCTCGACCCCGAAGCCTCCCAAGGCCGCCGGTGAGAAGCTGACCGACGAGGGCGATGGCGGAGCCAAGATCGCCGAGTACCTGGTCGCGCAGAAGATCATCTAGAGCCGGTCCCGGAATACGGCTCCGCCACCCAAAGACTCCCCAGAAAAGAGAAAATCCATGGCTGAAGTACTCGTGCTCGTCGAGCACTCCGAAGGTGCGGTGAAGAAGGCCACCGCCGAACTTCTCACCGCGGCCCGCGCGCTGGGCGAGCCGTCGGCGGTCGTGATCGGTGGCCCCGGCACCGCAGCGCCGCTGGTCGACGCCCTCAAGGCGGCCGGCGCCGCCAAGATCTACGTGGCCGAGTCCGCCGATGCCGAGAACGTCCTGATCACCCCTTACGTCGACGTGCTCGCCAACCTGTCCGAGTCGGCGGCCCCGGCGGCGGTGCTGCTGGCCGCCACGGCCGAGGGTAAAGAGATCGGCGGCCGGCTGGCGGCGCGGATCGGTTCGGGCATCCTGTCGGACGTCATCGACGTCAAGCCCGGCGGCATCGGTGTGCACTCGGTGTTCGGCGGCGCCTACACGGTCGAGGCCAAGGCCGAGGGTGACGTGCCGGTCATCACCGTGCGCCCGGGTGCCGTGGAGCCGGTTCCGGCCCCCGGCGCCGGGGAGCAGGTCAGCGTCGAGGTGCCCGCCGCGGCCGATAACGCCGTACGGATCACCGCCCGCCAGCCCGCCCAGAAGAGCGCGCGTCCGGAGCTCACCGAGGCCGCCATCGTCATCGCCGGCGGTCGCGGAGTGGGCAGCGCGGAGAATTTCAAGGTGGTCGAGGATCTCGCCGACGCCATGGGCGGTGCGGTGGGCGCCTCCCGCGCGGCGGTGGACTCCGGCTACTACGAGGGCCAGTTCCAGATCGGCCAGACCGGTAAGACGGTGGCCCCGCGTCTGTACGTCGCGCTGGGCATCTCCGGGGCCATCCAGCACCGTGCGGGTATGCAGACCTCCAAGACCATCGTCGCGGTGAACAAGGACGAAGAAGCCCCGATCTTCGAGATCTCCGACCTCGGGATCGTCGGCGACCTGTTCAACGTGACTCCGCAGCTGACCGAGGCGGTCAAGGCCCGCAAAGGCTGATTTCCGGATCGTCCGGTGCGACGCCCGGCCGGGTTATCCCGGCCGGGCGTCGTGCGTCGGTGACCGGTTCAGACCGGCACGGTCCGGGGGCTGCCGGGCAGCCGATCGGCCCCCGGGGTGGCCCGGCGCCGGATCATGTGGATCAGGATGAGCACCGAGGAGACGGCGGCGAAGATGCACCACAGCGAGGCGAACGCCTGGGCGTAGAAGATCGCGACCGTCACCAGGCCGATCAGGTTGAGCGCCCCGAATGCGACGATCGAGCGGTAGCCGGACAGCAGCGGCGGCCCGATCACGGCAACGATGTACGCCACCGCCCACACCATCGGATGGGTGACGACGGTCGCGTACTCCAGGCCGTTGGGGTGGCGGATCACCTCGACCGGATTGAACAGGACCACGTATGCCAGGTAGGACGAGACGATGAGGCCCAGGACGAGGAACGGCGCAGCCCGCGGCCGGGCCCGCTCGGGCGGTTCGAGCAGCATCACCGCCAATGGCACATAGGTGGGTAACAGCGGCCAGGCTATGAACAGGTACGCCCGCATCGCCAGCTCGGCCAGCCCGGGTGAGACGTCGCCGTCGAGCCCCGCCCATACCGCGACCTCCA
>JAGQTQ010000006.1:0-30246 GCA_020438905.1 Mycobacterium sp.
CGACGAGGAAACCAGCGACCGCCGCGTCGGGGAGGGCTTTCCAGTCGCCTGGATTCATGCCACCGCGCTGCGCACCGAACCGCTGGCCTACGCGGGGCGCGACCAGGTCAACCCCCAGGCGGGACGCGATGCCGCGGCGGCGTTGTGGTCGGCCGCCGGCATCACCAGCCCCATCGACGAGATCGACGTCGCCGAGATCTACGTTCCGTTCTCCTGGTTCGAGCCGATGTGGCTGGAGAATCTCGGCTTCGCTTCCGAGGGCGAAGGCTGGAAACTCACCGAGGCCGGCGAGACCGCGATCGGCGGACGGATTCCGGTCAATCCCTCCGGCGGCGTGCTGTCGTCGAATCCGATCGGCGCCTCCGGAATGATCCGCTTCGCCGAGGCGGCCATCCAGGTGATGGGCAAGGCCGGCCAGCACCAGGTGCCGGGAGCACGAAAGGCGTTGGGGCACGCCTACGGAGGTGGCTCCCAGTACTACTCGATGTGGGTGGTCGGCTCCGACAAGCCGGGGTCGGGAGGGACGACCTCTTTCAAGCCGACCCGGTAGCGCTCCGCGAGATCGCGGTAGGCCTGCGGGTTGGCGTTGACCCACATCTCCGCCCCGGTTCCGGCGATCGGGCCCTTGACCTTCGCCGGGGCGCCGGTGACCAGCACCTCCGGCGGAATCTGGGTTCCTCCGACCACCAGCGAGTGGGCGGCGACGAGGCTGCGGGCCCCGATGACGGCGCCGTCGAGGATCGTGCAGTGGTTGGCGATCAGGGCCTCGGCGCCGATATGCGCGCCGTGGATGGTGCACATGTGCGCGATGGTGGCCCCGGGCCCGACGTCGACCGGGATTCCCGGCGGGGCGTGCAGAACGGAGCCGTCCTGGACGTTGGCGCCTTCCCGGATCACCACCGGGGCGTAATCGGCACGGAGGACCGCGTTGAACCAGACCGATGCGCCCGCCTCGACCGTGACGTCTCCGACGAGGACGGCGGTCGGAGCGACGAAGGCGGTGGAATCCACCTTGGGCGATCGGCCCTCGAAGGAGAACATCTGCATCGCTCAGATATACCCCAGGACGCGGCGCGCCGCACCGCCGGAGAGCATCCTCGCCGGTTGCACCACCACGGCGAAAAACTGTAACGTGTTCTAGTTAGGAAGAACCTTCAGCGGAGGGCGACATGACCACCGGCATTCGCGAGATCGACACCGGAACCCTGCCAGACCGGTACGCGCGCGGCTGGCACTGTCTTGGCCCGGTCACGCAGTTCTCCGACGGCCGGCCGCATTCCGTCCACGCGTTCGGCACCAAGTTGGTGGTCTTCGCCGACTCCGCCGGTGCGCTGCACGTGCTGGACGCCTATTGCCGACATCTCGGCGGAGACCTCTCCCAGGGAAGCGTCAAAGGCGATGAAATCGCCTGCCCGTTCCACGATTGGCGCTGGGGCGGGGACGGCCGCTGCAAACTGGTGCCCTATGCCAAGCGCACACCCAAATTGGCCCGCACCCGTTCCTGGCACACCGACGTCCGGGCCGGTCTGTTGTTCGTCTGGCACGACCACGAGGGCAACCCACCCCAACCCGAGGTGCGCATCCCCGACATCCCCGAGCAGGCCAGCCCGGAGTGGACCGACTGGAACTGGAACTCCATGCTCATCGAGGGGTCCAACTGCCGCGAGATCGTCGACAACGTCACCGATATGGCGCACTTCTACTACATCCATTTCGGCCTGCCGACCTACTTCAAGAACGTCTTCGAGGGCCACATCGCCTCGCAGTACCTGCACAACGTCGGACGCCCGGACGTCGGCGGTATGGGTACCGCCTACGGCGAGTCCCATTTGGACTCCGAGGCCAGCTATTTCGGTCCGTCGTTCATGATCAACTGGCTGCATAACACCTACGGCGACTTCAAGGCCGAGTCGATCCTGATCAATTGCCACTACCCGGTCAGCCAGGATTCGTTCGTGCTGCAGTGGGGCGTGATCGTCCAGAAGCCCAAGGGTCTCGACGACGCCATGAGCGAGCGGTTGTCGTCGGCCTTCACCGACGGGGTCAGCAAGGGCTTCCTCCAGGATGTGGAGATCTGGAAGCACAAGACCCGCATCGACAACCCGCTGCTGGTGGAAGAGGACGGGGCCGTCTACCAGATGCGGCGGTGGTATCAGCAGTTCTACGTCGACGTCGCCGACGTCACCCCGGAGATGACCGACCGGTTCGAACTCGAGGTGGACACCACCAGGGCCAACGAGAAGTGGCATGTCGAGGTCGAGGAGAACCTGCGCCGGCGGGCTGCCCGGGAGGCGGGGCAACCTGCGTCATGAGTCCCGAACAGCCGCCCGACATCGACGAACTGGCGCGGTCCATGCTGTTGCTGCACGGCGCTCATGACGCTCAGCACCCGGCCGGCGATGACGATGACGTGCCGACGTGGTCGAAGGCCCCGGACTTCGCCGGCGACCCCGAGCGAGCCTCGGCGGTCCATGAGGCCACCCGGGCTGACCGGGAGCGCTACCTCACCTCCGGCTTGGCCGAGGTCGACTGCCGCTTCTGCCACGCCTCGGTCCGGGTGAAGAAACTGGGTGCCCCGCATACCGCGGTGCAGTGGGACACCGAGGCCCTGCGGAGGTGCGCGGTGTTCGCCGAGATCCGCGCCACCGGTGGGGACAGTGCGCGGGCCCGGTCCTGCCCGAAGTTGGCCGACAGCATCCGCCACGCCGTCGCGGAGGGCTGCCTTGAGGAGTACTCCAGCGCTCCCCCGCCCGGCGACGGGTGACCTTCTTTTCCGCGAGCAGACGCAAAGTACCCCCAACTACGGCGTGTCACGGACCTTTTGCGTCTGCTCGCGCAATGGGGCGGGGCCTACAGGCCGGCGAAGCGCTCCTTGACCTCATCCTCGGTCAGGCCGTAATCGGCCAGCGAATAGCTGTGTTTGGGCGCGCGACGACCCTGTTTACTGTCGGCGTCGGTGGCTTCGATCGCACCGCGCGCCTGGTCGGTCATCTCGATCCCGAAGGCCGCGTAGATCCTCTCCACGGTTCCCAGCGGGTCCGCGACGAGATCGGTGTAGTTTACGTCGACGAACTGCCGCGGATTGTGCTGTGCCCGAACCGCATTGAATCTTTGCAGGCCACGCGACCAGGTCTCCAGCGAGTCGGCACCGATGGTCGCCCCGACGAAGACCTCCGACCAGCCCGCGGTGGTGTGCTGGGCCAGCGAGCACATCGAGGCCATGATCGTTTCGGCCGGCCGGTGGCACTGGATCACCAGCGCGTCCGGATAGGTCGCCAACAGGGCGTCCAGGGCGAACAGGTGGCTCGGATTCTTCAGCACCCAACGCTTCTCGGGGTCGTTGAGCCCGATCAGCTGCAGATTCCGCCGGTGACGCCGGTAGGAGGGGGTCCAGTCCTGGCGGGCCAGCCACTGCGCGTAGCTCGGGACGTGGGCCAGCGTCTCGTAGGACACCGAATGCACCGACTGCCGCAGCAGTTGCCAGCACTCCTCGACCTCGTCGGCGGTCATGTAGTGCAGACCGGTGTAGTCGGGATTCTCGCTGTGCGCCTTGGCGAACCGCGACTGGAGTTCGACGAACACCGGGTTGCTCGGCCAGGTCTCCCGAGGCGGCCGCGGCTGGGGGAATTCGGCCAGCCACAACTGCAGTCCCTGGTGGCGGGGGTCGCCGCACAGCAGTCGGTGTAGGGCCGTGGTTCCGGTCCGCGGCAGGCCGGTGACGAAGATCGGCGCGGTGATGTCCACCTCGGCATGCTGCGGGTACTGCTTCCAGGACGCCTCGCTGATCAGCCGTGCCACCAGCGCGTTGCGCAGGAAGAACCGGGACATCTTGCTGCCGACTACGGTGAGGCCGGCTTCGCGGCGGTAGGCCTCCAGCAGGACCGAGAGCGCCTCACTGTAGTTATCGTCACTGTAGTTGTCGTCTTGGTCACCGAAATCGTCGAGTCCGACGACTTTGACCGCGGAGGCCTTCAGATCCTCGACCGTCCCGACGTCGGTCCGCTCGGTCACGCCTTGTACTCCCCGCAATTCACGTCCAGGGTCGCCCCGGTGATACCGCTGGACAGATCGCTGGCCAGGAACAGGATCGCCGAAGCGACCTCATCCTCGGTCGGGAGCCGTTTGAGATCCGACTGCGCGGCGGTGGCGGCGTAGATCTGCTCGACCGTGGTCCCGTACTTGCCGGCCTGATGGGCGAAGTAGCTCTTCAGCGTCTCGCCCCAGATGTATCCCGGCGCCACCGAGTTCACCCGGATGCCCCGTTCCCCCAATTCCGTTGCCAGCGAATGGGACATCGCCAGCAGCGCAGACTTGGCGGTCTTGTAGGCGCCGTACTTGGGCTGGGAGTGCCGGATCACCATGGAGTTGACGTTGACCACCGCCCCCGCCGAATCGGCCAGCGCCGGGGTGAATCCCTGAATTAGCCGCAGCGCTCCGAGAACGGTCAGTTCGATCGCATCCCGGATGTGCTGAAAGCTGGTGTCGGCCAGGGGTCTCATTGACGGCACCCGGAATGCGTTGTTGATCAGGACGTCGACGCGGCCGTAGGCGTCCAGGCTGCGGGACACCAGATTGCGAACCTGTCCATCGTCTGTGATGTCGGCGGTGACCGGCACCGCCCGGCGACCGACGGAACTGACCTGATCGGCGATCTCCTCCAGCCGCGCAGGGGTGCGTGCGGCCAGCACCAGGTCGGCCCCCTGCTCGGCGCACCGGCGCGCGAGGGTGCTGCCCAGCGCGGGTCCGACACCGCTGATCACCACGACCTTGCCGTCCAGCATGCCGGCCATCTAGCCCACCATCCGGTTGGCGATCTGGTTCTGCCGCAGCGCGATTCGATCCCGCCAGTCCCACTCGGTGATCTTGTTGTCATTGTGATAGGGCAGCCGTCGCCCGACCTGGTCGATGCCGACGAGTTCGACGACGGGACCGTCTGCGGCGGTCAGCGGTCGAGACACCCGCTGCCAGCGGAACTGGAGAAAACCCTTGTGGTGTCCGAGAGTCTCGACCCAGTTGGTCACACCGGGGTTGCGCTCGGACACCACGATCCGGATGTTTCCGTCCGGATCGGATTGGGCTTGGGTTCCGTTCAGCGAGGTCTGGTGGTTGATGTAGTCCAGCGAGATATACCACAGGCTGCCCAACTGGAAACCCAGGTAAGGCGCGTCGGTGACCGGCAGCGTGATGATCAGCGCCTGATCCTCGGCGAGATCGAAGTGCCCGGCCGAGGAGTACTGGGTCGCCAGACCGCCGGGGGTCAGGCGCGGCGCGACCATCGTGTTGACCGGGATGTTCGTGTAGAACCACTGCGGGAACTGCAGCCAGGTCTTCACCCGCTGGACGAGTTGTTTACCGGCTGTCGCCCAACGCTTTTCGATCGTTTCCCGGGTCAGGGGACCAGGAGCAGTTCCTGCGGTGTCGGTCCGGGCTATTGCGACGACGCCCCGCCGGGCCGACCAGTCGTTGTAGACCTCCCTGATCACCAGCTGGGCGTTGGCGGCCGGGATGAATCGCCACTCGAAATCCCCGTCGGAGTCGATGTAGAGCTCACGGTCGTCGAAGGCGGTCTCGCTGTCGGGCACGTTGGCGTCGGTGTACTGCCCGCCTAGCAGCTGGAAGCTCAGGTCGGTGGTGGTGCCGCGGGTTCCGGTGACCACGTATTCATGACCGCCCCGGACCCGGGTTCCGAAGTACAGCGTGTCCGGATTGTCCAGACCCATCTTGGTGAACGGGCCCGTGCCGGAGTGCAGAAAGGGGTGATCGCGGTCGTAGTCGAATGCCAGGTGCATACAGCCGGCGATGCACCCGGCCAGATATTGCAGCCCCTCGAGAAGATCGGCGTCGGTCTCGATGTGCGGAGCCTCGCGGACCAGTCGCTCGGCCTCCGCCACGGCCTCCCGAAGCGGCTGTGAATAGTCCACCGGGCCTCCGCGTCTGGATTTCGGACGGCACGCCGTCTTTCGAGAAATCTAGAACGTGTTCTAACGCCGCGTCAACCGCGACAGGCGCGATCAGGTCACACTGGCCAGGGCGAACGGGAGGACCGCATCCGCACCGGCCTGCCGCAGCACCCTGGCCGCCATCGTCAGGGTCCAGCCGGTGTCGGTCACATCGTCGATCAGCAGCACCGGTCCGGCCAGCTCGCCAAGTTCGGGCACCACCCACGAATCGGCCAGCGCCGCGACCCGTAGCGCGGAATTGGCCGCCACGACCGGTTGGCGGCCGGGCCGATGACGCAAGATTCCCAGGTTGGCCAGCCTGCCCAGTCCGGCGAGGCCGTCGACCAGCGAGCCGATCAGGATCGGGTGGGTGCTCGAATCCAGACCCATGACGGCGACCGGCCGGTCCTGCCAGTGCCAGGCCGCCAGCACCTCGACCGCCGCGTCCAGCATCTCGGGAGGCGCCGGGGCGTCCGGGGCGTCGAGCACTCGGCGAAGCCGCACTCCCCAGCCCAGATCGGTCAGGCGGCCGATGGCCCGACCCGCGGCCGGCCCGTCGTTGATGCGACCGCGCAGTTCGGCGAACCGTTCCGGCCCCAGTGTGGACATGCCGGTCGGCCATTGCCGGCGCGGGCTGATCTCGACACCGGGCCGCTGCAGCCGGGTCCTGGCGGCCTCGACGGCCCGGGATTCGACCTGCCCGTTCCGTTGGACGCCGGTGCAGTTGTCGCACCGCCCGCACGCCGCGCCATCGGCCAGTTCGGGATCATCCAATTGGGCGCGCAGGAAGGCCATTCGGCAACCCTGGGTGGACTGATAGTCGAGCATGGCCTGCTGCTCGCGGCGGCGGGCGTCATCGAGCTTGCGGTAGCGCGCCTCGTCATAGAGCCAGGGCTCCCCGGTGGAGATCCAGCCGCCTTTGACACGTCGCACCGCGCCGTCGACGTCGAGGACTTTCAGCACCATCTCCAGCCGGGACCGGCCGAGGTCCACCATCGGCTCGAGTGCGGCAGTGGATTGCGCCCGCTGCCCGTCGAGAGCCTCGATCACCCTGCGCACCACCGATTCGGACGGAAACGCCACCGATGCGAAGTAGCTCCAGATATCCCGGTCCTCGCTGCCGGGCAACAGGATCACCTGCGCCGAGTCGGTGCCACGGCCGGCACGGCCGACCTGTTGGTAGTAGGAGATCGGCGACGCCGGCGCGCCGAGATGAACGACGAAACCGAGGTCGGGTTTGTCGAACCCCATCCCGAGCGCGGACGTCGCCACCAGCGCCTTGACCCTGTTGCCCAACAGGTCGGCTTCGAGTTGCTCGCGTTCGGAGGTGTCGGTCGCCCCAGTGTAGGCGGCGACATCGTGGCCCAGATCACGCAGCAGCGTGGCCAGGTCGCGGGCTCCCGCCACCGTCAGGGTGTAAATGATCCCCGAACCGTCAAGGGAATCAAGCTGTTCGGCGATCCATGCGACCCGCTGGGCCGCGGACGGAATCTGAACCACCGACAGATGCAGCGACTCGCGGTCCAGCCCGCCGCGCAGCACCAGCGTGCCGGCTCCGCCGACGCCCAGTTGCGCGGCGACGTCCTCGACGACGCGGTCGTTGGCGGTCGCGGTGGTGGCCAGCACCGGGGTGTCGGTGCCCAGTTCGGCGATCAGGGTGCGGATGCGCCGGTAGTCCGGCCGGAAGTCGTGGCCCCAGTCCGAGACGCAGTGCGCCTCGTCGACGACGACGAGGCCGGCGTCGGCGGCCAGGGACGGCAGCACGGTGTCGCGAAAGTCCGGGTTGTTCAGCCGCTCCGGGCTCACCAGCAGCACGTCGACCTCACCGGCGGCGACCCGTCCTCGGACCTCGTCCCACTCGGTGACATTGCCGGAATTGATGGTGGCGGCCCGCACGCCGGCGCGTTGGGCGGCGGCAACCTGGTTGCGCATGAGGGCCAGCAGCGGCGAGACGATGACGGTGGCGCCCCGGCCCTGCTCCCGCAGCAGCTTGGCGGCAATGAAGTAGACCGCCGACTTTCCCCAGCCGGTGCGTTGCACCACCAGTGCCCGGCGGCGCCCGACGACCAGAGCCTCGATCGCGGCCCACTGGTCGTCGCGGAGCACCGCCTCGGATCCTGCGAGCTGTTCGAGGATCGCCTGGGCACGGTCGCGGGTGGTCACCGACCCATCGTGCACCGCGCGTCCGACAGCCCCGCGGGCGGCGCGGTCAACCCCGGTCGCCCTCCTGTTCGCGTTTGAGCTCAAGAGCGATGTCGATGAGCTGGTCCTCCTGACCGCCGATCAGCTTTCGCTGCCCGGCGCGGTGCAGCAGTTGGTGAGCCGGGACACCGTAACGCTCGGATTGCCTGATCGCGTGCTTGAGGAAGCTGGAGTACACCCCCGAGTAGCCCATGACCAGTGCGTTGCGGTCCAGCAGGCACTCGGCGGGCATCGCCTTGGCCACGACGTCCTCCGCCGCGTCGGCGATGTCGAAGAAGTCGATACCCGTCTTCACCCCGATCTTGTCGAAGACGCCGATCAGCGCCTCCACCGGGGCGTTGCCCGCCCCGGCGCCGAAGCGCCGGCAGCTCCCGTCGATCTGCTTGGCCCCGGCCCGCACCGCCTCCACCGAGTTGGCCACCCCCAGCCCGAGGTTCTCGTGGCCGTGGAAACCGACCTCGGCGTCCGAACCCAATTCGGCCACCAGCGCCGAGACCCGGTCGGCGACGTCGTTGAGAACCAGCGCCCCGGCCGAGTCGACGACGTAGACGCACTGGCATCCGGCGTCGGCCATGATGCGGGCCTGCGCGGCCAGTTTGTCCGGGCTGATGGTGTGGCTCATCATCAAGAACCCGACCGTCTCCAGTCCGAGTTCGCGGGCCAGGCCGAAATGCTGGATCGAGACGTCGGCCTCGGTGCAGTGGGTCGCGATCCGGCAGATCGTCCCGCCATTGTCCTGCGCCTCCCGGATGTCGTCCTTAGTGCCCACCCCCGGCAGCATCAGGAATGCGATCCGGGCCTCCCGGGCGGTCTCGGCGGCGATCTTGATCAAACGCTGCTCGGGAACTTTGGAGAATCCGTAGTTGAAGCTCGACCCGCCCAGACCGTCGCCGTGGGTCACCTCGATCACCGGGACGCCGGCCGCATCGAGGGCCGCGACGATGCCGTGCACCTCCTCCTCGGTGAACTGATGGCGCTTGTGGTGCGAACCGTCCCGCAGCGAGGTGTCGGTGATCCGGACGTCGAAGATGTGATCGGTCATCACGCCCCTCCCGATGGGCTCGCCGCCCGTTTGGCGATCTCCTCGCCGACCTTGGTGGCCGCGGCGGTCATGATGTCCAGGTTGCCCGCATACGGCGGGAGGTAATCCCCGGCCCCCTCGACCTCGATGAACGTCGTCACCACATGCTGGCCGCCGTTGACCACCGAGGGCTCCTCGAACTGCGGTTCGTTGAGCATCCGGTACCCGGGTACGTAGGTCTGGACCTCGGCCACCATGGCCCGGATCGACGCCGTGATCGCATCGTGGTCGGCGTCCTCGGGGATGGCGCAAAAGATCGTGTCGCGCATGATCATCGGCGGGTCGGCCGGGTTGAGGATGATGATCGCCTTACCCCGCCCGGCCCCGCCGATGGTCTCGACCCCCCGGCTGGTGGTCTTGGTGAACTCGTCGATATTGGCCCGGGTTCCCGGCCCGGCCGACGCCGAGGCCACCGAGGCCACGATCTCGGCGTAGGGCACGCCGCCCTGGTCGGCCGCCGCACGCGACACCGCGTGGACGATCGGGATGGTGGCCTGGCCCCCGCAGGTGACCATGTTGACGTTCGGGGCGTCGAGATGCTCGGTCAGATTGGCCGGCGGCACCACCCCTGGTCCGACGGCCGCCGGGGTCAGGTCGATCGCGATGATTCCGGCCTCGGAGTACCGGGGCGCGGCCGCCCGGTGGACGTAGGCCGAGGTGGCTTCGAAGACCATGTCGGGCTTCTCGGACTGGTCGAGCAGCCAGTCGACACCCTCGTGGCTGGTCTCGAGGCCCAGCGTCCGCGCCCGTGCGAGACCTTCGCTGGCAGGGTCGATCCCGATCATCCAGCGCGGTTCCAGCCAGTCCGAGCGCAGCAGTTTGTAGAGCAGATCGGTGCTGATGTTGCCGGAGCCGACGATCGCGACGGATTTCCTCGGTGAGCCCATAACGCTCCTAATCAAAAGACAACCGAACTGTGCCCAGCCCGGCGAAGTCGGCGACGAAGTGATCGCCGGGACGGACGTCGATGGCCCGGGTGCAGGAGCCGGGCAGCACGATGTCCCCGGCCCGCAGCCGGACTCCGAAGCCGTCGACCTTGCGGGCCAGCCACGCCACGGCGGTGACCGGATTACCCAGTACGGCGTCGCTGCGTCCCTCGGCCACCACCTCGCCGTTGCGGCGCAGCACGGCATCGATACCGGTGATGTCGACGTCCTTGGGCGACACCCGCTGTGTCCCCAGGACGAACCCTGCCGAGGAGGCGTTGTCGGCGATGGTGTCGCACAGCCCGATTTTCCAGTCCTTGATTCGGGTGTCGATGAGTTCGATCGCGGGTGCGAACGCCGCGGTGGCGGCGAGCACGTCGTCCTCGGTGCACCCCGATCCGGGAAGGTCCGCGGCCAGGAGGAACCCCACCTCGACCTCGACCCGGGGAAACAGGTAGCGGTTCGCATGGACCGGGGTGTCCTCGAACACCTCCATATCGGCCAGCAGGTGTCCGTAGTCGGGTTCGTCGACGCCCATCATGGTCTGCATCGCATCTGAGGACAGCCCCACCTTGTGGCCCACCACGCGGGCGCCCTCGGCGACACGCTGCCGGATGTTGATCAGCTGGATCTCGTAGGCGTCGACGACGTCGATCGCGGGGTGCGCCGCGGTGAGCGGCGCCAACGGCACCCGGGTGCGTTCGGCCTCGGCCAGATCGGCGGCCAGTTCGGCACGGGTCTGGTCGCTCAGCATCTCCGGATCCCATCATCGACGTCCACAGCCGCCAGTAGCGCCCGCACCCGGCAATTCTATAACGTGTTCTAGTATGACAGCCCAGGAGTTCGACGTCGTCGTGGTTGGCAGCGGCGCCGCCGGGATGGTCGCGGCGCTGACCGCCGCCCACCAGGGGTTATCGGCTGTGGTGGTGGAGAAGGCAGCCCACTTCGGCGGCTCCACCGCACGCTCCGGCGGCGGGGTATGGATCCCCAACAACGAGATCCTCCGACAAGACGGAGTCACCGACACAGCGGACGCCGCGGCGACCTACCTGCACACCATCGTCGGCGACATCGTTCCGGCCGAGAAGATCGACACCTATCTGAAGCGCGGCCCGGAGATGCTGTCGTTCGTCCTCAAGCACACCCCCTTGGAGATGTGCTGGGTTCCCGGGTACTCCGACTACTACCCGGAGACGCCGGGGGGGCGGCCCGGCGGCCGCTCGGTCGAACCGAAACCCTTCGACGCCAATCGGCTGGGTCCCGACCTTGCCGGGCTGGAGCCCCCCTATGGCAAAGTTCCGCTCAATGTCGTTGTCATGCAGCAGGATTACGTGCGACTCAACCAGATGAAACGACACCCGCGCGGGCTGCTGCGCAGCCTGAAAGTGGGCGCACGGACCGCGTGGGCGGGGGTGCGGGGAAAGAATCTCGTCGGCATGGGCCGGGCACTGATCGCACCCTTGCGGATCGGGTTGCGCGATGCGGGTGTTCCGGTGCTGCTCAACACCGCGTTGACCGACCTTTACTGCGAGGACGGAGCGGTGCAGGGCATCTACGTGCGCAACACCGCGGCGCCGGAGTCCGGGGCCACGGACACCGCCGATCCGCGGCTGATCCGCACCCGGCACGCAGTGATCCTGGCCTGCGGCGGATTCGAGCACAATGAGCAGATGCGGGTGAAGTACCAGCGGGCTCCGATCGGAACCGAATGGACCGTCGGCGCGGCGGCCAACACCGGAGACGGGATCGAAGCGGCCGAAAAGCTCGGTGCTGCATTGGATTTGATGGAGGACGCCTGGTGGGGGCCGACCGTTCCGTTGGTCGGCGCGCCCTGGTTCGCACTGTCCGAGCGCAACTCCCCCGGTTCGATGATCGTCAACACATCCGGCAAAAGATTCATGAACGAGTCGATGCCCTATGTCGAGGCGTGCCACCACATGTATGGCGGGCAATACGGCCAGGGACCCGGCCCGGGCGAGAACGTGCCGGCCTGGCTGATCTTCGATCAACGCTACCGGGACCGCTACATCTTCGCGGGTCTGCAGCCGGGTCAGCGCATTCCGAAGAAGTGGCTCGATTCGGGAGTCATCGTCAAGGCCGGGACCCTCGATGACCTGGCCCGTGAGACCGGGCTGCCGGCTGGGCAGTTGCGGGCAACGGTCGACCGGTTCAACGGTTTCGCCCGCAGCGGGGTCGACAAGGATTTCCACCGGGGCGAGAGCGCTTATGACCGCTACTACGGCGACCCGACGAACAAGCCCAACCCCAACCTCGGCGAGATCGGCCACCCGCCGTTCTACGCCGCAAAAATGGTGCCGGGCGATCTGGGCACCAAGGGCGGTGTCCGCACCGACGTCCACGGCCGCGCACTGCGTGACGACGGCTCGGTGATCGAGGGCCTCTACGCCGCCGGCAATGTCAGCGCGCCGGTGATGGGCCACACCTATCCGGGCCCGGGCGGAACAATCGGACCGGCGATGACCTTCGGCTACCTGGCCGCGCTGCACGTGGCCGATGTCAAGCGAAAGGCAACCCATGCCCGGTGATCTTCATGCCGATTGACGTCGACGTGGCCCTGGCCGCCGAGTTGGAGCCCGTGGAGTTCTCCTGGACCAGCAGCGACGTGCAGCTCTACCACCTGGCCCTCGGCGCCGGCGCGGATCCGATGGACGCCCGCGAACTGCGGTATCTGACCGATGGCCGGCCGCAGGTGCTTCCCACGTTCAGCAGTGTGGCCGCCGGCTTCCACCTGACCGAGCCCCCACAGGTGAGCTTCCCGGGTATCGACATCGAACTGAGCAGGGTGCTGCACGGCAGCGAGGCGGTCACCGTCGCGGGACCGCTGCCCCCGAGCGGGACCGGGCGCGCGGTAACCCGGTTCACCGACATCTGGGACAAGGGCACCGCCGCGGTCTTGGTCAGTGAGACGACGGTGACCGACCCCGACGGCAACCCGCTGTGGAGCACCAGAAGGTCGATCTTCGCCCGCGGCGAAGGCGGCTTCGGCGGGGACCGCGGACCCTCGTCATCGGCGACGCTCCCGGACCGCGCTCCGGACGTCGAGGTCGACATCCCGGTGCTGCCGCAGCAGGCACTGCTCTACCGGATGTGCGGCGACCGCAACCCGTTGCACTCCGATCCAGACTTCGCCGCCGCGGCCGGATTCCCGCGGCCGATCCTGCACGGGTTGTGCACCTACGGGATGACCTGCAAAGCGCTCGTCGATGCCGTGCTGGACGCCGAACCCGCCCGGGTGGCCTCCTATGGTGCGCGGTTTGCCGGAGTGGTCTTTCCCGGGGAGACGCTGCGGGCCAGCGCATGGCTGGAAGGTGACCGCTACATCGGTGTCGTCGCCGCCCCGGCACGCGACGGCGCGAAGGTGCTCTCCGACGTGGAGCTACTGCCGACGTAGGTCCTGCGAACAGGCTGTGGAAACCAGGCGTACGTCCGCACCCGGATCCGGCCCTGGGCAATCTCCACGTTTTGCTGAATCGCGACTGAGGCCGCAGCTAGCCTTCGCTGACATTGCTCTGAGCGCCGGGAGGATCGTGGAAATGGTGTCAGCTTCTCGTTACGTGGGCCGCGTGGGCGGTCTGGCCGCAGCCCTGGGTATCGGAGCCGCGGTGTTCTCCATCGGCTGTGGTATCGCCAGCGCTGATTCCGGGAACGACACCGGGCCTACCTCGCGCGCGACATCGGCCGCCGCCGCGGAACGCGGCTCCTCTGGGGGCTCGACAGAGTCATCCCGGCGCGTCCGGACCGCCCCGGGCACGCCGAACGCCGCGGCGCACGCCGCCGGAGGCAACACGGTGCGGTCCCGAGCGGTGACCACGATCGCTGCACCGGCGCCCAACGCCGAGCCGGACACAACCGTGCCAGACCTCGACAACACCACGCCGGTCGCTACTGCGCCGGTCACCACTGCGCCGGAACCCGCTGCGCCGGTCATCACTGCGCCGGTCACCCCGGTCGCCGACACCGCCGTCGCCGCTCCGGCGGCGGCAGCTGCACCCGAGGATGCCGCCGCCGATACCCCCGCAGCCGCGCTCGTGGGACTCGCCGCTGCGGCCGGTGCTGCGAGCGTGGGCGCGGTGATACCGGAGATCACCCCCAGCGTCTGCACGGAGTCCAGTGAGAAGTGCGCCTACATCGTGGGCCCCAGTGGCGTCCCGATTCCGAACCAGACCTACGTCAATCAGGCGATGGCCTGGTATGTCGAACCCAACAGCTTGGACGACCAAAGTTTCACTACTCAGGTGATTTTCACGCCCGAGGGGGCCTACCCGATCACCGGGGTCAAGCAACTCCCCATCGACCCCTCGTCGCAGGAGGGCCTCACCGAGGTCCGGGAAACCGTCGAGGCGACCTTGCAGGTGCTGCAACCGGGCACGCCGATCAGCTACTTCGGGTACTCCCAGAGTGCGATCATCAGTTCGCTGTTCCAGATCTACCAGGCAGGATGCGCAGGCAGCACGTGTCCCCCGCCGGCGCCGCCCGCCGAGGGCGACTGGCCCATCGAGAACCTCGACCCGAGTCAGGTCACCTTCATCACCGTGGGGCAGGAAATGAACCCCAACGGGGGTTGGTTCTCCCGGTTCACCGGATTCATCGCGCCCGGCCCCGGGCTGGTGTTCTACGGGGCGACCCCGGAGGAACCCTGGGCCGGCCGCACCGTCAATTACACCCTGGAATACGACGGGTTCGCCGACTACCCGCGGTACCCGCTGAACTTCCTGTCCTCACTCAACGCGGCCATGGGCATCCTCCTGGTTCACACCCAATACGCGAGCGCGAACTATTTCGGCAACACTTACCGGACCATCGATCCGCTTCTCGCCGAGTTCGGCCCGGGCACCGCCTGCCAGGGTTCATCAACGGCCTGCCTGCAGCTTCCGACGACGGCCGGGACCGAGGACTCCCAGCAGTACTACTTCATCCAGACCCCCAACCTGCCGCTCCTGGCGCCACTGCGGGCGATACCGCTCATCGGCACCCCGCTGGCGGACCTGATCCAGCCCGCTCTCAAGGTGATCGTGGATCTCGGCTACGCCGACTGGGCGCACGGGTTCGGCACGGAGGCCGACCAGCCGCTGGCCAACGTGCTGCTCGAATTCGGCGTCTTCCCGGACGTGAACCCCCTCGAGGTCATCAACAAGCTCGTCGCCGGCGTCCAGCAGGGGATCAGCGATTTCATCGCCGATCTGATGCCCGGAGGCTCGGTTTCACAGGAGCTGTCCATGATGGCGTCCACAATCCAGAAGATGACGTCGGACACGGCTGCGACGATCACCGCGCTCGCATCGCAACCGTTCACGCTGCCGTCACTGAGTGACGTGGTCACGACCGTGCAGAACGTGGTGTCCGAGGTCACCGAACGCACCGCTCTGGCGGCCTCCGCGCTGTACGCAACACTGCTGCCGTTGGCCGATTTCGCCAATGCCTTCGTCTTCTCGTTCCCGGGCTACGCGGTCAACCTCTTTCTCGACGGTCTCGAGCAGGCGGTCAGCGGCGATCTGATCGAGGGCCTGGTCAACGCGATCGGCCGACCGGTCGCCGCCGCCGTCGGATTCGCCACCATCATTGGCGTCTTCCAGACAGCGGTGTTCCTGTTGGGTGCGGTGGCGGCGGTCACCGGTTGCGGGCCCGCCGCCCCGGTCACGGGTTTCTGCACTATCGGCTAGAGCAGTCCGTCTCCGAAAGGGGTGTCGACTACACCCGCGGTGCTGTCGCCGCGAACCGCTGCCGAAAAGCATTCCGCATCACCTGAGAGTGGGTTAGCCTCAACTCAGTTTCCTGTAAGGAATTTCACAACAACTCTCAGGGGGTCGCCGTGAGCGCCTGGAATTTCGTCGGACGGGTCGGCGGGCTGGCGGTCGCCCTCGGGGTGGGCGCCGCGGTCTTCAACTACTCCGCGGTGGCATCCGCCGACACCGCCGGGGCCGGCTCGGAAACCTCCTCGGCACGTTCGACGACCTCGTCGGCGGGGTCATCCCCCTCCGGACGTCGGGGCCATGGCGGCGCTGCTTCGCGAACCGTCAGCCGCACCGGGGCCGGCCCGGCGATCAGCCGGTCCGGCGCCAACTCGGCGCCGCCGATCTCTGCGGCCGCGCCGCGGGCAACGATCGCCCTGCCAACGGTCGAGGAAAAGACCGATCCGATCCCGGACGCCCTGGACGACATCCCGGCCGTGGCGTCCCCGGCGAGCGCGGTGGCCCAGCGGTCCGTGGCGGCCGCGGCGGTGGAGATTCCCACTGAACTGCCCGTCCTGTCGGTTCCCGCTCCCGAGCCGGCACCAGCGACGGGCGATGTCACAGCCCTGGCCGACCCGGCCGCCGACCCGTTCGCCGATGGCGGTCCCACCGCTCCGGTCGGCTCGCCGCTGGAATGGACGGTACTGGCCTACACCCGGCGTGAGCTGTCCGATCTCAGCTCCACCACGACAATTCCCGCCGCCGTCCCGCGAGCCGCCGCCGTTGAACCGGTACCAGCTCCGCCGTTTACCGTCGAAACGAACATCTGCACCGGGTCGAGCCAGACATGCACCTTGATCATGGGTCCCAGCGGTGTGCCGATCCCGTCGTCGGACTACGTCAACCGGGTCATGTGGTACTTCACCCCCTACGCCCCCGACGACACAACCGCTCAGGTCGTCTTCACCCCGGAAGGCCTCTACCCCATCACCGGCGTGAAGAGCCTGCCCCTGGACACCTCGGTGGATCAGGGGCTGACGATCCTGTCCGACACCCTGGCCTTGGTGCCCGGCGGAATGCCGACCGCGGTGTTCGGCTACTCGCAGAGCTCGATCATCTCCTCACTGCTGCAAGAGGGTTACCAGACTCCGGGCTCGCCCTACCCCGCGCCCGAAGTCCCCGATGATTTAGCGCAGTCGATCACCTTTGTGGTCATCGCCAACGAGGTGAACCCCAACGGCGGTTTCCTGTCGCGTTTTCCGGACCTGAACCTGCCCGCCCTGGGCATCCCCTTCTACGGCGCCGCGCCGGAGAACGCGTATCCCACCATCAGTTACGCGCGCGAGTACGACGGCTTCGCGGACTACCCGCGGTACCCGATGAACTTCCTGTCGGTTCTCAACGCCGCCCTGGGGATCGTGTACGTGCACACCCAGTACGTGCCAAACCCAGAGAAGTGCACAAGCTTCTGCCTGACCAAGGAGGAGGTCGAGAACGCAATCGCGCTGCCGACCACCGATCCGTCGCAGCAGTACTACTTCATTCCGACCGAGAACCTCCCTCTGCTGCAACCGATCCGGGGCATCCCGCTCATCGGCACTCCGATCGCCGATCTGATCCAGCCGGTGTTGAAGGTGATCGTCGACCTCGGCTACGCCGATCCGGCGCACGGGTTCACCACTGCTACCCAGCCCGACGCCAACGTCCTGGTGCCGTTCGGGGTGTTCCCCGATGTCAGTCCGTTGGAGGTTCTCGAAAAGCTGGTGGCCGGGGTCCAGCAGGGGATCAACGATTTCATCGCCGACTTCGGGCCCAACGGCTCGATCGCGAAGGAAATCGCCGCGATCTCGTTGCCGACATTGTCGTTCGCTCTGCCCACACCGGAGGGTCTGATTGATGCGGTGCAGACCTTCGTCCTCAAATCCGCAGAGTGGGTTTCCGGTGCCGCGGGCGCGATCTACGCGGCCCTGCTGCCGACGGCGGATGTCATCAATTCCATCGTGACGATCCTGCCGGCCTACAACGTCGATCTGTTCCTCGAGGGAGTCAAGCAGATGCTCGGCGGCGACCTCATCGGTGGCCTGATCAACGCGATCGGCCTGCCGCTGGCGGCCGACGTCGGACTCATCACCACCGCGAGCCTGGTCGCAGCCCTCGCCTGGCTTGAGGCCGCGCAAGAGATCGTCGAGCTGACCAACAACATCTTCGAAACCGCTTAGCGCAGAACGGCGCCGGGGGTGGGCCGCTGTTATCCCAGGATCAGCCCAGAGGTCGGCACCCCGGTTCCGGCGGTGACGAGCACGTGCTCGACACCACCGACCTGGTTCACCGAAGTTCCCCGCAGCTGCCGCACTCCCTCGGCGATGCCGTTCATCCCGTGGATGTAAGCCTCACCGAGCTGCCCGCCGTGAGTGTTGATCGGCAGCCGCCCGCCGATCTCAACCGCACGGTCGGCGATGAAGTCCTTGGCATCACCCTTGGCGCAGAAACCCAACTCCTCCAACTGAATCAGGGTGAACGGGGTGAAATGGTCGTAGAGGACGGCGGTCTGGATGTCGTTCGGCGTCAGACCCGACTGGTCCCACAGCTGCCGGCCGACCAGTCCCATCTCCGGCAGGCCGAGTTCGGGTCGGTAGTAGCTGACCATCGAGTATTGATCGGGACTTGAGCCCTGCGCTGCGGCCTCGATGACCGCCGGGCGGTGCTTCAGATCACGCGCCCTCTCGACAGAGGTCACCACGACGGCCACCCCGCCGTCGGTCTCCTGGCAGCAGTCCAGCAGCCGCAGCGGCTCGGCGATCCAGCGTGAGTTCTGGTGGTCCTCGATGGTGATCGGTTTGCCGTAGAAATATGCGTTCGGGTTGTTGGCGGCGTGCCTGCGGTCGGCGACCGAGATCGCCCCAAAGTCCCGGCTGGTAGCTCCGGACAGATGCATGTAGCGGCGGGCGACCATCGCCACCTGGGCGGCCGGCGTGGACAGCCCGTGCGGGTAGCAATAGGAGTTGTCGACGCTGGTCGAGTCCGCACCCTGGATGAGTCGAAGCTGGACCTGACCGAAGCGCATTCCGGAGCGCTCGTTGAAAGCCCGATAGGCCACAACGCAATCCGCGACACCGGTGGCCACCGCCATGGCCGCCTGCTGGATGGTCGCGCAGGCCGCCCCGCCACCGTGGTGGATCTTGGAGAAGAACTTCAGCTCACCGATGCCGGTGGCACGCGCGACGGCCACCTCGGTGTTGGAGTCCATGGTGAAGGTGACCATGCCGTCGACGTCGGCAGGTGTGAGCCCCGCGTCGTCGAGTGCGTCTAGGACCGCTTCGGCGGCCAGTCGCAATTCGCTGCGACCGGAGTTCTTGGAGAAGTCGGTGGCGCCGATGCCGACGATGGCAGCCTTACCGGACGGCATCGGCATCCCCCATCGTCAGCGTGCAGGTGGCGATGACGTGGTTACCGAGGCTGTTGGCGCCGGTGACTTTCACCGTCACAAGGTCACCGTCGACCGCGGTGACCTCACCTCTGAACGTCACGGTGTCATAGGCGTACCAGGGCACGCCGAGGCGCAGCGCGATGGACTTGATCCGCGCGTTCGGGCCGGCCCAATCGGTGATGTAGCGCTGCACCAGGCCGGTGTCGGTGAGGATGTTGACGAAGATGTCCTTCGATCCTTTGGCCTGTGCCTTGTCCCGGTCGTGGTGGACGTCCTGGTAGTCGCGGGTGGCGATGGCCGTGGAGACGATGAAGGTGGGATCGCCGAACAGCGACAATGGGGGCAGCGTGGTGCCGACCTGCGGTGCGCTCACGGCATCGGCTCCCACGCGTGCAGCGTCCAGGCCGGGCCGTTCTCTCCGGCCGGAAAGTCGATATACGTTGCGCGGACGGGCATTCCGATCCTCACCTCGGCGGGGTCGACGTTGCGCAGCTCGCCCAGCATCCGCACCCCCTCCTCCAACTCGACCAGCGCGATCACGAAGGGAAGACTGCGGCCGGGGATCTGCGGCGCGTGGTGCACGACGTAGCTGAACACCTTTCCCCGGCCGGAGGCGACGATGTAGTCCGTCGGCGCATCCTTGTCCTTCCACAGCGCCGGCACCGGCGGGTGTTGCAGCGATCCGTCCGGGCGTTTCTGGATGCGCAACTCGTGCGCGTTGACCCCGTCCCAGAAGAACTGGGTGTCCTTGGATACCGCAGGCCGGATCATCAGTTCCGGGTCCAGGTCCGCGGGAACCGCCGGCGCGGACTGTGCCGCGGCGTCGCGCGGCCGGAACTTCATGATGCGCCACATCATGTCGGTGACGTTCTCGTCCCCGACCCACCACGTGATCTTCTGGGTGATGAAGAACCCCTCACCCAGTGCGGTCTGTTTGGGACCGACGACGTCGGTCAACTCGGCGGTGACGCTGACCTCCTCCCCCGGCCGCAGGTAGCGGTGATAGGTCTGCTCGCAGTTGGTGGCGACCACACCGAGATAGCCGGCCTCGTCGAACACTCCGAGGATCCTGCCCAACGGGTCGTCATCCGGACGGACGCCGCCGAGACCGGCCATGGTCCAGACCTGGATCATCGCCGGCGGCGCGACGATTCCGGGGTGACCGGCCGCCTTGGCCGCCGCGTCGTCGACGTAGATGGGGTTCCTGTCGCCGATGGCGTCGAGCCAATGGTCGATCATCGGCTGGTTGACCGGATGCCGCCCGCGCCGGGGTGCGCTCTTACCGTCGGCCTTGATTCGCTCGGCGGCCTCGCGGATGTCTTCGATCTCCATCACCGGGGCACCCGCGGCACGCCGAGGCCGGCGGCGGCGACCTGTTCGCGCATCACCTCGTTGACTCCGCCACCGAAGGTGATGACGAGATTCCGTTTGGTCTGTGAGTCCAACCAGCGCAACAACTCGGCCGTCTCGTCCTGCGCGGGATCGCCGTAGGCGCCGACGATCTCCTCGGCAAGGCGGCCGATGCGCTGGATCCGCTCGGTGGAGAAGACCTTCGTGGCCGCGGCGTCGGCGATGTCGACGGTCTCACCGGCGGCCGCGACCTGCCAGTTGAGCAGTTCGTTGATCCGCCAGATCGCCTTGATCTCTCCGAGCGCGCGCCGCACATCGTCGCGCTCGATCGGGATGACGCCACCCGCGCCGGGTTTGGACGCCCAGGCGTGCACGCGATCGTAGAGACCGGCGATCTTGCCGGCCGGCCCGAGCATCACCCGTTCGTGGTTGAGCTGGGTGGTGATCAGCCGCCAGCCGGCGTTCTCCTGACCCACCAGCATCCCGGCCGGGACCCGAACGTCGTTGTAGTAGGTCGCATTGGTGTGGTGGGCGCCGTCGGACAGGATGATCGGGGTCCACGAGTAGCCGGGGTCGGTGGTGTCGACGATCAGGATCGAAATCCCTTTGTGCTTGGGCGCTTCCGGATCGGTGCGGCAGGCCAGCCAGACGTAGTCGGCGTCGTGGCCGCCGGTGGTCCAGATCTTCTGCCCGTTGACGACGTATTCGTCACCGTGCCGGACCGCGGTGGTCCGCAGCGAGGCCAGGTCGGTTCCCGCCTCCGGTTCGGAATAGCCGATCGCGAAATGCACCTCGCCGGCGAGGATGGCTGGAAGGAACCGCCGCTTCTGCTCGTCGCTGCCGTACGCCATCAGCGTCGGACCGACGGTCTGCAGCGTCACGGCCGGGAGCGGAACGTCAGCGCGCGCGGCCTCGTTGACGAAGATCTGTTGCTCCACCGGCCCGTAGCCGAGTCCGCCGTACTCCGTGGGCCACCCGACCCCGAGGCGGCCGTCGGCGCCCATCCGCCTGATCACGGCGCGATAGGCCTTGCCGTGCCGGTCGGTCTCCATCTCGGTGGCCTCATCCGCGGAGATGAGGGTGGAAAAGTACTGCCGCAGTTCGGCTTGCAGGTGCCGCTGCTCGGGCGTCAGCTCTATATACATTGCGCTCCAACGAGATCCAGGCGACGGGCAGGGCCGCCCAGCAGGCGGGTCAAGTCCTTGACCGCGGAGTAGTAGCGGTGCATGGGGTAGGTGATGTCCATCCCCATCCCGCCGTGCAGGTGATGGCAGGTCTGCATAGCCGGCGGCGCGTTGGCCGTCAGCCAGTAGGCCAGGACATCGAGGTCGTCGGTGGCGTCACGGCCCTGCGCGAGGCGCCACACCGCAGAGGTCGACGCCAGGTCGAGGGTCCGCGAGGTGATGTAGACCTCGGCAAGTTGGGCGGCCACGGTCTGAAAGGTCGCCAACGGGCGGCCGAACTGGTGACGGTTGGAGACATAGTCCGCGGTGAGGCGGACCGCTCCGGCGACGAGACCCGCCCCATAGGCACCCACCGCGGCGGTCACGAGTTGGTTGAGCCGTTGCACTGTCCCGCCCGCCAGTACGCCATCGACCGGTGTCTCGGCGAACGCGACCGTGAACTCCTGTCCCCCGGCCGAACTGGGCGTTCCGGTCAGCCGCATCCCCGGGGCGGCCGGCGAGACGACCGCGACCCCGCTGTCGGTAGTGACCAGCATCCAGTTCGCCTGGGCCGCATAGGGAACCGCCACTTTGGTGCCGTCGAGGCGCCCGTCGGTCAATCGCGTGGCCGGCCGGTCGGGCAGTGCGGCTCCCGGCTCGTTGAGGGCTGCGGTGAGCACCGCGCCGGTGGTCACACCGTCCAGGTAGCGGTCCTGCTGCTCCTCGCTCGCCATCGCGCGCAGTCCCACCACGCCGAATCCGAAGGTGCACAGGGCGGGGGATATAAGCCCGTGGCGGCCGATACCGTTCAGCGCGGTGGCGATCTCGGCGATCCCTACCCCGTCTCCTCCCAGTCGTACCGGCACGCCCAGCGCTGGGATGCCACCGGAGACCAGCGCCGGCCAGGTGTTCTCACGAACCAGAATCGACTGGACCACATCGGCGACCGCCTGCTGTTCCGGTTCCGCGGTGAAGTCCACCCGAATCCTCCTTCGTGTCTCCGACGCGCGTCAGGACGCCGACGAACCGGTGTAGTCCACTTGCCAGTGCTTGATGCCGTTGAGCCAACCGGACCGCAGCCGTTCGGGGTCACCCAGTGGAGCGAGGTCCGGCATGTTGTCGGCGATCGCGTTGAACATCAGGGTGATGGTCATCCGGGCCAGGTTCGCGCCGATGCAGTAGTGGACGCCGGTGCCGCCGAACCCGACGTGCGGGTTGGGGTCGCGCAGGATGTTGAAGGTGTGCGGGTCGTCGAACACCTCTTCGTCGAAGTTCGCCGACCGGTAGAACATCACCACCCGCTGCCCGGCCTTGATCGGCACGCCGGACAACTCGACGTCGGTGACGGCGGTGCGCTGGAAGGCCGTCACCGGGGTCGCCCAGCGCACGATTTCGTCGGCCGCCGTCGCCGGGCGTTCCTTTTTGTACAGATCCCACTGCTCGGGGTTGTCGATGAAGGCTTTCATGCCGTGGGTGATCGAGTTCCGGGTGGTCTCGCTGCCGGCGACGGCCAGCATCAGCACGAAGAACCCGAACTCGTCGTCGGTGAGTTTCTCGCCGGCGACGTCCGCGTTGATCAGAGCGGTGACGATATCGTCGCCGGGCGACTCGGCCTTGATCGCGGCCATTTGCATGGCGTAGACCAAGACCTCCATCGAGGACGCCTTGGCGTCGATACCGGCGAACTCCGGGTCGTCGTTGCCGGTCATCTCGTTGGTCCAGCGGAAGAGCTTCGCCCGGTCCTCCTGCGGAACCCCGAGCAGTCCCGCGATCGCCTGCAGGGGCAGCTCGCAGGCGACCTGCTCGACGAAGTCGCCGTGCCCCGCCGCGCCGGCGGTCTTGACGATGGTCTGCGCCCGTTGGTGGAGTTCGTCGCGAAGGCGTCCGACGGCGCGCGGTGTGAACCCGCGGGAGATGATCCTGCGCAACCGGTCGTGATGCTCACCGTCGAGGTTGAGCAAGATGACCCGCTGCATGTCGATGTCCTCGCGGGGAATGTCGTCAGCGAACTGGGGCAGGGCGGTGTTGGGCCCGCTGTGGTAAATGTCATTGCGTCGCGACACTTCTTTGACGTCGCGGTGTTTGGTGACGACCCAGTACCCGCCGTCGTTGAAACCGCCCTTGCCGATCTCCTGCCGGCACCACCACACCGGCGCGACCCTGCGCAGTTCGGCCAACTCGTCGACGGGCAGATGCTCGACATTGCGATCCGGGTCGAGAAAGTCGAAGCCCTGCGGCAGGTGGGGACTGGGCATGTCAGCAAGCTCCTCGAACAACTAGCTCGTCGAACGACGCGATCTAGTGCCAGTTAAACACGGCTCCACCATGGAGGAAAGGCGCCGCGACGACCTTGGTTGTCAGCTTACTGAAACGTGTTCTAGCCTGGCCGCATGGGCACTCCCGTGATCGTCGAGGCCACCCGCAGCCCGATCGGCAAACGCAACGGGTGGCTCTCCGGACTGCACGCCACCGAGTTGCTCGGGGCGGTGCAGAAGGCCCTCGTGGACAAGGCCGGGATCGATCCCGGCCAGGTCGAACAGGTCATCGGCGGGTGCGTCACCCAGTTCGGCGAGCAGTCCAACAACATCACCCGGGTGGCCTGGCTGACCGCCGGGCTGCCCGAGCAGACCGGCGCGACCACCATCGACTGCCAGTGCGGCAGCGCCCAGCAGGCCAACCACCTGATCGCCGGTCTGATCGCCACCGGGGCCATCGACGTCGGGATCGCCTGCGGCATCGAGGCGATGAGCCGGGTGGGCCTGGGTGCCAACGCCGGGCCGGATCGCTCCCGGATCCGCGCCGAGTCGTGGGACATCGACATGCCCGACCAGTTCACCGCCGCGGAGCGGATCGCTCGTCGCCGTGGCCTCACCCGCGCCGACCTCGACCACCTCGGCCTGATCTCCCAGCAGAAGGCCAAGCGCGCATGGGACGAGCATCGCTTCGACCGGGAAATCTCGCCACTGGAGGCGCCGGTCATCGGCGAGGACAAGAAGCCCACGTCCGAGCGGCACACGGTCAGCCGCGACCAGGGTCTGCGCGACACCACCGCCGAAGGATTGGCCGCTCTCAAGCCGGTGATGGAGGGCGGCCTGCATACCGCGGGCACCTCATCGCAGATCTCCGACGGCGCGGCCGCGGTGTTGTGGATGGACGAGTCCGTGGCACGGGCGCAGGGCCTGCTCCCGCGGGCGCGCATCGTGGCCCAGGCCCTCGTCGGGGCCGAGCCGTACTACCACCTCGATGGTCCGGTGCAGTCCACCGCACGGGTGCTGGAGAAGGCCGGAATGACGATGGATGACATCGACCTGGTCGAGATCAACGAGGCCTTCGCCTCGGTGGTCCTGAGCTGGGCGCAGGTGTACGGCGCCGATACGGACGCCGATATGGATGACAAGGTCAACGTCAACGGCGGCGCGATCGCGCTGGGACATCCGGTCGGCAGCACCGGCAGCCGGTTGATCACCACCGCACTGCACGAACTGGAGCGCACCGATCGCTCTACGGCCCTGATCACCATGTGCGCGGGGGGCGCGTTGTCGACCGCCACCATCATCGAGCGGATCTGAGCCCATCACCGACTCGGATCTCTCCCGTATCGCCGCGGCGCAGGCCTATATCGACGCACTGGTCAGCCATGACGGCGACACGGTGCCCTTCGCGCCGGACTGCACCCGGGTCGAACAGGGGGTGAAGAACGGGTTCTCCGGAAATCACCTGCGCCGCAGTCTGAGTCGCGGTGCGCAGTACCGGATCATCGCGGCGACCACGGCACCGGAGTTCCGCGCCGACGGTGATCGGGTCCGGGCCCGCTACACCGTCGTGACGAGGCTGTCGGTCATGGGCCGGCGGGCGGCGGCACGGGTCGACGAGACGTTCACCATCCCCGACGACGGGCTCATCCACCACATCCGGGTTAGATTTCAACCGACCCTCGTTAGGAGTACGGCCGTGCCCCAACAACGACCCGGTGGGCCCAAACCACCACCGCGCGCCCTAAACTCGCCCCAGGTCGGAACCATCATCAAATGGATGTCCCGCGCTCAGACCTGGCTGTACCGGAAGACCGACGGCAGGATCGGCGGCACCTTCCTGCAGGGCGCTCCGGTGGCGCTGTTGACCACCATCGGCCGCAAGACCGGCGAACCGCGGGTGAGCCCACTGCTGTATCTGCGTGAAGGAAACCGGGTCGTGCTGATCGCCTCCAAGGGCGGCGCGGCCACCAACCCGATGTGGTACCTGAACCTCAAGGCCAATCCGAAGGTCTCGATCCAGATTCGCGGCGAGGTGCTGAACCTGACGGCCCGGGACGCCACCGAGGAGGAGCGGGCACACTACTGGCCGAAGATGGCCGCGATGTACACCAGCTTCGACGACTACCAGTCCTGGACCGATCGGGTGATTCCGGTGGTGATCTGCGACCCGTAGGGCCGAGGCTTCAGGTGCCGAAGACCGGCACCGCGGGTTCGGCCTGGGCCAGCAGGTCCCGCACCACTGGACCGAGTTCGCCGGGCTCCCAGCGCGCTCCCTTGTCCACCGCGGGTCCGTGCCGCCAGCCCTCGGCGACCCGGACTGTCCCGCCCTCCACCTCGAAGACCCGCCCGGTGACGTCGGCGGACTCCGCACTGCCCAGCCACACCACCAGCGGTGAGACGTTCTCCGGGGCCATCGCGTCGAATCCGGACTCTGGTTTGGCCATCATCTCCGCGAAGACCTCCTCGGTCATCCGCGTTCGCGCGGCCGGGGCGATCGCGTTGACGGTCACGCCGTAGCGGCCCATCTCCGCGGCGGCGACGAGTGTGAGAGCAGCGATACCGGCCTTGGCGGCGCTGTAATTGCCTTGTCCCACACTGCCCTGCAGGCCGGCTCCCGAGGTGGTGTTGATGATGCGGGCATCGACCTTATCGCCCCGTTTGGACAGCCCCCGCCAGTAGGCGCCGGCATGGCGGGTGGTGGCGAAATGCCCCTTGAGGTGCACGGCGATGACGGCGTCGAACTCATCCTCGCCGGTAGTGGCGATCATCCGGTCCCGGACGATGCCGGCGTTGTTGACCAGCACGTCCAGACCACCGAAGGCGTCGACCGCCGACGCGATGAGCCCGGCCGCCTCCTCCCATTTCGCGACGTCGGCCCCGTTGGCGACGGCCTGCCCACCGACGGAACGGATTTCGTCGACGACGGCCTGCGCCGCACTGCCCCCGCCGGCCGGTGAGCCATCGAGCCCGACACCGATGTCATTGACCACCACCCGAGCACCCTCAGCGGCGAACGCCAGCGCGTGCGCCCGCCCGATGCCTCCGCCGGCGCCGGTGACGATGACGACCCGGCCGTCGAGCAGACCCATCCGGTATCTCCCTTCAGTTGTCGGTCTCACTTGTTGGCGGCAGAAGCGGCCAGGAACGGCGGCGGCTCACCGCCGCCGTGCACGGCCAACGTCGCACCGCTGATGTAGGACGCCGCATCGGAAGCCAGAAACGCTACGGCCCAGCCGATTTCCGACGGTTGCGCGAGACGACCCAACGGTATCGTTGCGGCGACGGCTGCCTGGGAATCGGCGTCGCCGTAGAACAACTCCGCCTGTTCGGTGGCCACCATGCCCGCCACCACGGCGTTGACCCGTACCTTGGGTGCCCACTCGACGGCCAGCGTGGCGGTAAGACTGTCCACCCCGGCCTTGGCCGCTCCGTAGGCGGCGGTGCCCGGCGACGGGCGACGACCGCTGACACTGGACACCGACACGATCGACCCGCCGCCGGGCTGATGTTGCATCACCGCGTTGGCCGCCTGCGAGGCGTAGAGCACCCCGAGCAGGTTCAGTTCGATCACCTTCTGGTGGAACCGCGGCGAGGCCTCGGCGGTCGGGACATGCGGTGAACCACCGGCGTTGTTGACCAGCACATCCAGCCGGCCGTGCCGTTCGTGAACGTGGTCGATCAGGCCGGCAACCGCATCCGGGTCGCGGACGTCGCACGGATGGAACTCGTGGGGGACGCCCTCGACCGGACGGCGGGCGCAGGTCACCACCGTCGCGCCATGACTGGCGAACACGTCGCTGATCCCGGCCCCGACCCCACGCACCCCGCCGGTGACGAGCACCACGCGGCCCTTCAGTCCGAGGCTGATGCCGTCCCGAGAAACGGAATCCGACGACTCAGTGGGCTGGCCAGGCACTGTGCTAGCGTACCAAGCAAGTGCTTGCTTAGGCTCCAGGAGTGCCATGCCAATCACGTCATCGACCATCGAGCCCGGGATCGTCGCGGTCACCGTCGACTACCCGCCGGTCAACGCGATCCCCTCGCGCGGATGGTTCGACCTCGCCGACGCCGTCACCGCCGCCGGGCGCGACCCCGAGACCCGGGTGGTGATCCTGCGGGCGCAGGGCCGGGGCTTCAACGCGGGCGTGGACATCAAGGAGATGCAGCGCACCCCGGGGTTCACCGCATTGATCGAGGCCAATCGCGGCTGCTTCGCCGCGTTCAAGGCCGTCTACGAGTGCGCGGTTCCCGTGGTGGCGGCCGTCAACGGCTTCTGTGTCGGCGGAGGCATCGGACTTGTCGGCAATGCCGATGTCATCGTCGCCTCCGACGACGCCACCTTCGGGCTACCCGAGGTCGAGCGCGGGGCACTGGGAGCCGCCACCCATCTGTCGCGGCTGGTGCCCCAGCACATGATGCGGCGACTGTTCTTCACCGCCGCGACCGTCGACGCCGCCACCCTGCACCACTTCGGCTCGGTGCATGAGGTGGTCCCGCGCGCCGACCTCGACGAGGCGGCGCTGCGAGTCGCCCGCGACATCGCCGCCAAGGACACCCGCGTGATCCGGGCGGCCAAGGAAGCCCTGAATCTCATCGACACCCAGCGCGTCAACGCCAGCTACCGGATGGAACAGGGCTTCACCTTCGAACTGAATCTGTCCGGTGTTTCCGACGAACTTCGCGACGACTTCGCCGGCACCACCAAGGCGGAGACGACGTGAGAGACAAGCGGACGACGCTGGATGAGGCCGTGGCGGACGTCGAGAGCGGGATGACGATCGGTATCGGCGGCTGGGGGTCGCGGCGCAAGCCGATGGCCTTCGTCCGGGCCCTGCTTCGCACCGGCGTCACCGACCTCACCGTCGTCACCTACGGCGGCCCCGACCTCGGGCTGCTCTGCTCGGCGGGCAAGGTTGCCAAGGTCTACTACGGGTTCGTCTCACTGGACTCGCCGCCGTTCTACGACCCGTGGTTCTCGCGGGCCCGCACCACCGGCGCGGTCGTCGCCCGGGAGATGGACGAGGGCATGCTGCGGTGCGGGTTGCAGGCCGCGGCGGCGCGGCTTCCGTTCCTGCCGATCCGGGCCGGGCTCGGCAGTTCGGTGCCGGACTTCTGGGATGGTGAGCTGCGGACCGTTGTTTCGCCGTATCCGAGCCCCCTCCCCGGGTCGCTACGCTCCGGCCCGCCGGAAGGCGAGGGCCATGAGGAGCTCATCGCGATGCCGGCATTGCGCCTCGATGCCGCGTTCGTCCACCTGAACCTCGCCGACAGACACGGCAACGCCGCCTACACCGGGATCGACCCGTACTTCGACGACCTGTTCCTGATGGCCGCCGACCGGCGCTATTTGTCCGTCGAACGGGTGGTCAGCACCGAGGAACTCATCCGGGCGGTTCCCCCGCAGGCGCTGCTGGTCAACCGGATGATGGTCGATCACGTGGTCGAAGCCCCCGGTGGCGCGCACTTCACCACTGCCGCTCCCGATTACGGACGCGACGAGGCCTTCCAGCGTCACTATGCCCGAGCCGCCGCGGACGAGGAGTCCTGGGCACGGTTCGCCGACACCTACCTGTCCGGGGACGAGGCGGACTATCAGGCCGCGGTGCGCCGCTTCGCCGCGGAGGGAGAGGCATCGTGATCCGGGTCAGCCGGGCCGAGGTCTGCGCCGTGGCCTGCGCGGAGTTGTTCCGCGGCGCCGGGGAGATCATGGTCAGCCCGATGACCACGATGGCCTCGATCGGGGCCCGACTCGCGCGGCTGACCTTCGCCCCCGAGATCCTGCTGACCGACGGTGAGGCCCGACTGCTCGCCGACACCCCGTCGCTGGGGGCCGCCGGCGCGATCGAGGGCTGGATGCCGTTCGGCCGGGTATTCGAGACGCTGGCCTGGGGACGCCGTCATGTGGTGATGGGCGCCAACCAGATCGACCGCTTCGGGAACCAGAACCTTTCGGCGCTCGGCCCCCTGCAACATCCGACCCGGCAGATGTTCGGCGTGCGGGGCGCACCGGGCAACACCGTCAACCACATCACCAGCTACTGGGTGGGCAACCACTCGCCCCGGGTGTTCTGCGAGACGGTCGACGTGGTGTCCGGGATCGGCTGGGACAAGGTCGATCCAGACAATCCCGCCTACCGCTTCGTCAACGTGTTCCGGGTGGTGAGCAATCTCGGGGTGTTTGATTTCGGCGGGCCCGACCACAGCATGCGGGCG
>JAGQTQ010000006.1:30400-33484 GCA_020438905.1 Mycobacterium sp.
TGAGGATTCGGACCGCGCTGACCCGGCTGGTCGGTATCGAGCACCCGGTGGTCCAGACCGGGATGGGCTGGGTTGCCGGGGCCCGGCTGGTCTCCGCGACGGCCAACGCCGGCGGCCTGGGCATCCTGGCCTCGGCGACAATGACCATCGACGAGTTGGCCACCGCCATCGCCAAGGTGAAGTCCGCCACAGACCGGCCGTTCGGTGTGAATATCCGCGCCGACGCGGCCGACGCCGCCGACCGCGTCGAGCTGATGATCCGCGAGCGGGTCAAGGTCGCCTCCTTCGCACTGGCACCCAAACCCGAACTCATCTCCCGGCTCAAGGACGCCGGATCGGTGGTGATCCCCTCCGTGGGGGCCGCCAAGCATGCCCGCAAGGTCGCGGGCTGGGGTGCGGATGCGGTCATCGTCCAGGGCGGCGAGGGCGGCGGGCACACCGGACCGGTGGCCACCACCCTGCTGCTCCCCTCGGTGCTCGATGCCCTCGCGGGCACCGGCGTCCCGGCCGTCGCCGCGGGCGGCTTCTTCGACGGCCGGGGTTTGGCGGCCGCGCTGTCCTACGGTGCCGCCGGCGTGGCGATGGGAACCCGGTTTCTGCTCACGTCGGACTCCACGGTCCCGGATGCGGTCAAACAGCGCTACCTTCACGCCGCCCTGGACGGGACGGTGGTCTCCACCCGCGTGGACGGCATACCGCACCGGGTGTTGCGCACCGGTCTGGTGGAAAAGCTGGAAAGCGGTTCGCGAATAAAGGGTTTCACCGCCGCGATCCGCAACGCCGCGCGATTCAAGACGATGTCCGGGATGACCTGGCCGACGATGATCCGTGACGGCCTGGCCATGCGGCATGGCAAGGACCTGAGCTGGTCGCAGGTGGTGATGGCGGCCAACACCCCCATGCTGCTGAAGGCCGGCCTGGTGGACGGCAACACCGATGCCGGCGTGCTGGCCTCCGGGCAGGTGGCCGGCATCATCGAGGACCTGCCCTCGTGCGCGGAGCTCATCGAGACCATCGTCGCCGAGGCCGTCGCGCACCTTCAGGCTGCCGCCGCACTCGTCGAAGACTGACCGGCGCGGGGCGTACGGTGCAGGTATGGGGATTGCACCGGAGAGTTGGCCCGCACCGTTTCGCACGCTGATCCGCACGTCGAACAAGTACCTGCTCAACCCGCTGATGCTGCAACTGGCGGGCAGGCGGCACTGGTACGCCTCGGTCATCGAACACACCGGCCGCCGCTCCGGAAAGCGGTACTCGACACCGATCGTCGCCGACCAGGTGGGTGAGGACATCCTCATCCCGCTGCCCTACGGCACCCAGGTGGACTGGGTTCGCAACGTGCTGACCGCGGGGCACGCGACCCTGATCAGCAAGGGCCGGCACTTCGAGGTGGACTCACCGGAACTGATCGACTCGACCCAGGCGCTGCCGTTGCTCCCGCGCGAGCGCCGGCACACCTTCGAACGGGTTTCGATTGGGCACTTCCTTCGGGCCCGGATCGTCGCGTAGCGACCGGCCGGGCTCACGAACCCGCCCAAGAACTGCGTCCGAAAACCCCCGCAGTTCATCGCATTCCCTTGACCACCGCAGAAAGACCTTCGAGATGGGCCGTTAGCTCGGCCCCGGTGGGGTTGCGGAGTCGACCGAGGCCATGATCAGTTCGGCGAGTTTCACTGCGGAAGATTCGAACCGGGTTTGGGATGCGTGGGCGAGATAGTTCGACTCCGAGTTCCTTCTCCAGTTTGGCCACCGACGCAGAGAGCGCGGACTGTACAACGTGTACCCGCTGTGCGGCGCGGGAGAAGTTCATCTCCGTGACCACGGCGAGGAAGTACTCGAGTTGGCGGATTTCCATCCCCCAAAGCTATCTCCAATAGCGATCAATTTCATCTGATCCATTCGTTGGACTCGATGATCATTCGGGGTTGTGATGGAGGTGCAAGACAACAGAACACCCCACCAGGAGAAAAGGAAAGATCATGAAGAACCTCGGATTCACCGCCATCGTCTTCGGCGGCATCGCCGCCGCCACCCTCGGATTCGCCGGCCATGCCGCCGCCGACACCGGTATCGGCGCCTCCAGCGTCATCAGCGCTTCCGGGACCGACACCTCCTTGGTACGCGACTCCTTCGACGCCAGCCCCACCACCTACGCCAGCCCCGCGGCGACCATCGTCCCGTGGGCCGACGCGGTCAACGACAACGACGCCGACAGCCAGCCTTGGAGCTCGGTCTCCGGGGTGAACCAGTAACCGACCTCGACCGACCGCACTCAAGTATCGACCTCGGAACAGGAACAGGAACCATGACCACAACCGCGACCACGACCGCGACCGCGACGCCCGCCGGCAACGGCCACTCCGACGATGTCCACCCCCGCCGGCTCGAACAAGCCCGGAAGGGCGCCGCGCTGCTTCTCCCGACCATTGCCTTCTACGCCCCGGTAGCGCACTTCGGGATCGACTTCACAGCCTGGGCGCTTCTGGCCAGCGCGGCCTACCTCTTAGCTGTTCTTCGCCGGGTGGCCCTTTCCCCCCGGCGGCGCCGCTGGGCACTGGGCGTCACCGCCACCGGTCTGGCCGCCGAGACGACACTGCTGATGATGAGCGACCACGATCTAGGCCTGCAGGCCGCACTGTTCTGCGCGGTCCCGGTTGCCTACGTCGCGGCCTGGGGCATCGCCCGACGGGCCAACCCACGCTGGTGGAAGACCGGTCTGCCACTGGCGGCGATAACGGCGATCATCCCCGTCAGAGCGGCCGCCCTGGCCTGGACCGCCAGCGGACACCTGCTGGTCGCCAGCCTGTGGCTGTCCTCGCCGGGCGTCGTCGCCCTGGGATGCCTGGTCTGCTGGGCGATCGACATCCACGGCGGCCGGTCCCACGCCGGAGCCCACCACCACTGAGCCCAGCCGACACCGGCTGCACCCACCCGCGGCAATCGAAGTCGTCCCCGGCCCCACGGGGACGACTTCGACGTCCCGACGCCGTGACGCAGGACCTCAATTGACGCCGATCACCGGACGGCGACGTTCATATCAAAGCCAGCGACTCACAGCCGTTCAATGACCGTCACGTTCGCCGT
>JAGQTQ010000046.1:0-10120 GCA_020438905.1 Mycobacterium sp.
TAGGTGATGTCGGCGGCGTAGGCCTCCCTGCGCTCGTCGGAGTTGAGGCCGGACAGGATCACCCCAACCTCCAGGCCCAGGAACCGGTGCACCCGGCCCATCCACTCGCTGTCGCGTCGGGCCAGGTAGTCGTTGACCGTGACGACGTGCACACCCTTACCGCTCAGCGCGTTGAGATAGGCCGGCAGCACGCAGGTCAGGGTCTTTCCCTCACCGGTCTTCATCTCCGCGACGTTGCCGAAGTGCAGCGCCGCGCCGCCCATGACCTGGACGTCGAAGTGCCGCTGGGACAGCACTCGCCAGGCCGCCTCACGGGCGACGGCGAACGCCTCCGGAAGCAGGTCGTCGAGACTGGCTCCGTCGTCGATCCGCTTGCGGAACTCGTCGGTCTTGGCGCGCAGTTCGGCGTCGGTCAGTTTCTCCGTCTCGGCGGAGAGGGAGTTGACGTAGTCGGCCACGCCCCGCAGACGCTTGACCATGCGACCTTCACCGAGGCGCAGCAACTTCGACAGCACAGTGTTATTCCCCTGTGGATTGGAGGCTTGAGTGCCTCCCATCCTAGGTGACGCGCGGGTATGCCCCGATCAGGCCATCAAGCCAGTCGGATCAAGCCAGTCGGATCAAGCCATAGTCGTAGGCGTGGCGCCGGTAGACCACCGAGGGCCGATCGGACTCCTTGTCGTGGAACAGGAAGAAGTCGTGGCCCACCAGTTCCATCTCGTAGAGCGCGTCGTCGACGGTCATGGGCTTGGCCGGGTGCTCCTTGACCCGGACGATGTGGCCGGGCTCGTGCTCCTCGACCTCGGTATGGGCGGCCTCGACCTGGCCGTCCGGTGCGGGCGCGCTGTCCGGGACGAAGGCATGAGCGAGATCGAGCGGCTCGGCGGTGGCCTGGTGCAGGGACACCGGCGTCTTGTCGCCGTAGTGCACCTTGCGCCGGTCCTTGCCGCGGCGCAGCCGGCTCTCGAGTTTGTGAACGGCGGCCTCGAAGGCGCCGTAGAAGGTGTCCGCGCGTCCCTCGCCGCGCACCACCGGTCCCCGCGCACCGTGCGCGGTGATCTCGACGTGCTGGCAGTTCTTGCGCTGGCGACGGTTGTTCTCGTGGGCCAGTTCGACGTCGAATCGCTGGATCGATTGGTCGATGCGCTCGGCCCTGGCGAGCTTCTGCCCCACATAGACGCGGTAGTGGTCGGGAACCTCGACGTTGCGCCCACTGACCTGAACGTGTGCGTCGGGGACATCGGAGACCGGACCCTCGGAGGAGGCGGAATTCACGGATTGGGTTGACATGCTTGGCAACTCATTTCTTCTACGGTTTGGCGCGCATCGCTGCGTGCCCTCTGACTGTCCTGACGATGCGCCGGACCTGACAATGCGCCGAAAGCGACGGCCGAACGGGCCTCGCCCACCGACGCCAGAGATCGAAGAACCACCTCCTTCACGCTCGGCGAAGCGGCGGACCGCTGCCGGCCGCCCCGTGAGTGCTCACGGTGTGTTAAGGCCCGACGGTAGTCGCTGCTGCGCCGTTGGTGCCACATTTTGACGCACGTGTATCCGGGTCTTTCGACCCCTCTTACAAGAGAGCGCTGTTACAAGCGAGCACAGTTACACGAGAGCACAGTTACACGAGAGCACTGTTACACAAGAACCGGTCAGACATGGGCCAGGGTGAGCACCGCGGCCACCGCAACCCCGCCGGCGCCCAGCGTCCGTACCGACTCCCGGGCGGTCACCCCGGTGGTGAGGACGTCATCGACCAGAAGGACCTCCCCGCGGGGGCGCGAAGTCAGACGCACCCGGCCGGCGATATTGCGTTCCCTGGCGCTGACCCCCAACCCCACCGAGTCGCGGACCAGCGCCGAGGTTCGCAGTGCGGGGACCACCGTGATCCGCGGGTCGGCGGCCGCCGCCGCGACGGCGATGCGGGCGACGGGGTCACCGCCGCGGCGCCGGGCCGACCGGCGCCGGGTAGGCGCCGGGATGACGGTCAGCGGCAGACCGATGACACCCCACTCGGCGAGCCGGTCGACGCCGGCCGCCAGACACCGGGCCAGCGGCGCGACGAGGTCCCGGCGGCCGCGCTCCTTGACCGCGACGATGGCGCCTCGGCGCGCACCGGTGTAGCGGCCGAGGGCGAACACCGGGACCCCGGGATCGACCCGCGGCATGATGACGTGGGGGTCATCGGCGCGGACCAGCAGGGCCGACTCGCAGGCCGCGCACCACCGGGTCGACGGCGCTCCGCATCCACCGCAGTGCAGCGGCAGGATCAGATCGAGCATGCCCGCAGTGTGGCGTGCCGGTCCGACAAGCTCTCAGGCCCGCAGCCGTCAGCCTCGGGGCCGCAGCCGCAGCCCGTCGGCCAACCAGCCGACCTGCCCCTCGGTATTGCGCACGAACGGCAGGCGCAAGCCGTCGGCGACGGCGAGGTCCCGCGCCAGGAAGCTCACCGGCGACGGGTCGGGCGGGGGCGGGGCGAGCGCCGGCTGCCAGGCCCCCGGCAGCTGAATCAGCTCAAGGCTGCGCTGCAGACCCGACGACGAGACCCGGAACGTCTCGACCCGCCCGGGATCGGCGTAGCGGCCCGCATAGGAGCGCAGTTCCGCCGAGCCCGGCCGGAACTCCGGCGGATCCTTCGGGGCCAACAGCGCCCGCAACGGCCCCACCCTGCCGGACAACGGCGCGAGACCGGCATAGCGGGCCAGCGCTTCGTCGAGTGCGGCCAGGCCCGCCGTCGCACCCGGCTGGCCGTTGAGCAGCAGGACGAAAGCGAACCGCCGCTGGGGCACCGCGACGAACACCGTGTGCTGGCCCAGGGTGTCGCCGTCGTGGGAGATCACCCGCAGCCCGTCGACGTCCTGGACGAACCAGCTGCGGCCCATCGACAGCTCCAGGCCGGGAACGGGCACGGCCGGGGACTGCATCGCCGTGCGGCTCGCCGCGGTGATGATCCGGGACTTTCCGGGCGGCAGCAATCCCAGGTGCAGCCGGGCGTAGCGCAGCACATCACGGGTGGTCGACCAGATCCCGCCGGCCGGGTCGGCGTTGCGCGGCATCCACAGCGGGGTCTGGACGGCGACGGTCTGCCGGCCGTTGACCTCCATGGCCGTGTGCCCGTCGGCGTAGGGCCGTTTCAGGACCTCCGCACGGTGCAGGACCGTGTTGGCCAGGCCGAGCGGGCCCAGCACCAGGCGCTGCATCGCCTCGTTGTAGTCGGCCGTGGCGGTCAGTTCGACGAGCCGGCCGAGCAGCTGGAAGGCCGCATTGTTGTAGGAGAAGAACTCCCCGCACCGGAACAGCTGGGGCAGTTCGGGCAACCGGGTGTCGACGTAGCGGGACAGTGCGTAGGGGCCGTCGCCGGTGTCGACGATCTCGTCGCCGTACCACCCGGCGGAGTGGTCGAGCAGATTGCCGACGGTCACCGCCTCGATGGTCTCGCGGTCGCTCAACCGCAGACCCCGCAGATAGCGGCGGACCGGACCGTCCACGGCCAGTTTGCGCTCGTCGATCAGCCGCCAGACCGCGGTGGCGGTGTAGGTCTTGCTCAGCGATCCGATCTGGAACAGCGTGTCGGGCGTCACCGGTCGCAGCGAGGAGGCACTGGCCACCCCGAACGTCGCATGCTCCTCACGCCCGTCGGTCAGGACGCCCAGCGCGGCGCCGGGGATCCGGGACTCCCGCATCGCCTCCACCAGCACGTCCGCTACGGCGCGGAAGTCCGGCGACGCGTTGCCGGCCAGGAAGACCGGCAGCGGCAGTTCCGGTGCCGGCGGCCCTTGCGCGACGGTGGCGGCGCTGCTCCCGTCCGGTGCCCGGTGGGCGCATCCGGCCATCGCGGCGGCCAGGAACAGCATCATCCCGCGGCGGGAGATCCCGCCGGTCGTCGGCATCCCCGGTTCCCTAGCCCGGCATGACCGGCACCGTGCCGGCAACCATGAACGGCCGCAGCTCCGACCAGGACTGACCGCTGGGTTCGGTGGTGGCCAGCAGCTGCAGCACCCCGCGGGCGTCGGCGACATAGACCACGGACGGGTTGGCCGCCACGGCCGAGACCGGCAACACCAGGTTGTTGCCGGGACCGTCGGAGTTCACCCCGTCGAGATTGACGTAGGAGACCGGATGGGCCGGGTCGTTGCGGGTCACAACCATGTCGTCACCGGTGCGCCAGGACAGCGACACCACCGAGTCGCCCAGCCCGAACCCGATCCGGCGCGGATAGGTCAACGCGAAATCGCCGCCCGCTGTCTGCTCGATCCCGGCCAGCACGGCCTCCCCGTCGATCACCATCGCCGCCCGGGTTCCGTCCCGGGACAGCTGCAGTTCGGTGATGGACCCGGGGAAGCGCGACGTGACCGAGGCTGAGTCCACCGGGATCCGGGCGGGCTGACCGGAGGCCTGCTCGCGGATCACCCGGACCACGCTGTTGCCGTCGACCACCACCCACACCGCGTCGTCGAGCGCCCAGGACGGCCGCGACAGCGTCCGCCCGTCGGTGGCGCGAACCGCCTGCCCGCCGTTGGGCCCGATCCACAGCGAGGCGCCCCCGTTCGGCGGCCCGGTGACCGAGGCCACGTCCCGGCCGGACCGCGAGAACGCCGCGCTGCGCTGGTCGGTCAGCGTCCCGAACGAGCCGGGCACCTTGACCGATTGCTGGCCGTCGAGGGCCACCATCGAGCCGCCCATCAGCGCGTGCACCCCGGCCGCCGCCCCGTCGACCGCACCGGGATCGGCGGCGGCCACATCGGTGGTCTTCCAGCCGTCGACGAACCGGTCGTCCAGTGGCGCGCCGTCGGCGTTGATCAGGTACGGGCCCTTGATATCGGAGCGGGCCAGCGTCCAGATCAGCTGGGCGGCGAGCAGCAGCCTGCTGTTGGGGTCGGTGGTGGTCAGGTTCTCCAGGTCGATGCGGGCACCACCGTAGCCGCGGCCCACCCCGGTCTTGCCGCCGTCGGCGCGGGTGACCGGACCGCGCATTTTCAGCGGCGGTCCGAGCAGGTTCAGGACCGTCTTGGACATCTCCGGTCGCGGCCCGGCGAGCAGTTTGTTCACCAGTTCGGTGGCAACCAGGTCCGACGCCGACACCGCGACGTAGCGGGGGTCGGGGACCACGGTCGTGCCGGTCGGGTCGACGAAATAGAGGGTGTAGCGCTTGTAGGCGGACTGGAACTGCTGCCAGTCCAGGAACACCCCGTTGGGCAGCCGATTGATCCGCCAGCCGTTGGGTGTCTGCACCAGTTCGATCGGTCCCGGATCGGGCAGCGCACCCTCACCGGTCTCGAACACGCCGATATCGGACAGCGAGCCGAGGATCTCGGCCGACATGGTCACCGACACGGTGTCCGAGGACCGGGTCTGGGTGAACGCCACCTGGTCGATGAGCAGGGCACTGCCCTGATCGTCCCAGTCCTTGGAGGCCGACTCGGTGAGGAACTGCCGCGCCGCCAGGTGCCGGTTGGCCGGATCGGCGGTGGCCTTGAGGAACTCCCGCAGCAGCTGGTCCGGGCTCATGGCGGGGTTGGGCTCCGGCAACTGCTCGGGGCTGGGGCGCGCGACGGTTCCGATCGCCTGCGGCGGCGAGGAGTCGGGGACCCCGGCGCAGCCGGGCAGCCATGCGATCAGGCCGGCCAGTACGACGGTCAGGAGCCTGCGGGTCACACCCGCTCCCCCGCGGTCTCGCGCTGCCGGAGCTGGCGGACCTGGTCGTCATGGGTGTCACGGCCGGGGGGCTTGAGCGGCAGCGGACTGGTGGTTACCTTGTGGCCGCGGACCAGCGGCAGAGTCAGCCGGAAACAGGCGCCCTTGCCCGGTTCGCCCCAGGCTTCCAGCCGGCCCTGGTGCAGCCGGGCGTCCTCGATGCTGATCGCCAGTCCGAGCCCGGTGCCCCCGGAGCGACGCACCCGCGACGGGTCGGAGCGGAAGAACCGGCTGAAGACCAGTTTCTCCTCCCCGGGGCGCAGCCCCACCCCGAAGTCGCGGACGGTGACCGCGACGGTGTCCTCGTCGGCGGCCATCCTGATCTGCACCGGCCGGTGCTCGGCGTGGTCGATGGCGTTGGCGATGAGGTTGCGCAGGATGCGCTCGACGCGGCGGGGGTCGACCTCGGCGACGATCGGGTGGTCGGGCATGTCGACCTGAAGTTCGATGGCGGCCTCGTCGGCCAGGTGGCCCACATTGTCCAGCGCGTTGGTGACCGTTGTCCGCAGGTCGACCGCCTCAACCGACAGTTCGGCGACGCCGGCGTCGTGCCGGGAGATCTCCAGCAGGTCGTTGAGCAGTCCCTCGAACCGGTCGAGTTCGCTGACCAGCAGTTCGGTGGAGCGGCGCAACGCCGGGTCGAGATCCTCGCCGTGGTCGTAGATGAGGTCGGCGGCCATCCGCACGGTGGTCAGCGGGGTACGCAGTTCGTGGCTGACGTCGGAGGTGAATCGGCGCTGGAGGTTGCCGAACTCCTCGAGATTGGTGATCTGGCGTTGCAGACTCTCGGCCATATCGTTGAACGACACCGCCAGCCGGGCCATATCGTCCTCACCGCGCACCGGCATCCGCTCGGACAGGTGCCCCTCGGCGAATCGCTCGGCGATCCGCGAGGCCGACCGAACCGGCAGCACCACCTGACGTGAAACCAGCAGCGCGATGCCGGACAGCAGCACCAGCAGGACCAGGCCGCCGGTGGCCATGGTGCCGCGGACCAGAGTGATGGTGTTCTCCTCGCTGGTCAGCGGGAAGATCAGGTACAGCTCGAGATTGGCCACCCGCGAGGGCGCCGGCGTGCCGATGAGCAGGGCGGGTCCGGAGAATCCCTCGGTGCGCACCGTGGCGTATTGATAGCTGACCTGGCCGGCCTTGACGAAATCGCGCAGCGAACGCGGAATCTGGTCGACCGGGCCGGCGGCGGTGGCCTCGCGCGGGCCGTCGCCGGGCACCATCAGCACCGCGTCGAAGGTGCCGGCCAACCCGGCCCCGGAGGTCTGTCCGGTCTTGGAGAGCAGGGTGTTGCGGGCCAGTTGCAGGCTGCTGTCCAGGGAGCGGGTCTCCTCGCCGCTGACGATCCCGCTGACGGTGCCCCGGGCCCGGTTGACCTCCTCGGTGCCGGCCCGGACCTTGACGTCGAGGACCCGGTTGGTGATCTGGCTGGTGAGCACGAACCCGAGCACCAGGATCACCGCGGCCGACAGCCCCAGCGTCAGGACCACCACCCGAAGTTGCAGCGACCGGCGCCAGATGGTCCCGAGCGCCCGGCTCACCGCGGTGGTCCCGCGCACCAGCGGACCCGAGCGGCCCCAAGGGCCGCGGATGCGCCGACGCGACGACCAGATCACGGGCGCCTCTCTTCCTCAGCCGACGGCACGGATCACGGGGGGCCGGCCTTGTAGCCGACTCCCCGAACCGTCAGGACGACCTGCGGGTTCTCCGGGTCCTTCTCGACCTTGGCCCGCAGGCGCTGCACATGAACGTTGACCAGACGGGTGTCGGCGGGGTGACGGTACCCCCACACCTGTTCCAGCAGTACATCTCGAGTAAACACCTGACGCGGTTTGCGCGCCAACGCGACCAACAGGTCGAACTCCAGCGGGGTCAGCGAGATCTGCTCGCCGGCCCGGGTCACCTTGTGGGCGGGCACGTCGATCTCGATGTCGCCGATGGACAGCATCTCGGCGGGCTCGTCCTCGTTGCGCCGCAGCCGGGCCCGGACACGGGCCACCAGCTCCTTGGGCTTGAACGGCTTCATCACGTAGTCGTCGGCGCCCGACTCCAGGCCGAGCACCACATCGACGGTGTCGGTCTTGGCGGTCAGCATCACGATGGGAACCCCGGAGTCCGCACGCAGCACCCGGCAGACGTCGATACCGTTCATGCCGGGCAGCATCAGGTCCAGGAGCACCAGATCCGGCCGCAGTTCGCGGACCGCGGTCAGAGCCTGCGAGCCGTCGGCGATCACCGCCGTCTCGAATCCCTCGTTGCGCAACACGATGGTGAGCATCTCGGCGAGCGAGGGGTCGTCGTCGACGACGAGAATCCTTTGCCTCATGGCGTCCATGGTGTCACCGAATCGCGATAAACCGCCGCTACCACACCCGCATGTTGCGACGCGGGTTTTCAGACACCCGGTTTTTCAGTCGAGCAGCGCGGCCGCGAGCCGGTCCGGGTCGACCTCGGTCCCACCCGCCCCCGCCACCGTCCACCGTCCGCGCCAGTTCCGCGCGGCCAGCTCCGCGTACACCGCACCGGTGCGGTGCTGCAGGCCGTCGTCGCGCTCGTAGGCGTCGCGGGCCCGGTCGGCCTCCTCGTCGGCCCGGCGCCGGGCGCGTTCGCCGGCCAGTGCGACGGGAACACCGAGCAGGATCTGATGGTCCGGCGCCGGCAGCCCCAGCCGTCCGTACTCCAACTCTCCGACCCAGCCGACCATCTCGCCGTCGGCGTCCTGATGCAGGCGGGCGGCGCTGTAGGCGGCGTTGGAGGCGACGTAGCGGTCCAGGATGACGACGTCATGCCCCGCGCGCAGATCGGCGATGCGTTCCCTGGCCCCGGCACGGTCGAGGGCGAACAGAACCGCCATGGCGTAGACCGAGCCGGCCAGATCGCCGTGTTCTCCGTGTAGTGCCTCGTGGGCGAGGTCGGCGGTGGCGGACTGCCCATAGCGGGGGAACGCCAGGGTGGCGACCGAACGCCCCCGGGCGTGCAACGCGCGCCGCAGCCCCTCGGCCAGCGTGCGTTTGCCGGCGCCGTCGAGCCCTTCGATGACGACGAGAGCACCAGCCCCGTCAGCCACGACCGCCCCGGCCGTCACACCCGCCCCAGGATGGGGGCACACCGTTTTTGCCCACCTTCGAGCGACAATGCGAACCCACTGGGCCCGAACCCACTGGACTTTGTCGCTGCGAGGCGGGCAAAACGGTGGTCACCACCGGAACAGGATCCAGCTCAGTACCGGTAGTGCTCGGGCTTGTACGGGCCCTCGACGTCGACCCCGATGTACTCGGCCTGGTCCTTGGTGAGCTTGGTCAGCGAACCGCCGAGCGCCTCGACGTGGATGCGTGCCACCTTCTCGTCGAGCACCTTGGGCAGCCGGTAGACCTCGTTGTCGTACTCGTCGTTCTTGGTCCACAACTCGATCTGGGCGATCACCTGGTTGGAGAAGCTGTTGCTCATCACAAACGACGGGTGACCGGTGGCGTTGCCGAGGTTCAACAGCCGCCCCTCGGAGAGCACGATGATCGAGTGCCCGTCCGGGAAGACGAATTCGTCGACCTGCGGCTTGATGTTGATGCGGTGGATGTTCGGGTCGCGCTCCAAGCGGGCCATCTCGATCTCGTTGTCGAAGTGGCCGATATTGCCCAGGATCGCCTTGTCCTTCATCGACCGCATGTGATCGAGGGTGATGATGTCCTTGTTACCGGTGGCGGTGATGACGATGTCGGCCCACCCGATGGCCTCCTCCACGGTCTTGACCTCGAAGCCGTCCATCATCGCCTGCAGGGCGTTGATGGGGTCGATCTCGGTGACCGCGACCCGGGCGCCCTGGGCCTTCAGCGCCTCGGCGCAGCCCTTCCCGACGTCGCCGTAGCCGCAGACCAAAGCCGCCTTGCCGCCGATGAGCACATCGGTGCCGCGGTTGATGCCGTCGACCAACGAGTGGCGGGTTCCGTATTTGTTGTCGAACTTGCTCTTGGTGANNGTGACCGAGTCGTTGACGTTGATGGCCGGGAAGGCGAGCTCTCCGGCCGCGGCGAACTGGTACAGCCGCAGCACACCGGTGGTGGTCTCCTCGGTGACGCCCTTGATCGAGTCGGCGATCCGGGTCCACTTGTGCGGCTCGGCCGCCAGGGACTCCCGGAGCAGATTGAGGAAGATCGTGTATTCGGCGGAGTCGTCCTCTTCGCCGGGGGGAACCACGCCCGCCTTCTCGAACTGGGCGCCACGCAGCACCAGCATGGTGGCGTCGCCACCGTCGTCGAGGATCATGTTCGCCGGCTCACCCGGCCAGGTCAGCATCCGCTCCGCGGCCCACCAGTACTCCTCGAGCGTCTCGCCCTTCCAGGCGAAGATCGGCACGCCGAGCGGCTCCTCGGGGGTGCCGTTGGGGCCGACGACGCACGCCGCGGCGGCGTGGTCCTGGGTG
>JAGQTQ010000046.1:10186-34534 GCA_020438905.1 Mycobacterium sp.
GTCATGTGCAGCGAACCGGAGATCCGGGCACCCTTCAGCGGCAGCACATCGGCGTATTCGCGACGCAGCGCCATCAGGCCGGGCATTTCGTGTTCGGCGAGCCGGATCTCCTTGCGGCCGAACTCGGCCTGCGAAAGGTCAGCTACCTTGAAGTCGATTCCATTACGGGAGTCGGCGGTCAGATTCATGGGCACACCGTATCCCGGCGCATGTCAGGCGGGCGCGTCGCCCCCGGCGCCGTACCGCTCGGCGAACGGTGTCATCAGCCGCGCGAGGTCGGCGGCCACATCGTGGTCGGCCTCCGGCGGCATCGACACATAACTCAAGGCCAGCCGCACGATCGCACGCGCCAGCACCCCGGAGTCCTCCGCCCCGGCACGCGCCCAGCTGTCGGTGAACGCCTGCGCCAGCCGCGCCGAGCAACGGGCGATGATGGGCCCGCTGTCGATGGTGATGATCTGCAGCAGATCCGGCTTGGCCGCACCGGAGAGCAACGAGACGATCAGCGGGTCGGCGGCCGATTCGGTGAAGAACGCCCGGAATCCGGCCAGGAACGCGCCGTAGACGTCGCCGGCGTGTTCGGCGATGGCGGCGTCGATCCGGTCGACCAGCCGGTCGGCCAGCCGCAACGCGTAGCCCTGGGCCAGCCCCTGCCGGGATCCGAACTCGTTGTAGATGGTCTGGCGGCTGACGCCCGCGGTGCGCGCCACGTCCGACAGCCTGATCGCCGACCAGTCCCTGGCCAGCAGTTCCTCGCGCATGGCATCGAGGACGGAGTCACGCAGCAGCGTGCGGGAGGCCTCGGCGTGGGACGGACGGGTCAACGGCTGATTTCCGTCTCGAAGTCGGTCTTGGCCGCCCCGCGGGCCTCGTCGTAGACGTACTCGCGGACCGGGCGACGGAAGACGCTCACGAACCTGTTGTTTGTGTACAACTAGACGGGCGTCTCCTCCGGGTGCCCCGCAGCCATGCGCCGGCCCAGCCGGGAATGCCGGTAGCCGTAGAGCGCGTACACCGCGACCCCGAGGGCCATCCACACCGCGAACCGCAGCCAGGTCAGCGCGGTCAGGTTGAGCATCAGCCACACACACGCCGCGATCGACAACGCCGGCAGCCAGGGCACGAACGGCGCCCGGAAGCCTCGCTGCAGATCGGGGCGGGTGCGGCGCAGGATGATGACCCCGGCCGAGACCAGGACGAAGGCGAACAACGTCCCGACGTTGACCATCTCCTCCAGCTTGGCCATCGGGAACAGCGAGGCCGCGACGGCGACCCCGACACCGATCAGCAGCATGATCCGCACCGGTGTGCCGTGCGAACCGGTGCGGGCCAGGCTGCGCGGCAGCAATCCGTCCCGCGACATCGCGAACAGCACCCGGGACAGGCCCAGCATGATGACCATGACCACGGTGGTCAGCCCGGCCAGCGCACCGATGGAGATGATCTTCGCCGCCCAGTCGATGCCGTTGAGCGCGAACGCGGTCGCCAGGTTGGCGTGGCCGTGACCGGTGTCGCGCAGCTGGGTGTAGTGCACCATTCCGGAGAGCACGATCGACACCGCGACGTAGAGCACCGTCACGATCGCCAGCGACGCCAGGATCCCGCGGGGCAGGTCGCGTTGCGGCTTTTTGGTCTCCTCGGCGGCGGTGGCCACGATGTCGAAGCCGATGAAGGCGAAGAAGACGATCGAGGCGCCGGCCAGCACCCCGTACCAGCCGTAGTGGCTGCCGCCCCCGCCGGTCAGCAGCGAGAACACCGACTGGTCGATGCCGGTCCCGGCTGCGCCCTTACCGGTCTCGGTGGGCGGGATGAACGGGGAGAAGTTCTGCGGCTTGATGTAGAAGGCGCCGACGACCACCACCAGCACCACGACGGCGACCTTGATCGCGGTGATCCCGGCCGAGAACTTCGCCGAGAGCTTGGTGCCCAGCGTCAGCAGCGTGCAGACCGTGCCGATGATCAGCAGGGCGCCCCAGTCGAAGGACAACGCGCCGAGTTCCAGGGTCCCGCCGGAGAAACCGAAGACCGTGCCCAGATAACTCGACCAGCCCTTGGCCACCACCGCCGCGCCGACCGCGAACTCCAGGATGAGGTCCCAGCCGATGACCCAGGCGACGAACTCGCCGAAGGTGGCGTAGGAGAAGGTGTAGGCGCTGCCGGCTACCGGCAGGGTCGAGGCGAACTCCGCGTAACACAGCGCGGCCAGCCCGCAGGTGGCCGCGGCGATGACGAAGGACACCGACAGCGCGGGGCCGGTGACGTTGCCGAACGTCGATGCGGTGACGGTGAAGATGCCGGCCCCGACGACCACCGAGACGCCGAATACGGTCAGATCCCACCAGTTCAGATCCTTGCGAAGCCGGGCACCCGGCTCGTCGGTGTCACTGATGGACTGCTCGACCGATTTGGTGCGCGCCGACAGCGACCGGCGGACTGACATGAGCGCAGAGGCTACCGGGCCGGGCTCCGGTCGAGGTCGGGTTCGAGGTAGATCACCCGGGCGGCGGGCACCGCCTCGCGAACCGCCGCCTCCGCGCGGTCGATGGCGGCGGCGACGGTGGCCAGATCGGTGCCGGGTCCGAGGGCGATCTTGGCGCCGACCAGCATCTCGTCCGGTCCCAGGTACTGGGTGCGCAGGTGGATGACCCGGTCGACGTGCTCGGTGCCCTCCAGCGCGGACTGGATGGACCGGTTCTCCTCGGCGGTCGCGCCCTCACCGATCAGCAGGCTGTGCATCTCGACCATCAGGATCACCGCGATGACCCCCAGCAGCGCGCCGATCAACATGGTGCCGACCCCGTCCCAGACCGGATTGCCGGTCAGCACGGTCAGCCCGACACCCAGCAGGGCGAAAACCAGGCCCAGCAGGGCGCCGGTGTCCTCGAGCAGGACCACCGGAAGTTCCGGGTTGCGCGACCGCCGGATGAACTGCCACCAGTTCCCGGTCCCCTTCAGCGGCCGGGACTCGACCATCGCGGTCCGGAAGCTGTAGGTCTCCAGGGCGATGGCCACCACCAGGATGACCACGGCGACCACCGGGGCGGTCAGCGGTTCCGGGTGGCTGATCTTGTGGTAGCCCTCGTAGAGCGCGAACACCGCGCCGAGGGTGAACAACACCAGCGCCACCACGAACGAGTAGAAATACCTGCTTCGGCCGTAGCCGAAGGGGTGCAGGCTGGTCGCCTCCCGACGGGCCCGGCGCTGCCCGAGCAGCAGCAGCGCCTGGTTGGAGGTGTCGGCCACCGAGTGGACCGACTCGGCCAGCATCGACGAACTGCCGGTGATGAGGAACCCGACGAACTTCGCCACCGCGATACCGGCGTTGGCGGTCAGTGCCGCCAGGATCGCCCGGGTGCTGCCGGAAGTCGACATCCGCCCTCCTTAGATTTTTAGAGGCCCACCGTAGCGCGGAACAGCTTGCTGGGCTCCGAGGCTTCCAATCGGATCGGAAGGTCGTCGGCGGCGACCCAGGCGGCCATCCCCCGCTCGAGCCGAACTTCGCCGGATTTGGCGCGCGCGGTGACCGAGCCCTGCGTGCAGACCAGGATCTGCGGGCCGTCGTGCCGGGACGGGGCGTCCACCTCGTGGCCGAGGTCCTCGCCGTCGAGGATCAGCACCGAACCGGCGAACTCTGCGCTGGGGGTGTCGTAGAACAATTCGATGCCCTCGCGGTGGGTGCCCACCCGCATGTCCTCGACGGGATGGAAGTCCAGCACTCGCAGCAGTTCCGGGACGTCGACGTGCTTGGGGGTCAGGCCGCCGCGCAGCACGTTGTCGGAGTTGGCCATCACCTCCATGCCCATCCCGTGCAGGTAGCTGTGCAGATTGCCGGCGGGCAGGAAGATACCCTCGCCCGGCCGCAGGCTGATCCGGTTGAGCAGCAGCGCGGCCAGCACGCCCGCGTCACCGGGATACCGCTCGCCGAGTTCCAGGACGGTCCGGGTCTCGGCGGCGAACTCCCGAGCCCCGGAACGCACGTAGAACACCGCCCCTTCCAGGACCGCGCCGATGAGGACGTCGACGTCGGGTTGCGGGGCGGTGATCCAGGTGGTGAACAGCGCACGCAGCCCGGCGGCATCGGGCTGCCCGGCGAGCAGCGCGATGAAGGGCTCGAGTTCGGGCACCCCGAGCGCTCGCATCAGCTCGACCGATCGTGCGGCGGGACGGAAACCCGCCAGGGCCTCGAAATCGCCGAGGGCCACCAGCAACTCGGGCTTGTGGCTGCGGTCGCGGTAGTTGCGCTCCGGGGAGTTGACCGGCACCCCGATCCGGTCCTCGTGGGCATAGCCTTCCACCGCCTGCCGGGCACTCGGGTGCGCCTGCAGCGACAGCGGCTCGTCGGCGGCGAGCAGCTTGACCAGGAACGGCAACGCGTCGCCGAACCGGTCGCGTACCGCCGGCCCCAGTTCGCCGTCGGGGTCGGCGGCGATGGCGTCCAGCAGCGACGTCCGGCCGGCGGAGTCCCCCAGCATCGCCGGGTCGCCGGGGTGGGCGCCCAGCCACAGTTCGGCCTCCGGGTGTGCCGTCGGGGCCGGACGGCCGGTGAACTCCGCAATCGCCGTCCGCGACCCCCACGCGTACGTCCTGACCGCTCCGTGTAGCAGTTGCACGGCTGCTCTATCCCCCCGCCAGTTTCAGGTAGACCGCGGCCATCTCCAGCCGCAGGGCCAAAGTGGCCAACTGCTGCTCGGCACGGCCCGCCAGCGGTCGCGCCGAATCGGCTCCGACATCTTCGGCGCCCAGCAGGTCTACGTCGTCGATCCCCGCCGTCCGGGCGGTCAGCACCGCCCGTTCCTCTGCCAGGGTCAGAGCCACCACCCTGGGACGGCCCGGCATCGGGCCGTCGATCTGCTCGTCGTGGAAAAGCGCCTCGACCGGGTCGCTGAAACCGGCCGCCACTCCCCTGCGCAGCGCCACCAGCGCGTCGCCCAGACCGGTGGCCGCGACGGGGCGCCCGGCGATCCGCAGCAGCACCGCCGAGCCGTGCCGGGCCAGCGCCAAGGTGGCCGGGCTGTCACCGGCCAGCACCACCGGGCGGCCCGAGATCCGCTCGGCCAGCGCCTTGCCCGGATTGGTGAACACCTCGCGGGCCGCGCTGTTGCGCAGCGCCTCGGCGTCCAGTTCGTCGGCCAGCGCAGCCAGATCGACCTCGATCGCCGGGTCGACGGCGGCCATCGTGGCCAGTCCGGCCGCCAGATACCGGCACAGACCGAAGTCCTCCGGTGCCCACATCCGCGGTTCGAGCACCGCGGCGCGGCCCGCGGCGGCCTCCCGCAACGGACCCTCGAACGGGGCGATGACCACGACCCGGGCGCCACGGCGAACCGCGACGGCCGCCGCCGAGACCAGAGCCGCATCACCCGGATCGTCGCCGGCCACCACCAGAACGTCCAACGGGCCGATCCACGGCGGCACCTGCGCCGCGCACACCAGCGGTTCGGCGGCCGTCGCACCGAGCGCGCCGATGAGCATGTCACCGGCGCTGGCCGCGGGACCCCGACCGGCCAGCCAGATCACCGACCGTGGGCGCTGCCCGCCGGCGACCGATTCCAGTGCACCCTCCTCCACGGCCGCCCCGGTCGCGCGCACCTGCGCCCCCGCGGTGGCCGAGGCGCGCAGCAGACCGTCACGGTCGGCGTCGAGCAGCGCACCGGCGTCGTCGAGGTCGACGCAGGTGGGCGCCGGACTCATCCGCCGGCCCCACTACGGGCCGCGATCCCCTCGGATGCCCGGGCGAGGATCTTCTCGACCGCCTCGGCATTGGGCGCCTCCACGTTCAGCCGCAGCAGCGGCTCGGTGTTGGAGGTGCGCAGGTTGAACCAGGCGCCGCCGCCGAGATCCACCGTGACCCCGTCCAAGTCGTCGGTCGAAACAGTTTGCCCGGCAAAGGATTCCACGACGGCATCAACACAAGCGGGCGCATCGTCGACCCGGAAGTTGATCTCGCCGGAGGCCGCGTAGCGCTGATAGCCGGCCATCAGTTCCGACAGCGGCCGGTCCTGCCCGCCAAGGGCGGCCAGCACATGCAGGGCGGCCAGCATGCCGGAGTCCGCCCCCCAGAAGTCCCGGAAGTAGTAGTGCGCGGAGTGCTCGCCGCCGAAGATGGCGCCGGTCTGCGCCATCAGCGCCTTGATGTAGGAGTGCCCGACGCGGGAGCGCAGCGCCACCCCGCCGCGCTCGGCGATCACCTCCGGCACGACCCGGGAGGTGATGAGGTTGTGGATCACCGTGGCACCGGGCTCCCGGGCCAGCTCCCGGTCGGCGACCAGCGCGGTGACCGCCGACGGCGACACCGGTTCGCCGTTCTCGTCCACCACGAAGCACCGGTCGGCGTCACCGTCGAAGGCCAGGCCGATATCGGCGCCGGTCTCGCGGACGAAGTTCTGCAGGTCCACCAGGTTGGCCGGCTCCAGCGGGTTGGCTTCGTGGTTGGGGAACGATCCGTCGAGCTCGAAGTACAGCGGCAGCAGGCTCAGCGCGGCAACCTCGCCGAGCACCGCGGGAGCGGTGTGGCCGGCCATTCCGTTGCCGGCGTCCACGGCGACCCGCAGCGGCCGCAGCGCGTCGACGTCGACCAGCGAGCGCAGAAATCGGCCGTAGTCTGCCAGCACGTCCTGCTCGCGCACGCTGCCCCGCGGTCCGTTGTAGTCGGGAACCCCGGCGATGACCTCGTCACGGACCACGGCCAGGCCGGTGTCCTCGCCGACCGGCTTGGCGCCGGCCCGGCACAGTTTGATTCCGTTGTAGGCGGCCGGGTTGTGGCTGGCGGTGAACATCGCGCCCGGGCAGTTCAACAGCCCTGAGGCGAAGTACAACTCGTCGGTGGAAGCCAGCCCGATCGCCACCACGTCCAGACCCTGCGACATCACCCCGTCGGCGAACGCGGCGGACAGCACCGGGGAGCTCTCCCGCATGTCGTGGCCGATGACCACGCTGCCGGCCCCCTCGGCACGCATCAGCCCCGCGAAAGCGGCGCCGACGTCGAACACGAAGGCCTCGTCGATCTCCGCGCCGACGAGACCCCGCACGTCATAGGCCTTGATCACACGGCGCACATCGGCAGCGGACCGGGGCATTGCGGCACTCCTCGGGCGAAGGGACTTCTGTGCCGTCAGCCTAGCCGGGGGTCAGTCGGCCAGGTCGGGAAGAACGCGCAGATGCCCGCGACGGCGGCCGGCCGCGCCCGCCCCCGGCATCGCTGGGGGCACCGCTGTGCGCGGGACCGCCGGACGAGCGGCGGCGAGAGGTTCGGAGAACCCGGGCATCGGCGGCCCACCGGAGACCCGGCCCTCCCGGACCGCCTCGGCGAGAGCGACCAGATCGTCCTCGTCGGGGTTGGTCGGCAATGGACCGGCATGGCGAACCAGCTCCCAGCCGCGCGGGGCGGTGATCCGGCTGGCGTGACCCAGACACAGGTCCCAGGTGTGCGGCTCGCGGACGATCGCCAGGGGCCCCACCACGGCGGTGGAATCCGCGTAGACGTAGGTCAGCGTCGCCACCGCATAGTGCGCGCACCCGGGCCGGCTGCAGCGACGGGGAACATTCACGCTGGCGAGGCTAACCCGGGCAAATGCCCGTGCGGGCCGGACACGCGCAGTCGCCGACTCGCCGATGTTGAACCGTTACGATCTGCAGTCCATGGCCGACAGCCGCAGTTCCCGACGCGGTGGCGGCACCTCCGGGGGGTCTCGGCGTGGCCGGGAGATGCGCGGTCCGCTGCTGCCCCCGACCGTCCCCGGGTGGCGCAGCCGCGCCGAACGTTTCGACATGGCGGTACTGGAGGCCTACGAGCCGATCGAGCGGCGCTGGCACAAGAGGCTGGCCGAACTCGACGTCGCGGTGGACGAGATCCCGCGGATCGTTCCGAAGGATCCCGCCAGTGTGCAGTGGCCGCCGGAGGTGGTGGCGGACGGCCCGATCGCCCTGGCCCGGCTGATCCCCGCCGGAGTGGACGTCCGCGGTAACCCCACGCGGGCGCGAATTGTGTTGTTCCGCAAGCCGATCGAGCGGCGGGCGAAGGACTCGATCGACTTGACCGATCTGCTTCACGAGATCCTGGTGGCCCAGGTGGCCACGTTTCTCGGCGTCGAGCCCTCGGTCATTGACCCGACGATGGATACCGACGACTGATCAGATGATGCCGCGCTTGAGGCGCCGGCGTTCCCGCTCGGAGAGCCCGCCCCAGATGCCGAACCGCTCATCGTTGGCCAGCGCGTACTCCAGGCACGCGTCCTTGACCTCACAACCCAGGCAGATCCGCTTGGCCTCGCGGGTGGAACCGCCCTTCTCGGGGAAGAACGCCTCGGGATCGGTCTGTGCGCACAGCGCCTTCTCCTGCCACAGCGGATCGTCCGGCGTCAGCGGGCCATCGATCAGATCCGGCACCACGCTCAAGTGCGCACGGGCCAGCGATCCCATCACTGCCGGTTCGGCCCCCGCCGGTCCAACCGCACTGCGCGGTGCGCCTATCGCTCCGATGAATTGCTCATAGGACATAAACCGCCCTCCCTAACCTGATGTCGTCGTGAGGCTTCATTAAGTCGAACATTTGGTCGAATCACGGTCCGCGGCACCGAAATCGGCAGGTTGACCGGGAAATGACACTGCTGTGATTAGACATTGCCGAGGTGCCGGGGTCAAGCTGATGAGCCGAATTCATTACCACTTTCGTGACCGAATTCGGCGTGTCGAAACGGCGGCGTGTCCAGCGATATATGTCACCGTGACCGCGCGGGCAGCCGGAGCCGCCCCACCGCCCGACCGGTCGCCCCGTTTCGGTCGCCCCGCGCCGGTCCCTTAATGTCGCTCACTGTGAAAGTCACGGTTCTGGCCGGCGGGATCGGGGGCGCGCGGTTCCTGTTGGGCGTGCAGCGGCTGCTGGGCCTGGGCCGATTCGCCGACGAGTCCGCCGGCCCCGGGCCACACCAGCTCACCGCCGTGGTCAACATCGGTGACGACGCCTGGATGTTCGGCGTGCGGATCTGCCCCGATCTGGACACCTGTATGTACACCCTCGGCGGCGGCATCGACCCCGACCGCGGCTGGGGACACCGCGACGAAACCTGGCACGCCAAGGAGGAACTGGCGGCCTACGGCGTACAACCGGACTGGTTCGGCCTGGGCGACCGCGACCTGGCCACCCACCTGGTGCGCACCCAGATGCTGCGCGCGGGCTATCCACTCTCGGCGGTGACCGAGGCGCTGTGCCGCCGGTGGTCACCCGGGGCCGCCCTGCTGCCCGCCAGCGACGACCGATGCGAAACCCATGTGGTGGTGACCGACCCCGACACCGATGAACGCCGGGCGATCCACTTCCAGGAGTGGTGGGTGCGCCACCGCGCCCGGATCCCCACCCACAGCTTCGCTTTCATCGGCTCGGAGAAGGCCGTCGCCGGACCCGGCGTCGTCGAGGCGATCACCGGAGCCGATGTGGTCATGCTGGCGCCGTCCAACCCGGTGGTCAGCATCGGCGCCACACTGGCCGTCGGCGGCATTCGGGGCGCACTGCGCTCGACGGCCGCCCCGGTGATCGGATACTCGCCGATCATCGACGGAAAACCGTTGCGCGGCATGGCAGACGAATGCCTGTCGGTGATCGGGGTGCAGACCAGCGCGGAGGCCGTCGGCCGGCACTACGGTGCCCGGTCGGCCACCGGTCTGCTGGACCACTGGATGATTCACTCCGGGGACACCGCCGAGGTGCCCGGTGTCGAGGTCCGCCCGGTTCCGCTGCTGATGTCGGATCCGGCGGCCACCGCCGAGATGGTGCGTGCCGGCCTCGAGACGGCCGGACTGACCCTGTGATGCCCATCAACCCCGGCGAGCACGGCACCGCCGCCCCGGTGCAGATCCTGCCGGTGACCGGCCTTCCGGAGTTCCGGCCCGGGGACGACCTCGCCGCCGCGATCCACGCTTGCGCACCATGGCTGCGCGACGGGGACGTCCTGGTGGTCACCAGCAAGGTCCTCTCCAAGACCGAGGGCCGCATCGTCGCCGCGCCGGCCGACCCCGAGCAGCGTGATGCGCTGCGCCGCAGACTGATCCGCAGCGAGGCCGTGCGGGTACTGGCCCGAAAGGGCCGAACCCTGATCACCGAGAACCGCCATGGCCTGGTGCAGGCGGCGGCCGGAGTGGACGGATCCAACATCGGCACAACGGAATTGGCGCTGCTGCCCGAAGAACCCGACGCCAGCGCCGCCCGGTTGCGCACCGCACTGCGTGACTGCGCCGGCGTGGACGTCGGCGTGGTCGTCACCGACACCATGGGCCGGGCCTGGCGCACCGGACAGACCGACGCCGCGATCGGGTCGGCCGGTATCGCGGTGCTGCACAGCTATTCCGGCGCCAGCGACGTCCACGGCAACGAGCTGCTGGTCACCGAGATCGCGGTGGCCGACGAGATCGCCGCGGCCGCCGACCTGGTCAAGGGGAAGCTGACCGGCGTTCCGGTGGCGGTGGTCCGCGGCCTGTCGATCCCCGACGACGGATCCTCGGCGGCCATGCTGCTGCGCGGTGGCGACGACGACCTGTTCTGGCTCGGCACCGCCGAGGCCATCGAGATGGGTCGCCGGCAGGCCCTGCTGATGCGACGTTCGGTGCGCCGATTCGCCGATGCCGCCGTCGACCCGGGCCTGATCGAGGCGGCGGTGGCCGAGGCGCTCACCGCGCCGGCCCCCCATCACACCCGGCCGGTTCGCTTCGTCTGGGTCGCCGACCGGGCCCGGCGCACCGAACTGCTCGACGCGATGAGAGCGGCCTGGCGCGCGGATCTGATCGCCGACGGCAAGCCGGCCGAGGTCATCGAGAAGCGGCTGGCCCGCGGGCAGATCCTGTACGACGCACCGGAGATGGTGATCCCGTTCGTGGTGGCAAGTCCTGCAGCCGGCGCACACACTTACCCCGACCCGGTCCGCACCGCCGCCGAGCACACCATGTTCACCGTGGCGGCCGGCGCCGCGGTGCAGGCCCTGCTGGTCGCCCTGGCCGTCCGCGAGGTCGGGAGTTGCTGGATCGGATCGACGATCTTCGCCCCCGAGGTGGTCCGCTCGGTGCTGGACCTGCCGCCGGACTGGGAGCCGCTGGGCGCGGTCGCCATCGGCTATCCGGCCGAGCCGGCCGGGCCCCGCGAACCGGCCCCGGCCGACGACCTGCTGGTGTACCGGTGAGCGTTCACGCCTCGGCGATCGCCGCACTGACCGCATGGCAGACCGCCGACCCCGGTCAGGACTCCCTGCGCCATGCCGTGCTGGCCTTCCTCGACGCCCGGCCCGACGGTTGTCTGCGCAGTTGCGTGCCCGGCCATGTCACCGCCTCGACGCTGGTGGTCGACGCGTCCGGAGAACGGGTGTTGCTCACCCTGCATCCCCGGCTGGGTCGCTGGGTTCAGCTCGGCGGGCATTGCGAGGACACCGACCCCGACATCACCGCCGCGGCGTTGCGCGAGGCCACCGAGGAGTCCGGTATCGCCGGCCTACGGGTGGACCCGGAGCTGGCGGCCGTCCACGTCCATGCGCTGACCTGCTCGCTGGGCGTGCCGACCCGCCATCTCGACCTGCAGTTCATCGCCACCGCACCGGCCGGGGCCAAGGCCGCGATCAGCGAGGAGTCCCTGGACCTGCGGTGGTGGCCCATTGATTCGCTGCCCGACGGCATCGACAACGGGCTGCGGCAGTTGGTCGCTAGATATCGCTGGAATAGCGGATACCGCAGTCCGGGATAGTCACCCCGGGCCAGACCCGCGCCCCGCGCAGCAGTTCGCACCTGGCGCCGATGTCGGCACCGTCGCCGATCACGCCGTCGCGGATCAGCGCGCGCGGGCCGATGCGGGCGCCGAACCCGACGATCGAGCGCTCGATGACCGCCCCCGGTTCGATGCGGGCGCCGTCGAAGATCACCGCGCCGTCCAGGCGCACCCCCGCGCCGATCTCGGCGCCGCGGCCCACCACCGTTCCGCCGTAAAGCAAGCACCCGGGGGCCACCGAGGCCCCGTCATGGACCAGGCTCTCCCCACGCTGGCCGCCCAGGGCCGGCGACGGTGCGATTCCGCGCACCAGGTCCGCCGAGCCCCGGACGAAGTCCTCCGGGGTGCCCATATCGCGCCAGTAGGTGGCATCGACGTACCCGCACACCTTGGCTCCCTCGCCCAGCAGTGTCGGGAACACCTCGCGTTCCACCGATACCTCCCGGCCCCGCGGGATGCGGTCGATGATGCTGCGCTTGAAGATGTAGGTGCCGGCGTTGATCTGGTCGGTGGGCGGGTCCTGGGTCTTCTCCAGGAAGGCCAGCACGTTCCCGTCGGCATCGGTGGGCACCGAGCCGAAGGCCCGCGGGTCGCCGACCCGGACCAGATGCAGGGTGAGGTCGGCGTCGCGTTCGGCGTGAGTGGCCAGCATCGCCCCGAGGTCCGCGCCGGAGAGCACATCGCCGTTGAACACCATCACGGTGTCGTTGTGCAGTTTGGGTGCGACGTTGGCGATACCGCCACCGGTGCCCAGCGGCTGCTCCTCGGTGACGTAGTCGATCTGCAGCCCGAGCTTGGAGCCGTCGCCGAACTCGGCCTCGAAGGTCTCGGCCTTGTAGGAGGTGCCCAGCACGACGTGCTCGATACCGGCCGCCGCGATCCGCGAGAGCAGATGGGTCAGGAACGGCAGTCCGGCGGTGGGCAGCATCGGCTTCGGCGCGGACAGCGTCAGCGGCCGCAGCCGGGTGCCCTTACCGCCGACCAGCACCACGGCGTCGACGTTGCGCGTCGCGGTCCGCACCGTCACGGCCTCGCTCATCGTGACTGCCCCTTCCCGAGCTCCCGGCGGGACTTGCGCACCGCCGCGCGGGCCCGTGCCCGCAGCGCGCCCCTGATTGTCCACCGCAGCGGTGCCCGCCACACGCCGGTATGGCGATCCGACAGGTAGATGTAGGTGCTGGTGTGGTGGGCGGTCAGGTTCCGGGCCGGGTCGCGGCCGGTCGAGTGCCCCTTGTCGTGCAGGATCTCCGAGCCGGGAACGTAGACGTTGAGCCAGCCCGCCCGGCCCAGCCGGTCGCCGAGGTCGACGTCCTCCATGTACATGAAGTAGCGCTCGTCGAACCCCCCGATCGCGTCGAAGGCCGACCGGCGCACCAGCAGACACGAGCCCGACAGCCAGCCGACCGGGCGCTCGCTGGGCTCGAGACGCTCCTGGCGGTAGGACTTCGTCCAGGGGTTGGCCTTCCAGGCGAATCCCACCACGGCGTGCATCCCGCCGCGGATCAGGCTGGGCAGGTGACGGGCCGAGGGGTACACCGAGCCGTCGGGATCGCGAATCAGCGGCCCCAGCGAGCCGGCCTCCGGCCAGCGAGCGGCCGCCTCGAGCAACACGTCGATGCTGTCCGGGCCCCACACCACGTCGGGGTTGGCCACCACGACGAACTCATCCCCGGCGGGCAGCGTCGCCACGGCACGGTTCACCGCGGTGCCGTAGCCGAGGTTGCCGCCGGTGCGCAGCAGTTCGGTGCCGGGATAGCGCTGCACGGCCTCCTCGGGTGCACCGTCGGTGGACCCGTTGTCGGCGATCACCACCCGCACTTTGCGGTCGGTGGCCACCGTCAGCGAGGACAGGAAACGGTCGAGATGCGAACCCGGCGAAAAGGTCACCGTGACCACGGTCAGGGCCTCGTCCCTCACGGCCTCCTCGTTCACGGCCTCGTCCCTCACGGCGCTGAGCGTATCGGTCCGTCGCCGACCGGCACCGCGACAGCCTCGGCAAGCGCAGCCCGCCACGGGCGCAGCGGAGTCAGTCCGGCCCGGACCGATCCGGCCATCGACAGCACCGAGAACACCGGTCGGTGCGCCGGCCGCGGGACGGCGTCGGTGCCGACCGGCCGCACCCGCTCCGGATCGGCGCCGAGTTCGGCGAACACCGCGCGAGCCTGTTCGAAACGGCTGGCGGCCCCGGCGTTGGCGGCGTGCAGGATCGGCGCCCGGATCCCGCCTGCGGCCACCTCCAGCAGGGCCTCGACCAAATCCCCGGCGTAGGTCGGCGACCCGGTCTGGTCGGCGACCACGTCGACGGTGCGGTCGGTGGCCGCCAGCCGGCGCATCACCGCGACGAAGTCGCTACCGCCGGAGCCGGTGTAGACCCAGGAGGTGCGCACCACATGGGCCTCGGGCAGCGCGTCGTGCACCGCCCGCTCCCCCTCGAGCTTGGTCCGGCCGTAGACGCTGAGCGGGCCGGTGGCATCGGAGATGTCATACGGGCGGTCCAGGTCCCCGGCGAACACATAGTCGGTCGAGATGTGGATCATCCGGGCGCCCGCCGCGGCGCAGACGCGGGCGATGTTGCCCGGCCCGGCCGCATTGATCGCCCACGCACCGTCCGGGTCGGCCTCGGCGGCGTCGACGTTGGTGAACGCCGCGCAGTTGACCACCACGTCGCCGCCCCGCACGTGCCGGCGGGCGGCGTCCGGATCGGTGATGTCGAATTCCCGGTGCGTCAGCGCGCAGACGTCATAGCCCCGGCGCGCCGCCTGCGCTGCGAGGAAGCGCCCGACCTGCCCGGCCGCGCCGGTGATCACCAACCTGTGCGCCATGGTGGAGAGTCTGGCACGCCGGTTGCGGCTAACCCGGATGCGGCCACGCGCCCAGTAGCCTGGGGCACGTGCCAGATGAGACGGATGTGACGGCAGTGACTCGCGCCCGGCCGGCCGGGCGCACCGTTCTGGCCCTGCTCGCGGTGACCGTCCTGCTGGGGACCGGGGCGGCGTGGGGGTCGGTTCGCTCGTTCGAGAACGGGATATTCCACTTCACCACCGCCATGCTGGGCGCCCGGGGCGGCGACGGGGACGGGGCCGTCGACATCCTGCTGGTCGGTATGGACAGCCGCACCGACGCCCACGGCAATCCCCTCTCGGAGGCCGAACTCGCCCAGCTGCACGCCGGTGACGAGGTCGCCACCAACACCGACACGATCATCCTGGTGCGCATCCCGGACAACGGACGCTCGGCCACCGCGATCTCGATTCCCCGGGACTCCTATGTGGAGGCGCCGGGGATGGACAAGACCAAGATCAACGGGGTGTTCGGCCAGGTCAAACTCGACAGGATGAAGGATCTCGTCGAGGTCCGCGGCATCGACGCCGCCGAGGCCGAGCCGATCGCCGTGGAGGACGGCCGCAACGCGCTGATCCAGACCGTCGCCGACCTGACCGGGGTGACGGTGGACCACTACGCCGAGATCGGCCTGCTGGGTTTCTCACTGATCACCGACGCCCTCGGCGGCGTCGAGGTGTGCCTCAACGAGCCGGTCTACGAACCGCTGTCCGGAGCGGACTTCCCGGCCGGGTGGCAGCGTCTGGACGGCCCGCAGGCGCTGAGTTTCGTCCGGCAGCGCCACGAACTCCCGCGCGGCGACCTCGACCGGGTGGTCCGCCAGCAGGTGGTGATGGCGTCCCTGGCCCACCAGGTGATCTCGGGTAAGACGCTGAGCAGCCCGGCCACCCTCAACCGCCTGCAGGAGGCGATTCAGCGCTCGGTGGTGATCTCGGCCGGCTGGAACGTGATGGACTTCCTCAAGCAGTTGCAGAAGCTGGCGGGGGGCAACGTGGCCTTCGCCACCATCCCGGTGCTCGCCGAGGACGGCTGGAGCGACGACGGCATGCAGTCGGTGGTCCGGGTCGACCCCTCGCAGGTGCAGGAGTGGGTGGCCGGGCTGCTCAAGGACCAGGATCAGGGCCAGACCGCGAAGATCGCTTACACCCCCGACCAGACCACCGTCGAGGTTCTCAACGACAGCGATATCAACGGCCTGGCCGGCGCGGTGTCCGACGAGCTGGGTTTCAGCGGATTCCTCATCGGGACCGTCGGCAACAACGACGCGGCGAAGGTCAGCGAGAGCCAGGTTCAGGCCGCCACCGGCGATGACCTGGGCGCCGAGGCGGTCGCCCGGGAACTCGGCGGACTTCCGGTGATGTCGGACTCGTCGATCCCGGCGGGCACCGTCCGAGTGGTGCTCACCGAGGACTACTCCGGCCCCGGCTCCGGGCTGGAGGGGTCGTCGCCCAGCGGGCAGAGCATTCAGGACATGTCGGGCGCCGCGGACACCTCGGGAGCTTCGGACACGTCGGGCGATGCTGCCGGCGGGCAGGCTCCGCTGCCGTCGCAGGTGTTCACCGCGGGGTCCGCGGATCCCCAGTGTGTGAATTGAGCAGGGCGTGAATTGAGCAGGGCGTGAATTGAGCAGGGCGTGAATTGAAATTGACGAACCTGACCGCGGCACTGCTCGACCCGCTGCTGGCCCGCGACCCGATGGGCCCCCGGATCACCTATTACGACGACACGACCGGCGAACGGATCGAGTTGTCGACGGTCACGCTGGCCAATTGGGCGGCCAAGACCGCCAACCTGCTGCGCGAGGAACTCGGCGCCGGTCCCGGCACTCGGGTGGCGGTGCTGCTGCCGGCGCACTGGCAGACCGCGGCGGTGCTACTCGGGGTGTGGTGGATCGGCGCCGAGGTGACGACGGCCGGTCCGGCCGAGATCGCCCTGTGCACCCTCGATCGGCTCGGCGAGGCCGACGAAGCGGTGGCCGACGGTCAGCCGGGCGAGGTGGCGGTGCTGTCGCTGGACCCGTTCGGCAGGGCCGTCGACGGGCTGCCGGTCGGGGTCACCGACTACGCCACCGCCGTACGGGTGCACGGCGACACGGTGATCGCCGAACGGTCACCGGGGCCGGCACTGCACGGGCAATCCGCCGAGGACGTCCTCGAAGCGGCCCTACGCAGCGCCACCGACCAAGGACTGAGCGCCCGGGACCGGGTCATGTCGGACCGGCCATGGGCAACCGCCGAGGAGATCGTCGACAACCTGCTGGCGGTGCTGGCTCCCGGAGCGTCGCTGGTACAGCTGACCAACCCGGACCCGGCGGCGCTGGAGCGCCGCCGGGAAGCCGAGAAGGTGACTATCTCCCTGGTTGAGCAGCTCCCTGGTTGAACAGCTCCCTGGTTGAACAGGGCGGGTGACTAGGAAACCGGCGCCGGCGCCGGCGCCGTGGCGTCCCACACCGCGGGATCCTCGGCCGGGAAGGTCGGGCACTTCGCCGCGATCTCGTTGGCGACCGGCTCCGCTGCGGTGAAGATGGAGACGTACTCCGGGAAAATCCCGGTCAGCGTGTTGATCTCGGCCTGCCGGTCCTGCGGCGACTTCTGCAGCAGCAGATTCATGTGGTAGACGATGCCGCCCTGGACCCAACCGGGCTCGGAGTTGTACTTGCCGATCAGTTCCCCGTAGGTGACCGGATCGACGACCTTGGTCGCGGCCATGATCTGGTCCAGCGAGCAGGTGGTGTTGAGCATGGCCGGCGGCACCGTGTCGGCGGCGGCCGCGCCGGCGAACCCGACGGAGGCAACCATGAGGGCACCGGAAAGAGCGGCGACTGAGCGCAGAGTGTTCACGGGAGCCCAAACTAGGGGCTGGTCTCCCGCTGAGTCAATCCGGGTCGATCCGGGCCGGGCGCCACCGGCCTTACGCTGGCGGTCATGACCGATCACCGCCCCCCGCTGGACGTCGCCGCGGTGCGCCGTGACCTGGTAGGACCGCACCGGGCGCTGCGCAGCCTGGACGTGGTGCAGACCACCGGTTCCACCAACGCCGATCTGCTGGCCCGCCGCGCCGCCGGGCAGGACATCGACGGTGCGGTCCTGGTCGCCGAGCACCAGAGCGCCGGCCGCGGCCGGGCCGGGCGCAGTTGGTCCACCCCGCCACGGTCACAGATCGCGGTGTCCCTCGGCGTCGGCGTGGCCGGCCTGCCCTCCACCGCGTGGGGCTGGCTGCCACTGCTGACCGGGGTGGCGGCGGTCGACGCCGTGCGAGCCACCACCGGTATCCGCGCCGGCCTGAAGTGGCCCAACGACATCCTGGTCGGCGAGCGCAAGCTGGGCGGAATCCTGGCCGAGGTGGCCGCACCCGAACCGATGATCGTGGTGGGCCTGGGCCTCAACGTCTCACTGACCGCCCAGGAGGCCCCCGACGCCCGGGCCACCTCGCTGGCGATGCTGGGCTCGACCATGCTCGACCGCAGCGCGCTGCTGGGCAGCGTCCTGGCCGAGTGGGCCGCGCGGATCGACCGCTGGCGCGCCGCCGGCGGCGCCGACCCCGGTCTGGTCGCCGACTACCGCGAGCGCAGCGTGACGCTGGGAACACGGGTCCGAGCCGAACTGCCTGGCGGCCGCGAAATCGTCGGTGTCGCAACGGATCTCGACCAACTCGGCCGACTCCACATCAACACCGGCTCGCAGACCGTGGCGGTGGCGGCCGGTGACATCACCCATCTGCGGGGCGCGGGGTGAACCCGCTCAGCGCAGCAGCGCGCGGGACATCACCACACGCTGAATCTGGTTGGTGCCCTCGTAGATCTGGGTGATCTTGGCGTCGCGCATCATCCGCTCGACCGGGAAGTCGACGGTGTAGCCGGCGCCGCCGAAGATCTGCACGGCGTCGGTGGTGACCTCCATGGCCACATCGGAGGCGAAGCACTTCGAGGCCGCCGAGATGAACCCGAGGTTGCCCTCCCCGCGCTCGGCCCGAGCGGCCGCGGAGTAGACCATCAGCCGGGCGGCCTCCACCTTCATCGCCATATCGGCGAGCATGAACTGCAGACCCTGGTTGTCGGCGATCGGCCGGCCGAACTGCTTGCGGTCCTTGGCGTAGGCGATCGCGGCGTCCAGCGCGCCCTGGGCGATGCCGACGGCCTGGGCGCCGATGGTCGGGCGGGTGTGGTCCAGGGTGGCCAGCGCGGTCTTGAAGCCGGTGCCGGGCTCACCGATGATCCGGTCGCCGGGGATGCGGCAGTTCTCGAAGTACAGCTCGGTGGTGGGCGAGCCCTTGATGCCGAGCTTGCGTTCCTTGGGTCCGACGGTGAAGCCCTCGTCGTCGGCGTGGACCATGAAAGCGGAGATGCCGTTGGCGCCCTTATCGGGATCGGTGACCGCCATCACGGTGTACCAGGTCGACTTGCCGCCGTTGGTGATCCAGCACTTGGAGCCGTTGAGGATCCAGTCGTCACCGTCGGCCTTGGCGCGGGTCCGCATCGCCGCTGCGTCACTGCCGGCCTCACGCTCGGAGAGCGCGTAGGACGCCATCGCCTCGCCGTCGGCGACGCCGGGCAGCACCTTGCGCTTCAACTCGTCGGAGCCGCGGAGGATCAGGCCCATGGTGCCCAGTTTGTTGACCGCCGGGATCAGCGACGCCGAGGCGTCGACCCGGGCCACCTCCTCGATGACGATGCAGGCGGCCACCGAATCCGCACCCTGTCCGCCGTACTCCTCCGGGACGTGCACGGCGTTGAAACCCGAAGCGTTCAGCGCATCGAGTGCCTCCTGCGGGAAGCGCGCCTCCTCGTCCACCGCGGCGGCGTACGGAGCGATTTCCTTCTCCGCCAACGCCCGGATCGCGGCCCGAAGCTCGTCGTGCTCCTCAGGCAACCGGAACACGTCGAATGAAGGATCACCGGCCCAACTAGCCATCACAGCCTCCTCTAGCCATCACAGGCTCCTCGCCAATCGCGAGTAACGGTACCCGCTTGCCTACATTCCGAGTAAACGCTCCCGAAGCGCCCGGTCCTTGGCCGCGACCTCCGCCTCGAGACCCTTCTGGAAACCTTCCATCCGCTCCCGCATCGCCGCATCGGCGGATCCCAGGATCCGCACCGCCAGCAATCCGGCGTTGCGGGCACCCCCGATCGACACCGTTGCGACCGGCACCCCGGCCGGCATCTGCACGATCGACAACAGCGAGTCCAGGCCGTCGAGTTTGGCCAGCGGCACCGGGACGCCGATCACCGGCAGAGCGGTGGCCGCGGCCACCATGCCGGGCAGGTGCGCCGCACCGCCGGCCCCGGCGATGACCACCTCGAGGCCGCGGCCGGCCGCGGTGCGCGCGTATTCGAGCATCAGGCCCGGGGTCCGGTGCGCCGAGACCACACCCACCTCGAAGGGCACCTCGAACTCGGCCAGCGCCTCGGCCGCGGCCGCCATCACCGGCCAGTCGCTGTCGCTGCCCATGATCAGGCCAACCCGGGGCTGCTCGGTCATATCGTGCCTTCCCATCCATCCGTCCACTCGGCGTGTGACAGCCAGTGCGCCGCGCGCTCGGCGCGTTCCCGCACCACCGCGACATCGGCACCAAGGACGTTCACGTGGCCGATCTTGCGTCCCGGCCGCTCCTGCTTGCCGTAGAGATGCACGTGCACCTCCGGGATCCGGCCCATCAGATGATGCACCCGCTCGTCCATCCCCATCTCCGGGGTGACCGGGGCGCCCAGCACGTTGGCCATCACCGTCACCGGGGCCAGCGCCCGGGTATCACCGAGCGGGTAGTCCAGCACCGCTCGCAGATGCTGTTCGAACTGGCTGGTGACCGAGCCGTTCATGGTCCAGTGCCCGGAGTTGTGCGGGCGCATCGCCAGCTCGTTGACCACCAGCGCACCCTCGGTGGTCTCGAACAGCTCCACGGCCAGCACGCCGACCACGCCGAGCTCGTCGGCGATCCGCAATCCCAATTGTTCGGCCTCGGCCGCCAGTTGCTGCGGCAGATCCGGTGCCGGGGCCACCACGGTGACGCAGATGCCCCGACGCTGGACGGTTTCCACCACCGGCCAGGCCGCCCCCTGGCCGAACGGCGAGCGGGCCACCAGGATCGCCAGTTCGCGGCGCATCGGCACCCGCTCCTCGACCAGCACCGCCACCCCGTCGTCGAGGTACCCGGCCACCGCCTCGCGGGCGCACCGCAGGTCGTCGGCCAGCACCACACCCTTGCCGTCGTAGCCGCCGCGAACGGTCTTGACCACCACTTCCGCACCCGTGGAGGCGGCGAAGGCGTCGACGTCCCCGACCGTCCGGACCTCTGCGAACCGGGGCACCGGCGCACCGATCGCGGCAAGCCGCCGGCGCATCGCCAGCTTGTCCTGGGCGTAGACCAGCGCCTGCGGCGGCGGCAGCACCGCCACCCCCTCCTCGACCAGGGTGTGCAGCAGTTCGGTCGGGACGTGCTCGTGATCGAAGGTCAGCGCGGTCGCACCGGCCGCCGCCGCACGCAGGGCCTCCAGGTCGGTGTGGGATCCCAGCAGCACGTCCGGGCTGACCCGGGCCGCCGGATCATCGGCACTGACGGCCAGCACCCGTAGGCTCTGGCCCAGGGAGATCGCGGCCTGATGGGTCATCCGGGCCAACTGCCCGCCGCCCACCATCGCCACCACGGGTCCGTTCGGCACGGCGACCATGGTGTCACGACCCCGATGGCCGCTGATCTATCGACCGGCGTTTACCAACCGTGACCAGCATCTCTACGCAACCTGCGGGGATTTCCGTAGAATTTGCCCCTGTGTCTTTCGCTGATGCCACGATCGCCCGGCTGCCCCGGACGGTCCGGCCCGTCGCCGAGCGGCATCACGAGCTGATCAAGTTCGCGATCGTCGGGGCGACCACGTTCGTCATCGACTCGGTGATCTTCTACACCCTGAAGCTGACCATCCTCGAGCCCAAGCCGGTCACCGCCAAGGTGATCGCCGGCATCGTGGCGGTGATCGCCTCCTACATCCTCAACCGGGAGTGGAGCTTCCGTGATCGCGGCGGCCGCGAACGCCACCACGAGGCTTTGCTGTTCTTCGGGGTCAGCGGTGTCGGCGTGGTCCTGGCGATGGTCCCGCTGTGGTTCTCCAGCTATGTGCTGGGCCTGCGGGTGCCCAACGTGTCGCTGACCGTGGAGAACATCGCCGACTTCGTGTCGGCCTACATCGTCGGCAACCTGCTGCAGATGGCGTTCCGGTTCTGGGCCTTCCGGCGCTGGGTTTTCCCCGACGAGGTGGGCCGCGAGCCCGACCGGGCGCTGGAGTCGACGCTGACCGCCGGCGGTATCGCCGAGGCGATCGAGGACGAGTTCGAGGCCCGCGAGGCCCGGCGCGGCGTGGTGACCCCACTGCGACGCCGGCGCCGCCCCCCAGCCGCCTAGCACCCGGCCGCCTAACACCCAGCCGCCTAGCCTGGGGACCCGGTTCCGAACTCCTCGGCACCCAGGGTGTCGAAGACCTCGTGGTAGAGCAGCGAGTGCACCTGCTCGACCTGCGGGATGTCGAAGAACTCCAGCGGATCCTGCGCCGCGGACTCGATCACCAGGGTGCCGGTGCGCACCAGCCGGTCCAGCAATCCGTGCCGGAACTCGACGCTGTTGATCCGGGCCAGCGGGATATCGATCCCGGCCCGGGTCAGCACCCCGTGCCGGTACATCACCCGCCGGTCGGTGATCACGAAGTGGGTGGTCAGCCACGCCAGGAACGGCCGTAGGGTCAACCAGACCACCAGGATCAGCCAGATGCCGGCGATCACGGCCCACACCACCTGTTTGGTGCGCGGATCCCACTCGGCGCGGCTGACCACGGCTGCACCGAAGGACGCGAGCGCCGTTGAGACCAGCACCGCCAGCACGGGCAGGATGAGGCGCTTCCAGTGCGGGTGGCGGTGCAACACGACCCGCTCGTCCTGCGCCAGCACGTTATCGGGATAGGCCATAGTCTTCTCCTAAGTCAGTCTTCTCTTACGTCACCGGTGCCGGAATTGGCAAGGACACGAGCGTCAAAGGATCGCGATGAGCGAAAGACCCCTGTACGACGCATACCGGAACTTCCTGGCGAATCCGGGCACCCCGTTCTGCACGCCCGGCCACAAGCGCAATCCGGAATTGATCGACGACTTTCTGGCCCTCGACGTTCCGCACTACCTCGGCATCGAGAACCGCAGGGTCTCGACGCCGCGCCTGGCCACCGCCGAGCGACTGGCCGGCGAATTGTGGGGCGCCGACTGGTGCGGCTTCTCGGTGCAGGGCTCCACACACGGAAACGAGGCGATCTGCCTGTCGCTGGGCAAGCCCGGGGACAAGGTCATCGCGGCCCGCACGATCCACAAGTCGCTGTTCTTCGGCCTGGTTCTGGCCGGCCTCGTCCCGGTGTGGATCAGGCCCGACATCGACGAGCGGACCGGGCTGACCGCGGGCATGCCCGTCGAACGGGTCGCCGCGGCGCTGAAGGCCCATCCCGACGCCAAAGCCGTGATGCTGGTGGAACCCAGCTACGTCGGCGGGGTGTCCGACGTCGCGGCCCATGCGGACCTGGCTCACGCCCACGGCATCCCGTTGACCGTCGATGCCGCCTGGGGAGCGCATCTGGGTTTTCATCCCGACCTGCCGCCGCACGCCATCGCCTGCGGCGCCGACGCGGTGGTGACCAGCATCCACAAACAGGTCACCGGGTTCACCCAGTCCTCGATGGTGCTGGCGCAGGCCGACCGCATCGACCTCGAACGGCTCGAGGCCGCGTTCGAAGGCCTGCACACCACCAGTCCTTCCGGGGCGATCTTCGCCAGCATCGACCTGACCCGCGACCTGCTCGCCGAACGCGGTGCCGAACTGCTCGGCCGCGCCATCGGCCTGGCTGACGCGGCACGGGACCGATTCCGGCAGGTGCCCGGGCTCGAGGTGGTCGGCGCCGATATCGCCGAACGGTCACCGGGGCTGCTGATGCACGACCCGACGAAGATCGTGTTGACCCTGGCCGGCACGGGGGCGGACGGGCAGCTCGTCGCCGACGAACTCGAGGAACACGGGTTGCAGCTGGAGTTCGCCGATCGCGACACGTTCTCCCCGGTGATCACCATGGCCGACACCGAGCAGACCGTGGACTTCATGGTCACCGAGATCGTCAACGCCATCGAGGAGCATCGCGGGCAGCCGCGGGCGCTGATTCCCATCACCGCCTGGACGCTGGAACCCGACCCCGTGATGACGCCCCGGGACGCCTTTTTCGCCGACCACGAACGGGTTCCTGCCGAGCGGGCCGCGGGTCGGATCGCCGCGGAGACGGCGGCGCCCTATCCGCCCGGCGTCCCCGCGCTGGCTCCCGGGGAGCGGATCAACGCCGACGTCCTGGCGGCGCTGCAGGCCGAGGCCGCCAGCGGAACCCGGATCGCCTACTGCGGGGACCCGATGCTGCGCAGCGTGCTCGTCGTCCGCGAGTGAGCCCGGGGGCTAACATCGTCATCCATGACGACGACCGATGCGGATATTCACACCGCGGATATTCATACAACGGCCGGCAAGCTGGCCGATCTGCGCCGGCGTACGGAGGAGACGCTGCATCCGGTCGGCGAGGCCGCCGTCGAGAAGGCCCATGCCAAGGGCAAGCTGACCGCCCGCGAGCGGATCCTGGCCCTGCTCGACGAGGATTCCTTCGTCGAGCTCGACGCCCTGGCCCGGCACCGCTCCACCAACTTCAACCTGCAGCAGAACCGTCCGGTCGGTGACGGCGTGGTGACCGGCTACGGCACCATCGACGG